>JBBRZV010000003.1:0-89791 GCA_038236365.1 Actinomycetales bacterium | reverse complement strand
GAGGTGACCACCGGCTACGACGACGACATGGCCATGCTTGAGGCCAGCCGTTGCCTGCAGTGCAAGAAGCCCAAGTGCGTGAACGGCTGCCCGGTGGGCATCGACATTCCCGCCTTCGTCAGGATGATCGAGGCTGGCGATCCAGCCGGCGCCATCGCCAAGCTCAAGGAGACCACCAGCTTCCCTGCCGTCTGCGGTCGCGTCTGTCCGCAGGAGGAGCAGTGCGAACAGCTCTGCGTCCTCGGAGTGAAGCAGGAACCGGTCGCCATCGGCCGTCTGGAGCGCTACGCCTCCGACTGGGAGTTTGCTCATGGCGCCTCCGGCAAGCCGGAGATCGCGGCGCCGAAGGGCAAGCATGTCGGTGTGGTCGGTTCCGGGCCTGCTGGCCTGACGTGCGCGGGCGAGCTAGCCAAGATGGGCTATGACGTCACCATCTACGAAGCGCTGCACAAGCCGGGAGGCGTGCTGGTCTACGGCATACCTGAGTTCCGGCTGCCGAAGGCGATCGTGGCGAGGGAGTGTGCGTACGTCGAGTCGCTCGGCGTGCAGATCAAGCCGGACTACGTGATCGGGCGGACCTTGACGGTCGACCAGATGCTCGCCAACGGCCACGACGCGATCTTCCTTGCCAACGGCGCCGGACTGCCCTCGTTCATGGACATACCGGGGGAGAACCTCAATGGTGTCTACTCGGCGAACGAGTTCCTCACCCGGTCGAACCTGATGAAGGCCTACCGTTTCCCTGAGTACGACACGCCGATCAAGATGGGCAAGAGGGTCGCGGTCATCGGAGGCGGAAATGTTGCGTTGGACTCGGCGCGTACCGCCCTGAGGCTGGGCGCCGAGGTGCACCTGATCTACCGCCGATCCATCGAGGAGATGCCGGCAAGGGGTGAGGAGATCGAGCACGCGGAAGAAGAGGGGATTGTCTTCGACCTGCTGGCCAACCCGACGCAGATCATCGGCGACGACGACGGGTGGGTCAAGGAGATAGAGGTCATCGACATGGAGCTGGGTGAACCGGACGCCAGCGGTCGCCGGCGTCCCGTGCCCATTGAGGGCTCGGAGAGGCGGATCCCGGTGGACGTGGTCATCGTCTCGGTCGGCACCAACGCCAACCCCTTGCTGACCAAGAGCACCAGCGGGCTTGATCTCACCAAGTGGGGCAACATCGTGGCCGACGAGCGCACCCTGGCGACTAGCAAGAAGGGCGTATTCGCTGGGGGCGACATCGTCACCGGCGCCGCCACGGTCATCCTCGCGATGGGCGCCGGCAAGACCGGTGCGCGCTCAATCGACCGGTATCTGCAGGGACAGCCTCTGCTGAGCGCGGAAGAGGAGGAAGCAATCAACGGCCCTTCATCCTCGACCATCCGGGCCTCCTGATCTGAGAAAGTGCCTACACGCTTGGGTGAGGTTTGGCTGGGAAGACGTATCCCTGATCCGCTCAGTCGCACGAGGGAGCTGAGCACAGTCTCCGTATGACGATAACGGATTCCACCCGGGCGGCGCAGACTGTCCCATCCTCTTGTCGCTCGGGTACTCGCGACCAATGACGCAATGTCGGAGAAGTGGATCCGGCCCGTACGTTTGCCATCACTGATTTGATTGGACACGGATGACGTCTTCGCTCGCGGATAAAGCGGAGCTCTCAAGGTCGCGATCACCGGGCTGGACCCGGGGATGACAGGAGCTGGGTGCCGGTGAAGAACAAGGTCTATGAGAAGGAGCTCCTCCGCCTGCAGGCCGAGCTCGTTGTCCTGCAGGAGTGGGTGCGGGCCGAGGGAAAACGCGTCGTCGTGGTCTTCGAGGGACGCGACGCAGCAGGCAAGGGCAGCACCATCAAGCGGGTCACGCAGTACCTCAACCCTCGCGTGGCGCGCATTGCCGCGCTGCCCGTTCCTACGGAGCGAGAGAGAACACAGTGGTACTTCCAGCGGTATGTCGAGCAGCTGCCTGCAGCCGGCGAGATCGTTCTCTTTGACCGCAGCTGGTACAACCGCGCGGGCGTCGAGTGGGTCATGGAGCTTTGCACGGCCGCTGAGCACAAGACCTTCCTCCATCAGTGCCCGATCTTCGAGAGGCTGTTGGTCGAGGACGGCATTATCTTGCGCAAGTACTGGTTCTCGGTCAGCGACGACGAACAAGAGCTTCGGTTCCGCTCGCGCGTGGAAGACCCGATGCGGCAGTGGAAGCTCTCGCCGATGGATCTGGAGTCCCTTACCCGTTGGGAGGAGTACTCGCGCGCCAAGGACGAGATGTTCATCCACACCGACATTCCCGAATCCCCGTGGCTTGTCGTTGAGAGCGACGACAAGAAACGTGCACGGATCAACATGATCGCCCACCTGCTCTCGAGCATTCCCTACGAGCAGGTGGCGCGTCGCCGCCTCAAGCTACCGCGGCGTCCCGCGCCGACCGGCTACGTCCGCACGGCCCGCAGCCTCCAGACGGAGGTCCCAGACCACGCGGCGACAATCCTCGCCAGGTAGTCACGGCAGGCACTTCCGGGGACATCAACCCGCGAATATGCCTCTGGCCACTCATCTTGTGCCGTTGTAATGTGACGGCAATGGCATGCCAACCGTGAGCTCTGGCATATCGGCCGAGGGGAATGTCGCGGCAAGCCTGCCTCGCAACGGCGCGCGCTTGCCAGGAGGCGTTCGAAATGACCACAACACGGCGCGAATCCGCCATTGTTTCTGCTGATGAGGCCGACGTTCTCGGGACGCTGCTATCGGGGCGACGTGGTCCGTCCAGAGGATGTGGACTACGACTCCAGCCGTTCGGTGTGGAACGCCATGATCGATCGCCGTCCGGCCGTCATTGTTCGCTGCCGAGGCGTCGCTGACGTGATGGCCGCCGTGCGCTTCGAGCGCGAGCGCGAGCGCGGTCTGCCGATCTCGGTCCGCGGCGGCGGCCACAACGTTGCTGGCCACGCGGTCGGCAGCGGTGCAGTCATGGTTGACCTCTCAGCGATGCGGAACGTCCGGGTGGATCCTCAGGGTCGACGCGCGTGGGTCGAGGGGGGCGCGACATGGCACAGCATTCGGCGACAGGTCGATGCCCTACATGGTGTCGCTCGACTCCACCTGGGAAGGCGCTGAGCATGATGCCGTCAACATCGAATGGACGCGCAGTTTTTGGCAGCGGATGAAGCCCCACTCCGACCAGGGTCGGATCTACCTCAACTTTGCCGGGGTCGGCGAGGAGGGCGACGATCTGGTACGGCGCTCATTCGGCGCGAACTTCGACCGGCTCACCCAGATCAAGAAGAAGTATGACCCGGACAACCAGTTCCGCTTCAACCAAAACATCCCTCCACGGGAGTGACGAAGCCTTCGCTGCAGGCGAGGAGTGAGAACTCCAGAGGAAGTCCGACCCTAAGGTCGACCTTCGCTGAGCCCGCGAGGCCATGGAGACGCGTGTGATGTCCACCTACTAGGCTCCTCAAGAAGCCCCGCGCTGCCGATTGCGAACAGCCAATTGCCTGCAGTGTCAACGAATAGGAGGCGCATGAACCAGCTCAGTCTCGGAGTACTTGCCACCTCGAGCAAGGAGAACGAGTTCAGGCTGCCAATCCATCCCCTGCATCTCGACCGGATCGATGCCGACCTTCGGGCGCGGATGTTCCTCGAGCGGGGCTATGGCGACCGCTACGGCGTCTCCGATGAGCAGCTCGCGACGCAGGTCGCCAGCCTTCGTTCGCGCGAGGAGGTCATCGCGACCAGCGACGTTGTGCTGCTGCCCAAGCCCACTCTGGAGGACGTGGCCAGCCTTCGAGAGGGACAGGTGCTATGGGGTTGGCCACACGCCGTCCAGGATCCCGAGCTGACTCAGATGTGCATCGACAAACGGTTGACCCTCATTGCCTGGGAGGCGATGAACCACTGGACGCCGGAAGGGGATTTCGTCGTTCACGTCTTCCATATGAACAACGAGCTCGCGGGATACAGCTCTGTGCTGCACGCCATGACGTTGGTGGGTACAACAGGGCACTATGGGCGACCTCTCACCGCTGTTGTCATCGGATTTGGGAACACGGCGCGAGGTGCTGTGACGGCCCTGACTGCGCTGGGCGTCCATGACGTCAGTGTGCTCACGATGCGCGACGTCACAGCGGTTTCCTCGCCGGTCCCATCCGTGGTGCTCCACCACATGGACCGTACGGATGCCGACTCCAGCCGCACCACAGTCCACATCGACCCGGGGCCGGTATCTACGGCCACGTTCCTCGCCAAGCACGACATCGTGGTCAACTGCGTCTTGCAGGACACCGACGCCCCGCTCATGTTCGTCTCGGGCGAAGAGCTGGCGGAGTTCGCACCTGGCAGCCTTATCGTCGACGTGTCCTGCGACCTGGGCATGGGGTTCGCGTTCGCTCGTCCCACGAGCTTCGAGCAGCCGACGCTGAGCGTAGGAGACGGCGTCACCTACTACGGTGTGGATCACAGCCCGAGCTTCTTGTGGAACAGCGCGACCTGGGGAATAAGCGAGGCTCTCATTCCCTACCTGCGCACCGTGATGGACGGACCTCCGGCGTGGGACCTGGATCTGACTATCCGGCCGGCCATCGAGATCCGCGCCGGTGTCGTGCAGAACCCCAAGATCCACTCGTTCCAGGGCCGTTCCGCCGAGTTCCCTCACCGACGCCTCTGAGCTGAGTCGGCCAGACTTCAGCCCGCGGTGGACGCTCCGGCTGTGCGGTCGATGACGGACCCTGCCTCAGCCTCAGTGAGGTGAGTCCTGGTTCGTGTCCGTCGGCTGGGTATTGGTTGACATGTGGGCGCCCAGTCGGCGGTCCGGCCGGGCGAGAAGGAAGTAGACAGCACCTACCAGAACGATCGCAAGCAGAACCACCAGCGTGATCCAGTCGAGGTTGAAGAGGGCGCCGCGGGGACTGCTGAGACCTGTGGGCACGAGGATGTTGATCAGCATGAGCGCGAGATACCCGGCTGCCACGAAACTGACCGGCCATGCCCAGCGAGCGAGGCGGAACGTTCCCTCTGGCTGCCATCCACGGGCCCGCGCGATCATCGAGCCGATCACGGTCATCAGGAACGACAGATAGATCCCGGAGACACCGAATGAGACGAGAGCGGTCAGGGCGTTGATTCCTTGAGGGAAGACAAACCACAGGATATGAACGTCCTTGGAGGGGTTGATGTTGACCAGGAGCGTGAACAGCACCGGCACCAGCGCGCCGACAATGAGCGCGTTGGATGGTGTGTGGAACCTCGGCGAGATGCGTCGCATCCAGTTGCTGCCGGGTAGTGCGCCGTCTCGGGAGTACGAGAAGGCCAGCCGGGCTCCAGCCCCCTGGACAGCCGTACCGCACGAGAAGAACGCGATGATCACCATGACGAGGAAGAAGTCCTGCAGCCACTGCGGCAGCTGGGAAAGTATCAAGGGGATTCCGCCGGCGAAGGAGGTCGCCGCCGTGTACCCCTTCGCGTCGGACGGGGTCGCGAGCAAGAGACCAGCCACGAGTACGAAGGAGGCGATCCCGCCGTACAGGAGGGCGGAGCGCATCGCCCGGGGGACCTGCCGGCTCGCGTCGACGGTCTCCTCGGCGACGTCACCGGCGGCCTCGAAGCCGTAGAAGATGTAGACGTGGGCGAGGACCGCGACCAGTGCCGCGCCGGTCCACCAGTTCCCGCCGAAGTCGACCTGGAGGCTGTTGCTCGCAGCCACCTCGGCACCCCTGGTCTCGAAGAGAAATCCGAAACCGTGGTGGAATCCCACGATTCCCAGCGCGATGGCAACGCCGAAGGTGCCGATGGTCTCGACATACACGCCAATTCGGGCCACGCGCCCAAGGACCTTGGCGCCCACGGTATTAAGGATCGTCTGGAGCAGGATCATCAGCACGGTCACAATCAGGATGGTTGAGTGGCTGGTCGGGTCGAGCGTGGCGCCGAACCACTGGTTGATCAGGTCGGCGATGTAGGGGACGACGCCGGTATCGACGCTGGCCACCGTCACCAGGAGGGCGATGCCGTAGATCCAGCCCACCCACCAGCCGTACGCGGGGCCGACCGAGTACTTGCCGTACTGATAGAGCGCACCGGCCATGGGGTAGTGGCTTCCGAGCTCTCCAAACACCAGGGCCACGAGAAGCATCCCGGCCACGACTATGGGCATCAGCCAGAGATACCGGGGGCCGCCCGCACCGGCGCCCAGAACGAACAGGGAGTAGATACCCACCATGGGGGAGAGGTAGGAGAACGCGATACTGAAGTTGTCGAAGAACGACAGCACCCGTGACAGCTCCTGGCGGTAACCGAAGGACGCTAGCCGGTCATTATCGGGTTCTTCCTGCACGCGTGAAGCGGGACTTGAACCAGCCATCTCTGCCTCCTCGGTATGTTCATTCTTAGTCGAAAGAATGCGCTCCGAAAGGCGGGTACACAAGGGTCTTAATGAGGCTCTACGCCGCTGAGGATGGTTTGGTGACGCGCCGAGACATCGTGATTCGGGGCATGTGAGGGCCGGGACCTTCATGATTCGCAACGACCAAGAAGCGGATCTGATGAAGGCCCCGGTGACATGGACTGTAGCGATGATGGCTGCCCGACGGCAGCGGTGATGTTTGGTGTGACGGGTATGCGGGTGCTCGCCGCCGGTGAGCTCGGCGGTGAGCTGCACCTGCTGGTGGAGACTGTCGGGCAGGTCGAGGGGTGCCGATCGTGCGGCGTGGTCGCTGTGGCGCATGGGCGCCGGGAGCACTTGTTGCGCGACGCCCCGTTCGGTCACCGCCGCGTGGTGGTGATGTGGCGCAAGCGGATCTTCCGGTGCGCCGAACCGGTCTGCCCTGTGGGCACGTTCTCTGAGGAGCACCCGATGGCTGGGCACCGGGCCGCGTTGACGCGGCGGGCGATCACCTGGGCGGTGGATGCTTTGGAGCAGGACGACACGACGGTCTCGGCGCTGGCTCGGCGTCTGGGGGTGGGCTGGCACACCCTGTGGCGGGCTGCGAAGGTCGAGGCGGCCGCTCGGTCGCCCGTCCAGGGCGTTTGGACGGGGTGGAGACCCTTGGCGTGGATGAGCACGTCTGGCGACCCGGTCGGTTCGGCGGCGGCCGGGACGTCACGGTGATGGTCGACCTGACCCGCGGTGAGGACGGTGTGTTGCGAGCACGGTTGCTGGATATGGTTCCTGGGCGTTCCGGGACGGTGTACAAGACTTGGCTGGACGCGCAGGCGCCGGCGTTCCGTTCGGGGGTCAAGCACGCAGCGCTCGACCCGTTCCGCGGGTACGCCAACGCCCTACGCGACGGTCTCGGGGACGCCATCGCCGTATTGGACGCCTTCCACGTCGTCAAGCTCGGCACTCAGGTGATGGATGAGGTCCGCCGCCGCGTCCAGCAAGAGACCCTGCACCGGCGCGGGCACCGCGACGACCCCTTGTACAAGATCCGCGGTCTGCTGCGGCACGGCGCCGAGAACCTCTCCGAGCGGCAGATCGCCCGCCTGGATGCGGCCCTGGCCGCCGGTGACCCCAACTACGAGGTGACCGTGACCTGGCAGTGCTACCAGCAGCTGCGCTCGATCTACCACGCCAACCACCCGGCAACCGGGCGGGCCATCGCCGAGAAGGTCCTCGCTTCGTTCGCGACCTGCCCGATCCCCGAGGTCGCCCGCCTCGGCCGGACCTTGCGTGCGTGGCGGGTCCAGGTGCTGGCGTACTTCGACACCGGCGGGGTCAGCAACGGCGGCACCGAGGCCATCAACGGGATCATCGAGAAGACCCGCCGACTCGGACACGGCTACCGCAACTTCACCAACTACCGGCTCCGAATGCTCCTTGCCGCAAACGGCCAACGCACCTACCGCCGAGCCCTGCCGACAAAGCCGCGACCACCCTCAGCGGCGTAGAGCCCTTAATGAATGCGAGCTGATTCGCAGTGGTAATACAATCTTAGATATCTTTTGTCATGAATTGCCTTCTATGGCTATACGTGTGTCAACATGCCCATTCGTGCAGGCCCGACCACGCTGATGCCATGCTGACGATGGGTCAGCCGCGGGTGTGCCGCAGCCACCACAACCCGACGAACGGCAGAACGAGGGGTACGAACCCGTAGCCGCTTCCGAACCCCGTCCACACCGTTGAGGCGGGGAACGCAGCCGAGAACAGCTCGCTCGCAGCACCCACGACCAGCACGCCCACCAGCTCAACGCTGATGGCCACTCTTGCGACGCGCCGCGATGTGCCTCCCCCACGGCCCAACGAGATTGTGGCGACGATGTAGACGATCGCTGCGAACGCCGACAGCAGGTAGGCAAGGGGTGCTTCGTGGAACTGGGTGGTCAGCTGGACAACAGAACGTGAGGTTGCCGCGAGCGCGAACAGACCGTAGACCGCCACGAGCACGCGGCCGAACCCTTCTCCTGTCGATGCAGGGGTGTGGCTTTCAGCGCTGTCAGCCAAGGGGACCAGCCCAGACCTGCTGGACCCGCAAGATCATGACCGGGGTGATGAGAAAGGCGAGCGCGATGACGAAGGCCCCCGCCCGGGACTTCTCTCCCCACGCCCAGACAAAGGCGATCGGGGGGATGGCCACGCAGCCCAGCAGGTATCCCACGAATTCCGCGCGTGCGAAGTCATGGCCGCTCTGGATCATCTGTACCAGCCCGCCGAGGGCGAAGACCACGAGGAGCGCCTCCAGCAGCACGCCTGCAGCCAGCAGTAAAACCCCCGGGCGTCGGTTCGCTGCTGCCAGGACAAGGGCCGACGCAGCGAAGAGCAGGGCGACGGCAGTAATCACCGCTGCATAAGGACCGGTCACGCCGCCGATCTTAGTCAAGCCAACCGGCGCACAGCGGCGAAATGGGGCAAGAACGGTCCAGGAGCCAAAGACGTCAGTGAGCCGGTCGAGCCTCGTTGACCAAAGCGGCAAGGAGTGGCCGGACCATCTCGGGAACGTCGGGCTCGTCCCAGTGGTGGCGAACACTGTGCTCGCCCTGGTGGATCTCCAGCTGGTAGCTGAACTGGTCAGGCCCGCCCCGTTGACCCGCGTCAGGCTTTGGGGACACCCCGAGGGTCAAGAGGAGGGCGATGAGGCCTTGCTGATCCGAAGGCAGATCGGCAGAGTCCACGCTTGCGACCATGGTCAGACCTGCAAGGCCACCACTGCGGACGAGCTTGAGGTGCATCACCCCAACGTAATGCCGATAGACCCCGATGGGCCGACAGCCGGCACACCCGGGGGGAAGTGTCAGGGGAGAGGGACCTTGACGGCCGCCCAGCCGGCACGAACAGCCTCGGCCTGCACGCTGGTGAGGCCGTAGCGCGACCCGGCGTGGTGCAGGGTCACTGCTGCGAACTGCGAGAAGGTGCAGTCGGGCTTCACCTGCGGATCGATCAGGGCCTCATACCAGATGCTTCCTGGTGCCTCCCAGGCGCGGCCGCCCAGCGTGGTCGCCGCCACGTAGAAGGCGTGGTTCGGGATGCCTGAGTTGGCGTGCACGCCGCCGTTGTCCGATGAAGCGTTCTGGTAGTGGTCCATGTCGGCGGGTTGGTTGTCATGCCGGTTCGCGGTGCCGGGGGCCTTCATCGACCGCAGTGCAGGAGCGAGTTCAGGCCCCACAATGTCCGCGCCGATCAGCCAGTCGGCCTGGGTTGCGCTCTGAGCGAGGTGGTACTGCTTGACCAGAGAGCCGAAGACGTCTGAGATCGACTCGTTCAACGCGCCCGGCTGGCCGGAGTACATCAGGTTCGCCTCGTTCTGGGTGACTCCATGGGTCAGCTCATGGCCGATCACGTCGAGTCCCTTCGTGGTGTCCGTCAGGAGGCTGCCGTCGCCGTCGCCGAAGAACATGTGTCCCGCACCGTCCCAGAAGGCGTTGTCGTAAGCATCCCCGTAATGGACCAACCCCTGGATCGGCATTCCCTGGTCGTCGATCGAGTTCCGATGAAAAACGTCCCAGAAGAGCTTGTATGTGAGGCCGAAGCCGTCATAGGCCTGGTTGACCGATACGTCAGCGACCGGGGCACCTCCTTCGTCACGCACAAGGATTCCGGGCTCGTATGCCGTGGAGTGGACCTGGTCGTAGATGCTCCGCCTCGGGACGCCGCCTCCCCCCTTGGCTGAGGCTCCTTCCTGTCGGATGACCTGGCCCCCTGCCAGCTCGATGCGCCGCCGGCGGAAACTCGCGTCGAGCTCAAGGGTGCGCAGGATGGCAGGGCGCCGTTCCTCGCTGGCCTCACCGGCCAGCTGGAGCAGAAGATCGGGCGGCAGAATGCAGAGAATGTGATCCATCACACAGACAAATCTACGACGTCTGCCAAACAGGCTGTGGTGCTGCGCCCGCACGGTCCCTCATGCGTAACGGAAGAGCGTCGGTGCCCGACGAGCGCAGACTCACCACGACTGGATGGCGGGAACGTTCCACTCTCAGCTGACCCAAAGGCACGTCAGCATCAGGTCGGGACGCGATCACCTCGAGATCCAGGTGTCCTGAGGCGACGATGCGAGGGGCACTCGGGTGTCAGGGTGTCATGTTGTCGTGGGTGAAGGGGTGTTGGTCGGAGCAGTCGGTGGAACAACGGTCGGCGAAAGAGTCGGAGACGTCGCTTGGGTGGTGGGACTGGGTGGCGCAGTGGTGGGCACACCGGTCGGCCTCGGCCCGAGGGGTGCGGTCGTGGTCGTCGACTCCCGGCTGGGCGTGGGGGTCACCTTTTCCGATGAGGGTGCCCGGGTCGTTGGAGCCTGTGTCCCAGAGTCGCCTTTCGGCGGCGCTGTGGCGGCCGGTGCAGGGCGCACCCCGAGATAGGTCGTCAGGGTCACCACGAAGAGCAGGATCAGCACCCAGGTCGACCGTCGAGGGCGCATCCAGCGTGAAGCCCAGGGACGCCATGATGCCAACGGCCGCGCGCGACTCGTCACGACGTCATATCCGTCGGCTTAACGGTGTCCAGCTCGGCAGCGACGTTGATGCCCTCACGCCGCAGCGCCTCCGCGATGCGCCAGCGCAGCGCGCGACCGACCAGGAACTGCCTGCCCGGGAGCGTCCTGGCCACGACTCGGACGTGCAGCTGGTCAAGCTCGATGCTCTCGACGCCCATCACCGCCGGCTCATCCAGGAGCTGGGCATGCAGCTCATCGTCGGCAAAGATCTCTCGGCCGACCTGCCGAAGGATCTCGCTGGCCCGGCTGATGTCGACATTGAGCGGGAAGGGCACGTCGACCACGGCCCGAGCCCAGTCCCGGGAGAGGTTGGTGAGCTGCATGATCGAGCCGTTGGGAGTGATGATGACCTCGCCGTCCGGGTTCCGGATCTTGGTCATCCGCAGGCTCACCTCCTCGACGGTGCCGATCACGTTCGCAGGGATGCCGACACCCGACATGCTGATCAGGTCCCCATAGCCATACTGACGCTCAGCGATGATGAAGAATCCCGCAAGCAGGTCCTGGACCAGGCGCTGTGCCCCGAAGCCGAGTGCGACACCCAGGACGGCGGCCGGCGCCACGAGAGTGGTGATCGGCACCCCGAGGCGGTCGAGGATCTGCATACCGGTGATGACGTAGACGACGACCAGAGCAGTCCAGGTGAGCACCTGGGCCAGGGCGTGTCGATGCTTGGCGAACTCCGAACGCACGAGCGCATCGGACTCATCGTCGTTGGCATCGATGCGTTCGGTAATGACGTCCCTGAGCCAGAGCGCGGAGCGGGTCAGGAGAATCGCGCCCAGGACCAGCAGCAGAATCTCAAGGCCGCTGCCACGGGTCCAGTTCTGGACATCTGGAAGCGGCGCCGCGGAGATCATCACGGGGTCCATCATCGTCCTAACAGGAACCGCTAACATCCACGGGAGCAACGGTTGCCACGAGCACCAGGGGTTCCCGGCTGCTGACCGCGTTCACCAGATGACGTCCACCGGGAGTGCCATGGCGGCGGAAACTGCACAGACGTCGGCGCCGAGCACATGGCGGTTGGGGCGCCTCACAGTCCCGCTTTCGATCTGGCTGCCACTGGTCATTTTCGCCCTGACCCGTCTCTATGGCTTCGTGGTCATCGCCTTGGCAGCCCGACACCAGGTGGCGCTTCCGTCGCCCGCCCACCCCGGCATCTACCAGTTCGCTGCACATCCGAGCTCGCCCGGCTACCTGGGCCTGATCACGAACTGGGACGGGCAATGGTACGAACGCATCGCCACCCTTGGGTACCACCTCCCTGCCGTGGGGGACCCCCATGGCAAGGACGCGCTCTGGGCGTTCGCGTTCCCGCCCCTCTTCCCCACGGTGATCGGCGCAATGATGACCGTGACCGGGCTGAGCTTCGCGGTGTGCGTCACAGTCGTGAACCTCCTCGCCGGTGCGGCCGCCATGGTCGTCATGTTCGCCCTGATCGAGCGCACGGCAGGGCGGTTTGCGGCTGGCACCGCGGTCCTGTTCACGAGCTGCTTCGTCGCCGCCCCGTTGTTCCAGGCGGCGTACTCCGAGGCCATCGCGTTGTTGCTCGTCTGTACGGTTCTGCTCCTTATCGCGCGGCGCCGTTATTGCTGGGCGGTGGTGGCGGTGATCCTGCTGTCACTCACGCGGCTCGTCACACCACCGTTGGCCATCGTTGTTCTCGTCCACGCCGTCGTGCGTTATCGCGGCCGAACGGAGGACCCCATCCGACGCTCAGAGATGGTCGGAATGGCTGTTCTGGGAGTGGTCTCCTTAGCATCGGTCACGCTCTGGTCAACGATCACGAAGGTGATCACCAGTGGGGTCAAGGCGACCGGCGCCGACCGGGGGAGCGTGTCCAACGCGGTGATCGTCGGCAGGTTCGGCTGGTTCACCAACGCCTACGAGCACATCGGCTGGATCGGAGTCGTGGGGGTGGCGCTCCTGGTTGTCCTGTTCGTGGTGGTTGCAATCAGTCCAGTCACCCGGACCTGGGGCGTCGAGGTGCGAACCTGGTTCGCGATCTACCCGATCTTCCTGCTATTCGTGGCCGGCGTACACGCTGGAGTATTTCGGTACTTCTTGCTCGCATTCCCGTTGGCCCTGCTGTTGGTCGGAAGCCCTGAGCGAGAAGACATCCCGCGCAAACGTGCCATCTTTGTGGTGGCGGCTTCGGTCATAAGCCTGGCGCTTCAGGTGCCCTGGGTGAGTCACGCCCTTGTGGTCACCGCTCTCGCCGGCAAACCCTGGCTGCCCTGAAGCTGAATGTCCTCGACTGAGAGCGCCGACATCTGGAAAGGTGGGAAGGTGACGGAACAGGGGAAGGGCCAAACCGGTCAAGCTCGGAATGTCCGCGTGTGGGTCAACGGAGAAGCGGTGGATGCGGCGGCTGCTTCGATCGGCGCGCTCGACCACGGAGTCACCGTTGGTGATGGCGCCTTCGAAACCTGCAAGGTCATCAACGGGATGCCGTTCGCCTCGGACCGTCACGCCAGACGGCTGGACCGTTCGCTGGCTGGGCTGGGACTGCCTCCCGCCGACCACAGCGTGATCGATGCCGGTATCAAGGCTGTACTGGCAGGGGAGCCGATCGCGTCCGGGCGACTTCGCTACACCGTCACCGGGGGTGCGGGACCGCTCGGTTCGGACCGCGATGCCTCACCGTTGACCTACATCGTCACTGCTGCGCCCCAGCCGGCGAACCCTGACACGGGCAAGGTGGTGGTCGTGCCCTGGACCCGCAACGAACGGGGCGCCACTTCGGGACTGAAGACCACGTCATACGCGGAAAACGTTGTGGCACTCGCCTATGCCAAGGAACGCGGGGGAGTTGAGGCGCTGTTCTCGAACTCCGTCGGCAACCTTTGCGAGTGCACCGGCTCCAACGTCTTCGTGGTCGTCGACGGGGACATCCTCACCCCCGATCTGGCCTCGGGACCGCTGGCCGGGGTGACCAGGGAGCTCGTGATCGAGTGGTGTCGCGAAGAGGGGCTCACCGTGCGCGAGGAACCGATGTCGATATCCATCCTGGATCGGGCCCAGGAGGTGTTCATCACCTCCTCGACCAAGGATGTGATGGCGGTTCATGCGATTGACGACCAGCGCTTCGCTACCCCCGGTCCGGTGACCGCTGGTGCGATCGAGATCTTCGCCCGTCTCTCTCGCCTGCGAGTCAACCCATGAGCAGGCGACGCCGTTGGGGTGGGGACGATCACAACATCACCCTGGATGCTGCTGACGATGACTGGCAGTGGCGACGCAAGATTCGCTCGAACCCGCACTCCCACCTGATCTATCGCATCGTCGTGGGCGTCGTCGGACTCGTGATCGTCGTCATCGGTCTGATCATGGTGCCCTTCCCCGGACCTGGCTGGCTCGTGGTCTTCGCCGGTCTTGCGGTCTGGGCGAGCGAGTTCGAATGGGCCCAGGCGGTGCTGCGGCGCGCGCGGCACACCCTCGAGGCCTGGAACGCATGGCTGATGGCGAAGCCGTGGTGGGTGAAAGGACTGGCACTTCTTGTCACAGTCGCCGCGGTGGGCGCGATCTTCTGGCTGCTGTTCTTGGTCGGCGGGGTTCCCGGCTACCTTCCAGGCAACGTCGAGGAATGGCTCAAGAAGGTCCCCGGGTTGGCTAATTGAGGTCGGAGCGCTCGCGATTAGGGTCGTGCTGAGAGAGCAGATAATGTTCCTGTCCGCGCCCTGTATGTTGGGTGGCACTGTCCGGACGTGTAGCTCAGCTGGTTAGAGCGCTCGCCTCACACGCGAGAGGTCAGGGGTTCGAGTCCCTTCACGTCCACCGATAACATCGGACCCGCCACCTTGCTCGGCGACCGAGACATGCCGGGCGGCCGGGCGGCGTAACCATCTGTCCCAAAGGAGTCACAGTGTCCTCCGACATCACCGTGGTCATCGCAGGAAGCGAGCGATCGGTAGCGACGGGAACGACAGCCGCTGAGGTTCTTGCCGAAGACAAGGGCGCTCTGGTGGCGCGGGTCAACGGTGAGCTGCGCGACCTGGCACATGTCCTTGCCGACGGCGATGTCGTGGAGCCGGTGGGCCTCGAAAGCGACGAGGGTCTCGCAGTCCTACGTCACTCGGCTGCCCATGTGCTCGCCCAGGCCGTCCAGCAGATCAACCCCAAAGCCAGGTTGGGCATCGGGCCACCGATCCGCGACGGCTTCTACTACGACTTCGACGTCGAGACCCCGTTCACCCCCGAAGACCTCAAGGCCCTCGAGAGGGCCATGCAGAAGATCATCAACGAGGGTCAGACCTTCCAACGCCGGGTGGTCACGGATGAGGCAGCCCGGGCGGAGCTGGCTGACGAGCCGTACAAGTGTGAGCTGATCGGCCTCAAGGGCGGTGCCGCAGAGGCGGCGGAAGGCGCTGACGTCGAGGTCGGAGCGGGCGAGCTGACCATCTACGACAACATCCGCAGGGACGGCGAGCGCGCATGGGGCGACCTGTGCCGTGGCCCGCACGTCCCCACGACCAAGGTCCTGGGCAACGCCTTCAAGCTGATGCGCTCGGCCGCGGCCTACTGGCGCGGGTCGGAGAAGAACCCGCAGCTGCAGAGGATCTATGGCACCGCCTGGCCGACCAAGGACCAGCTCAAGGCCTATCTCGAGAGGCTGGCCGAGGCCGAGAAGCGTGACCACCGCAAGCTCGGCGCCGAGCTGGACCTGTTCTCCTTCCCGGATGAGATCGGCTCTGGGCTGGCTGTCTTCCACCCCAAGGGCGGGGTCATCCGCAAGGCGATGGAGGACTACTCGCGGCTGCGTCACGAGGAGTCCGGCTATGAGTTCGTCTACTCGCCACACATCACCAAGGGCAGCCTCTTCCAGACGTCAGGCCACCTCGACTGGTATGCCGAGAGCATGTACCCGCCCATGCATCTGGACGAGGAACGCGATGCGGACGGCACGATTCGCAAACAGGGACAGAACTACTACCTCAAACCGATGAACTGCCCGTTCCACTGCCTGATCTTCAGGGCCCGTGGCCGGTCCTACCGCGAGCTGCCTCTGCGGCTGTTCGAGTTCGGCTCGGTCTATCGCTACGAGAAGTCCGGTGTGGTTCATGGCCTGACCCGGGTCCGTGGCATGACGCAGGACGACGCCCACATCTACGTCAGCCCCGAGCAGCTTCAGTCCGAGCTGAAGACCCTGTTGACGTTCGTCATCGACCTGCTCAAGGACTTCGGCCTCGACGACTTCTATCTCGAGCTCTCGACCCGCAATGAGGAGAAGTTCGTCGGCACCGACGAGAACTGGGCCAAAGCCACCGAAGCGCTCAGAGAGTCGGCGGCCGACTCCGGCCTCGACCTGGTGGACGACCCGGGCGGCGCCGCGTTCTATGGCCCCAAGATCTCGGTCCAGGCCCGTGACGCCATCGGCCGCGCGTGGCAGATGTCCACGATCCAGGTCGACTTCAACCTGCCCGAGCGCTTCGAGCTCGAGTATCAGTCGAACGACGGCTCCCGCCAGCGCCCGATCATGATCCACCGCGCACTCTTCGGCTCCGTCGAGCGGTT
This sequence comes from Actinomycetales bacterium, assembly GCA_038236365.1. Lineage (GTDB taxonomy): Bacteria > Actinomycetota > Actinomycetes > Actinomycetales > Dermatophilaceae > UBA4719. Next base: position 73,362 of record JBBRZV010000003.1, on the reverse strand, counting down.
CTTCGCCGTCCTGACAGAGCACTACGCGGGCGCGTTCCCGCCGTGGCTGGCTCCGGTCCAGGTTTTGGGCATCCCAGTGGCCGAGGAGTTCAACGACTACCTCTTCGACATTGCCGATCAGCTGAAGGCAAAGAAGATTCGCATCGAGATCGACACGTCAGACGACCGGTTTCCGAAGAAGATCCGTACCGCCCAGAAGTCCAAGGTCCCGTTCATGCTCATCGCCGGAGAGGACGACCGCTCGGCCGGGGCAGTCTCGTTCCGCTATCGCGACGGCACACAGAAGAATGGTGTCCCGATCGCTGATGCGATTGCGGAGATCGTTGACGCTGTCGAGAGCCGCAAGCAGGTCTGAGCACATTCACCGTGGACATCCTCAACGAGGTCTGGCATCGCGCGCTGACGACCCAGCCGGCGCCGTCCGGCTCCGTCGTCGCTCTCACCGCCCTCCTGGCCGCTGCCTTGGTGTGGGTGCCGGCTGCCTGGGGGGTTACCCGCCACGTCGTGACCATCGCGCACGAAGCGGCTCATGGGTTCGCAGCACTCCTGTCGGGGCGCAAGCTCCACGGCATACGGCTGCACTCGGACACCTCTGGTCTGACGGTTTCTGCGGGAAGAACCAAGGGCCCGGGCATGATCCTGACAGCCGCTTCCGGGTATGTGGGGCCTGGCTTGCTCGGCCTGGGCGCCGCAGCGCTGATAGCCGACCATCGAGCTGTTGGGCTCTTGTGGGCCCTGCTGATCCTGTTGGCAGTGTTACTGATCCAGGTGCGCAACTGGTTCGGTCTCTGGTCCATCCTGGTGAGCGGGGCCGTCGTGTTCGGTGTGTCGTGGTGGCTCACCCCACAGGCGCAGTCCGCCTTCGCCTACGTCCTGACGTGGTTCCTTCTGCTGGCCGCACCCCGTCCGGTGCTCGAGCTACAGACTTTGCGACATCGCACCGGAGCCAGAACCTCCGATGCCGACCAGCTGGCCAGGCTCACCATGCTCCCCGCGATCGTGTGGGTCGGGTTCTTCCTCGTGGTGACGGTGGGCGCTCTTGTACTGGGTGCGAGATGGATGGTCGCCGCAGCCGGTTGACGCGGGATGCATAGGATCTGCCCATGACGCACGATGAGAGCTACCAGAGTCCGGAGCTCGAGTCGCCCCGCGAATTCGCGCACGTCGACGACGGTTTCGAGCGCCTGTGGACCCCGCACCGGATGGCATACATCAACGGTGAGCGTCCGACCGATGACGCCGGGGCTGGTTGTCCCTTCTGCTCGGTCGCCGGCCGGGACGACGCGGAGGGCCTGATCGTCCATCGGGGCCAGACCTGCTACGTCGTCATGAATCTCTTCCCATACAACCCAGGTCACGTCTTGGTCTGTCCCTACCGTCATGTGTCGCTCTACGTCGACCTCACCGATGAGGAGACGACGGAGTTCAGCGCCCTCACCAAGGCGAGCCTCGTTGCGTTGGAGGCCTGTTCGTTGCCCATGGGCTACAACATCGGCATGAACCAGGGCGCCGTTGCCGGGGCCGGGATCCGTGCTCATCTGCACCAGCACATCGTCCCGCGATGGGGCGGCGACTCGAACTTCCTGCCCATCATCGGGCAGACCAAGGCGCTGCCGATGCTGCTCGAAGACGTTCGCCAAAAGTTGGTCGGGGCATGGCCGCGCGGCTGAAGAGTAGGCCATGACGGCGGCGCCACTTCCCGTCTTGATCTTCGACGGAGAATGCGGGTTCTGCACGACCTCCGCCCGTTGGCTGCACCGGTGGGTCGTTCGCGGAGGTTCAACCCGCGTCGCCCCGTGGCAGCAGCTGGATCTGAATGAGCTCGGGCTCACGGAGGCTCAGTGCCTGGCGTCGGTTCAGTGGGTCGGCGAAGACGGTCAGGTCGCCAGTGGTCACGCGGCCATCGCCGCCGTCCTGCGCAAAGGTCATCTCGTATGGCGTCCCATCGGTGCGCTGCTTGTCGCTCCCGGGTTCTCATGGCTGGCCCAGCGGCTCTACGCCTGGGTGGCTGCGCATCGGTATGCGCTGCCCGGCGGGACTCCTGCATGCCGACCGGATGGCCAGAACCGGCCAGACTAGGTGAACGCAGGCGAAGGCAGAGCGGGGCCAACGCGAGAGGCAGCCGCCTCTCTCAGTACTCAGTCGGTTGCCGCGTCCAGCCGGTGGCGAACCTCTGAGCGATCGACGCCAAGGGCCTGAAGGAGCTCGGCTGCGGGATCGGGATGCTGCCGGTCGAGAAGTGCAAGCAGGAACTGGCGTGCCTCGATGCGTCTACTACCTGCAAGGCGGGTCTCATCGAGTGCGGTCTTGATGACAGCCCGGGCGCCGGAAGTCAGCGGCAGCAGATGGCGGGAGAAGACCGGCTGCGACGGGTCTCCGAGTTGGGCGACGTCGACCCCAACCGCGGCCAGTGCCGCTCGGTCGAGGGCATCGGCGGCATCCCGAGCGGACTTGAGGTCCATCCCCAGGGCCTTGGCTTCCGTGGAGCTGGCGTCATGGAGAAGCCCGAGCAGGAGATGATCGGTGCCGAGGCGACGATCGCCCCTTCGCCGAGCCTCTTCTGCGGCTGACGTCAACACGACCTTCCTGACGTCGACACTGAGCCGAGTGGCCATCATCAACTTCTCCTCCCATGCTTTGCGTGCGCTGACTGCCGGGAGACCCCGAGGGCATCCCCGATCTGTTCCCAGGACCATCCACGGTCTCTGGCGAGCTTCACGCTCCTCGCCTCGACCTGTTCCGCTAGTCGATGCAGAGCGCCCACCGCGCGCAGTCCGATCGCGGGATCGTCCGACTGCAGGTTTGCCCTCAGGCTGTCTTCCACGGTGTCAATCTAGGCTGACAGCACGGAGAGTGTCAACCTAGACTGACGACACTTGAGGGATCGGTTCGGTTGGTGGAGCGGGGTCTTCAGCCGAGCAGATAGCCCTGGACCAGGTTCGGCGGCATCGGCTCGTACCCGTGTGGGGTCCTCGTGAAGATGCCGGTCCCATGCGAGACCGATCGAAGATCGATGGCGTAGCGGGTGATCTCGGTCTCAGGCACCTCAGCGTTGATCGTGCTTCGCCCTGAGGTGTCCGGCTCGGTACCGACCACGCGCCCCCGGCGGGTCTGTAGATCGGTCATCACGGCTCCGACATACTCGTCGGCAACAACCACGCACACGGAGTCGACTGGCTCGAGCAAGGTCACGGTCTGCGGCGAGGCTGCGTCCTTCAAGGCGAGCGCTCCCGCGGTCTGGAATGCCATGTCGCTGGAGTCCACCGAATGGGACTTCCCACCGGTCAGTGAGACTCGCAGGTCGATCATGGGGAATCCGGCGATGCAGCCCTTCTCGAGCTGGTGGCGAATGCCCTTCTCAACGCTCGCAATGAACTGGCGAGGAACGGTCCCGCCCACCACCTTGTCCACGAACTCGAATCCGGTACCACGCTCGAGAGGGTCGACGGTGATGTCACACACGGCATACTGGCCATGCCCTCCGCTCTGCTTGATGTGGCGTCCGTGACCGCTCGCGCTTGTGACAAAAGCCTCGCGCAGGGCGGCGCGCAGTGGCACGGTCTCGACGTTGACGCCGTATCGGTCGCGCAGGCGGATGAGCAGGACGTCCACATGTGCCTGGCCCATCGTCCAGAGAATGACCTGATGGGTCTCGGGGTTGTGCTCGAGCCGCATGGTGGGGTCCTCGGCCACCAGACGTGCCAGGGCGCTGGCCAGCTTGTCATCGTCGGACTTGGTGACGGCACTGATCGCCACCGGTAACAAGGGGTCGGGGAACATCCATGGTTCGACAAGGACAGGCGCCTCCTTGCTACTCAACGTGTCAGTCGTCTCGGCCTTGGTCAGCTTGGCCACTACGCACAGGTCGCCCGCGATGGCCACTCCTTTGGGTCGCAAGGCATCTCCCAGGGGGGAGGACAGCAGCCCGACGCGCTCATCGTCGTCGTGGCCTGCGTGCCCGGCGAGTCGCGCGCCAGCCGCGAGGCGATCGAGGTGCCCCGACACGTGCACCACAGAGTCGGGTCGCAGCGTCCCACTGAACACGCGGACAACACTCACGCGACCGACATACGGGTCGCTCGTCGTACGAACGACTTCGGCCACCAAGGTGCCGTTTGGATCGCACTGCAGGGGAGACAAGGGGCGGCCATTGGGCCTCATCGCAGCCGGCAGCGGATGTAGGGTTGGCGGTGGAAAGGCTGCGGTGAGCAGATGGAGAAGCTCGACGGTGCCGACCCCAGTCTGGGTGGAGACCGGGATCACGGGGTGGAAACGGCCACGCGAGACCGCAGTCAGCAGATCCGCCTCGACGATGTCGATGTCGACCTCCTCACCGCCGAGGTAGCGATCCAGCAGCGTGTCGTCCTCGGACTCCTGGATGATTGCCTCGATCAGGTCCGACCGGTGCCCCTCGATCAGCTCGCGATGGGTCGCGTCGGAGGCCTTGGCCACCATCTGGCCAGAGCTGTAGTCGTAGATCTGCTGGGACAGAAGCCCGAGGTTGCCGATGATCGTCTCGTCCTCCGCGTGCAGCGGTAGGTAGAGCGGCATCACTCCTTCACCGAAGACCCGCTGGCAGATCGCGAGGGTGTCCTCGAAGTCAGCTCGTCCGGCGTCCAGCTTGGTCACTGCAACAGCCCGCGGCATCCCGATCGCCGCGCACTCCTCCCATAACAGCATGGTGGCGCTGTCCACACCGTCAGCGGCAGAGATCACGAAGAGCGCTGCATCGGCTGCACGCAGGCCCGCCCGTAGCTCACCGACGAAGTCCGGATAGCCGGGGGTGTCAATGAGATTGAGCACCAAGCCCTCATGAGCGAGGCAAGCGACGGCGAGCTGGACAGAACGCTCGTCAAGGACCGGCTTGGCGCGGTAGTCCGGGGTCGTGGCCGCAATGAGGTGCTCGAACAACGTCGTCTTCCCGGCTCCGCTGTGCCCCACGAGAACGACGTTGCGGATGTCCTCCGGAGCGCTGGCCTGCGGGACTGGCGTGCTGGCGGAACCTTTGGCGCTCATGGCGACACGATGGCGCCTCGCGCGCATCGGCACAACCCCGTCCGAGGGTTAGTTACTCTGTGCGAATCATGCTGAACCGATTCGCGCGCGCATTCTTCACCAAGCTCTTCACGCCACTGGCCAGACTTTTCCTCAAGCTCGGCATCAGCCCGGACGTCGTGACGATCGTTGGCACGATGGGCGTTTGCGTCGGCGCACTGGGCTTCTACCCACGACATGAGTTCTTCTGGGGCACGATCGTCATTGTGGTGTTCGCCTTCTCGGACACGCTTGACGGTGTCATGGCACGCCTCTCCGGTCGCTCCAGCAAGTGGGGGGCCTACCTTGACTCAACCCTGGACCGGGTCGGCGACAGCGCCATCTTTGGCGGGCTGGTGCTCTGGTACGCCGGTGACGGAGGCACCCCTTCCCTGGCAGCGCTGGCGCTGGCCTGCCTGATCCTGGGCAGTGTCGTCAGCTATGCCAAGGCCCGGGCCGAGGGTCTGGGCATGACCGCAAACGTCGGCATCGCTGAGCGTGCGGAGCGACTGGTGGTGGTTCTGACCGCCACAGGCCTGGTCGGGCTCGGGGTGCCCGAGGTGCTCCTGACCGTCGTGTTGACCTTGTTGGCGCTGGCGAGCCTGATCACGGTGATCCAGCGGATGCTCGAGGTGCGCCGCCAGGCGTTCGACGTCGCGTGAGCCGGATGGCTGAGCGTGCCACGCTCGTCGGCTACCGAGCCGGCTGGGCCATCGTCCGGTGGATGCCGTATCGCATCGCCTATCGGAGTTTCGACCTCCTCGCTGATGTCGCCTGGAGGCGCCACGGCAAAGGCGTCGAACGGATGCGCAGCAACTACGGCATCGTTCGGCCCGAGCTGAGCCCTGCCGAGCTCGATGGGCTCGTGCGCGCCGGGATGCGGTCCTATCTGCGCTACTGGTGTGACTCCTTCCGGCTTCCTGACTGCAGCGTCGATGACCTCATCGCTGGCGTGCGCGTCGTCGGTTCAGAACCGGTTCGCGCTGAGCTTCAGTCAGGGAGATCGGCCGTGATCTTCCTGGGCCACATGGGCAACTGGGACGTCGCCGGTGCATGGTCCACGACCCAGCTGGCGCCGGTCACCACCGTTGCCGAGCGACTCAAGCCGGAGGAGCTCTTCGACGAGTTCGTCGAGTTCCGTGAGGGTCTGGGCATGCGGATCATCGCCCTCACCGGAGGCACTGACGTATTCCGGGAGCTGATCCAGGCCTGCCGCGACGGCGCGCTGGTCGCGCTTCTGGCCGACAGGGACCTCACCAACGGCGGCATCGAGGTCGACTTCTTCGGCGACAGGGCGCGCATGGCCATCGGGCCGGCCGCCCTGGCTCTCAATACCGGCGCTGCCCTGTACCCTGCGACCGTCTACTACGAGCCGAACCCAGAGGCACACCGCTGGAGAACGGTGGTGACGTTCCACGACGCTGTCGCCCCACCGACGCAGGGGACCTCACGCGAGAAGATCCGGACCATGACACAGACCTGCGCCGACGTGCTGGCTGAGGCGGTTCGCGAGCGCACCCAGGACTGGCACATGATGCAGCGAGTATTCACCAAGGACCTCGTGGTTGAGCGCGCTACTGACGGGGCCGGCGACATCAGATGAGGATCGGGATCGTCAGCCCATACTCGTTCGACGTGCCGGGAGGGGTTCAGCTCCACGTTCGTGACCTTGCCGAGTACTTCATCTCGCAGGGCCATCACGTCAGCGTCCTCGCGCCGGCCGACGACGACACCCCTCTGCCGGACTACGTGGTCAGCTCTGGTCGCGCAGTTCCGGTGCGCTACAACGGTTCTGTGGCTCGGCTGTCCTTCGGACCTGTCACCGCCGCCCGCGTGGGCCGGTGGGTCGACGGAGGCCATTTCGACGTCGTCCATATCCACGAGCCAGTGGCCCCCAGCGTCTCGGTCCTCGCCCTTTGGGCCGTAGACGGACCGATCGTCGCAACCTTCCACACCTCCAACCTGCGTTCACGAGCCATGCAGGCGGCATACCCTCTGTTGCGTCCCAGCCTGGAGAAGATCAGTGCCCGTATAGCGGTCTCCGAGGATGCGCGACGGACCGTCACCACGCATCTCGGTGGGGATGCCGTGGTGATCCCCAACGGAGTCTTCGTCGAGAGGTTCGCGGCGGCGGAGCCTAGACCTGAATGGCAGGGCTCGCCCGATCGACCGACCATCGCCTTCCTTGGGCGGATGGAAGAGCCACGCAAGGGTATGCCGTTGCTTGCGCTCGCGCTGCCAGAGATCGTAAGCCAGATCCCTGGTGTTCGGGTCCTGATCGCCGGCCCCGGCGACCCGGTCGCGGTTCGGCAGCGGATGACTGTTGAAGCGGCCGAAGCGTGCGAGTTCCTGGGCCCGGTGAGTGACGTGGACAAGGCCAGGCTGTTGGCATCGGTCGACCTCTACCTCGCACCGAACACCGGTGGTGAGAGCTTCGGCATCATCCTGATCGAAGCCATGAGTGCCCGGGCGACGGTGCTGGCCAGCGACCTCCCCGCCTTTTCGAGGGTTCTTGACGGTGGCACGGCCGGAGAGATGTTCCGGGCCGGGGACCCCGTTGACCTTGCGCGGGCCGTTGTTGGGCTCCTTCGCGATCCGGCACGACGCGAACAATTGGCGGTCGCCGGACGTCAGCGCGCCAATATCTTTGACTGGTCGGTGGTGGCGGCAGACGTGATGGCGGTCTATGAGACGGTCACGCTCGGAGCGTTGTCGGTGCACGCATCCAGTGGGCCCGGGTCGCGCTGGGCTAGGTTGCTGCGCACCGGGCGAACCTCGGGAGGCGCGTGATGGACCTTAGCTGGGTCGTTGGCGGGATAGCGGTTGCGGTGTTGGTCGCGTGGTACCTCTCGTATGGCGCCGCTCGGCTCGATCGGCTGCATTCGCGGGTCGAGGGCGCGCTCAGTGCCCTCGACGCTCAGCTCGTTCGCCGGGCTGAAGCGACCCTCGAGCTGGCGAACTCCGGCTCACTGGACCCGGCCAGCGCCCTGCTCCTGGTCGGAGCCGCGTCCGACTCGCTCGAGGCCGATGCCGAGCCACACACGTCACGTGAGGCCATCGAGAGCGACCTGACCCAGGCACTCGAGGTGGCTCTTGGCGAGGTGGCGCTCCGCCAGCTGCGCGAGGACGAGACGGTCGGAGCGCCGGTGCTCCAGCGTGTCGCCGAGGCCAACAAGCGCGTGCAGCTCGCCCGCCGTTTCCTCAACGATGCCGTCATAGATGTGCGGCGGGTGAGGCGCAAACCGGGTGTGCGCCTGTTCCGGCTGGCCGGGCACGCTGAGCTCCCGCAGACCTTCGAGATCGACGACGAGCTACCGATGCTCGTGCGAGGCGTCTGACGCTCTAGCATGGCTCTGTTCCCCAAAAACGGTATGTCACCTGGAAGAGGCACTGTCTTGTCATCGCAAGAGACCACCCCAGCCAACGCCCCCGCGAGGGGCACCTCACGCGTCAAGCGCGGAATGGCCGAGATGCTCAAGGGCGGCGTCATCATGGATGTCGTCACGCCCGAGCAGGCCAAGATCGCCGAGGATGCCGGCGCTGTTGCCGTGATGGCCCTCGAACGAGTGCCAGCGGACATCCGTGCCGAGGGCGGGGTCTCGCGGATGAGCGACCCGGACATGGTTCAGGGCATCATCGAGATGGTCTCGATCCCGGTCATGGCCAAGGCGCGCATCGGTCACTTCGTCGAGGCGCAGGTGCTCCAGAGCCTGGGTGTCGACTACATCGACGAGTCAGAGGTGCTGACCCCCGCCGACTACGCGAACCACATCGACAAGTGGAAGTTCACGGTTCCGTTTGTCTGTGGCGCGACCAACCTGGGTGAGGCGCTGCGCCGGATCTCAGAGGGTGCGGCGATGATCCGTTCCAAGGGCGAGGCCGGAACCGGGGACGTCTCCAATGCCACGATGCACATGCGGATGATCGGCGGCGAGATCCGCCGGTTGTCTTCGATGAGTGAGGACGAGCTGTACGTCGCAGCGAAGGAGCTACAGGCCCCTTACCAGCTGGTCAAGGAGGTCGCCGAGACCGGCAAGCTGCCTGTGGTGATGTTCGTTGCCGGTGGTATCGCGACCCCTTCCGACGCTGCCATGATGATGCAGCTCGGCGCCGAGGGTGTTTTCGTGGGCTCGGGGATCTTCAAGTCCGGCAACCCAGCACAGCGCGCTGAGGCGATCGTCAAGGCGACCACGTTCTTCGACGACCCCGACGTGATCGCCAAGGTCTCACGCGGCTTGGGCGAGGCAATGGTCGGCATCAACGCCAACGATCTGGCCGCGCCTGATCGTCTGTCCCACCGCGGCTGGTAGAGCGCGCCTCCAGCCGGCAGCTTGAGGCCCACCTCTTCGCCAGCCGGCAGCTTCGGTCGCAGCGGCAGTTTCGGCCCCAGCGGCACCTCGCGCCCGAAGCCTGCCCGTTGCCGGTTTCTGTCACCATTGCCGGCCGATCGACCGGCATCGGTGAAAGAAACCGGCAACGAGGCGTCCAGTACCTCTGTTGGCTTGGGACCGACGGGGTTCAGGTGCGCGAGAACGCCTCCCTGACGAGGTGCCTGATCGACGCCGGGTCATGCAGATCCCGCCAGGTCAGCCGCACCACCTGAAAGCCCAGGGATCGCAACGCGTCCTCACGGCGCTTCTCGTCGACCAGCGCCTGTCGGCCGTCGGAGCCGGCATACTTCACCAGCCCGTCGAACTCGACGATCGTGCGCTCGGCCCGAAACAGAAAGTCGACGCGTCCGACGAACCGACCTCGGGTGTCACGGATCACCACCTGAGGCTCGACTTTCGGCAGACCCAGTGACGCAAAGAGCACTCGCGTCCATGACTCGCCAGGGGACTCGGCCAACCCATCGGCCAAGTCGATCGCAGCTCGGGCATCGGCTCGTCCCGGTCCGAGCCGGGCGATGCGCAGAGCAATCTCGAGATCTTCCCTGGTTACCTGACCGGAATGCAGTGCGGCGTCGACCGCAGCGACCCCGGCCGTGATGCCGGCCAGGGCCGCCGACTGGACGACGGCCATGGCGGGATGCACCACGCGGTCACCGACAAGCTGGCGCGACACCGAGTCGGGCAGCGCGGGGTGAACCCGCAGCCCCGGCACGGTCCTCGGCAGGCCGGGCCCCGTCAGACTGAGGTGCACGACGTCTGGGGTGATGTTCAGCAGCGGCAGGCCGAGGATCACCAGTGCTGAGACGTGGCTGATGGCGTGAGGCTGTCGATAACCCCGGGATACGGCTCGTGCAGTCAGTGCGTGTCGCTCCTCCGGACTGGCGCCGTTGAGCAGCCGGCCATCCACGAAGCAGCCCGCCCGGGCCCTGAACAGATCACCGGCCGCCAGGAGCCTGCGCAGGCTGACGTTGGTGTAGCCGCAAGAGTGCGCCTCGAAGGCCGTGACGAAGCCGCCCTGGGCGGAGAGGCGCGCGACCAGCAGATCGTTCATCTCCGCAGCCTCGACCGCGGAAGACCTGCCGTCGACAGATTGGCAGAGCACGGTGGATGGCAGCGACATGAGTCCACCCCCTGTGGAGAGGTCCAATTGCCGGTCCACCCAGCCCGGAGCACGCGGGTTGGGTTGGCGGCCGATTGCCGGTTGCCAGTTTGTTGCGTGGTTGCCGGGCGACGGAGCCGCATTGACGAATCAAACCTGCAACGGTGGCCGGTGGTGACCAACCGGACCTGGCGCGCGGGGGTGACCACGCCGCATACCCTTTGCGGGTGAGCTCCTCCCTTCTCCGCATCGGTGTCCTGGCTATCCAGGGCGACGTGCGTGAACACATCCACGCGCTGTCGACCCTCGATGTGCACGCGACGGGCGTCCGCCGTGCGCGTGAGCTCGACGACGTCGATGCTCTGGTGATTCCGGGCGGGGAGTCGACCACCATGGACAAGCTGGTCCGTGCGTTCGACCTCCAGGAGCCGCTGCGCAAGCGCATTGCCGGCGGTATGCCGGTCTACGGGGCGTGCGCAGGCATGATCATGCTGGCCGACCGGATAGCTGACACCCGGCCAGACCAGGAAACGCTTGGGGGCCTGGACATCACCGTGCGACGCAACGCCTTCGGGCGTCAGGTGGATTCGTTCGAGGAGGACCTTCACATTCCCCGGATCGCGGCGCTGACGAAGACCCCGCCTGGTCACCCCGCAACATTCAGGGCCGTATTTATCCGGGCCCCGTGGGTCGAGGACATGGGCGGCAGCGTTCAGGTCCTGGCCAGCGTGGAGGCCGGTCCGGCCGCGGGCAGGGTCGTCGCGATCCAGCAGGGCAACCTCCTGGCCACCTCGTTTCACCCCGAGATGACCGGGGACCATCGCATCCACGACTACTTCACCCAGATGGTTCGCGCAGCCCTCCACTGAGCAGCCAGGCGCCGGTCAGTAGGATCGGCCGAGATTTCGATGACGGTTGGGCAGGCGAGGGAGAAGCAATGAGCGGTCATTCCAAATGGGCGACCACCAAGCACAAGAAGGGCGTCATCGACGCCAAGCGCGGCAAGCTGTTCGCCAAGATGATCAAGAACATCGAGGTGGCCGCCCGGACCGGTGGCGGTGACCTGGCTGGCAACCCGACGCTTTTCGATGCCATCCAGAGGGCCAAGAAGCTCAGCGTCCCGAACGACAACATCAACAACGCGGTCAAACGGGGGAGCGGCGCCACGGCCGGGGGCGCCGACTGGCAGACCATCACCTACGAGGGCTACGCACCTAGCGGTGTAGCAGTCCTGATCGAGTGCCTCACCGACAACCGCAACCGGGCGGCGGCCGAGGTGCGAACGGCCCTGGCTCGCAACGGTGGCCAGTTCGCGGACCCGGGGAGCGTCTCCTACATCTTCACGCGCAAGGGGGTCGTGATCGTCCCCAAGGGAGACCTCAAGGAGGACGACCTCCTCGAGGTCGTCCTGGACTCTGGCGCCGAAGAGATCAACGACATCGGTGAGGCCTTCGAGATCGTGAGCGAGCCGAGCGACTTCGTGGCGGTCCGCACAGCGCTTCAGGGGGCTGGCATCGACTACGACTCGGCTGAGGCTTCGTTCATCCCCACGGTGGAGGTCGAGCTCGACCTCGACGGTGCACGCAAGATGTTCCGGATCATTGAGGCCCTCGAGGACAGCGATGACGTCCAGAACGTGTGGGTCAACGGGGATGTCAGCGACGAGATCCTCACGGCACTCGAGGATGACGAAGACGACTGAACGACCTGGCCCACGGAGCCACCCGGCATGTCTGCCGTGGCTTCGGCGCGTCGCTTCCGTGATCGGTGACCAGTCGACGTACAGTTCTATGCGAACAGGTGTTCGGATAAGGTCAGGAGCTGTCAGCGTGCGTGTCTTGGGTGTCGACCCCGGCCTGACCCGATGCGGCCTCGGCGTCGTCGAGGGCGGACTGGGCAAGCCGTTGCGGATGATCGCCGTGGGTGTGGTTCGTACTCCGCCGTCGGACGACCCTTCCGAACGGCTGCTGACCCTCCAAACCGAGATTGACGAGTGGATGGCGCTCTATCAGCCCGACGCGGTCGCAGTGGAACGTGTGTTCGCCAAAGCCAACATCAAGGGGATCATGGGCACGGCACAGGCGTCGGCGGTCCCCATGCTGGCTGCCGCACGGCTGGGGCTGCCGCTGGCGATGCACACCCCGACCGAGGTGAAAGCCGCCGTGACCGGCAACGGCCGCGCCGACAAGGCCCAGGTGACGGCGATGGTCACTCGTATTCTGCGGCTCGACACGCCCCCCAGACCTGCCGACGCCGCCGATGCGCTGGCGCTTGCCATCTGTCACCTGTGGCGTGGGGTTGCCGAGAACCGCCTCAAGCAGGCAGTGACCGCCCAGCTCGAACAACAAGGGCGAGTCGCCACACGGTCAAGAGCTGCAGGCGCTCGATGATCTCGTCGGTCCGCGGCCTGGTGCTGTCCTCCGGGCTGGACTCTGCGGTTATCGAGGTCGGGGGGGTCGGCCTGCTGTTGCATACCACCGCAGCGACTGCGGCCTCTCTACGCCAAGGCGCGGAGGCGGTCCTGGCAACAACGCTTGTCGTGCGTGAGGAGTCCCTGACCCTCTACGGTTTTGCCGATGAGGACGAGCGTGCAGTGTTCAACCTGGTCCAGACCGTCTCTGGGGTCGGACCACGACTTGCACTGGCGATGTTGGCCATCCACACTCCCGACGGTCTGCGGAGGGCTGTGAGCAGCGGTGATCTGGATGCGTTGACGAAGGTGCCCGGCATTGGCAAGAAGGGTGCCGAGCGCATCGTCCTGGAGCTTCGCGACAAGATCGGTATGCCGCCCGGCCCCGCGTCGTCTGCTGCGCCAAGAACCCCCGCGGCGAAATGGACCGAGCAGGTGCGAGACGCACTCGTCGGCCTGGGGTGGTCGCTTCGACAGGCGGAGGACACGGTCGAGGCGATCAGGCCTGAGGCGGGCGACGGTTCGGACGTCTCAGCCCTATTGCGCGCCGCTTTGCGGGAGCTTGGCCGATGAGCGACTACTTCTCGGACGAACAGGACGCCGGTTATGGCGAGTCCCCGATGGAGGCGACGGCGCGAATCGTCGACGCAGGTGGCGATGATGACGAACGCAGGGTTGAGGCGGCACTGCGACCTCGCAGGCTCAGCGAGTTTCCGGGCCAGACCCGGGTGTGTGACCAGCTGTCCTTGGTTCTGGAGGCCGCCAAACGTCGGGGCACTCCGCCTGACCACGTCCTGTTGTCCGGGCCGCCCGGCCTGGGCAAGACGACGCTGGCTCTCATCGTCGCCGCCGAGCTCGAGAAGCCGATCCGGATCACCAGCGGCCCGGCAATTCAGCATGCGGGCGACCTTGCCTCGATCCTGTCCTCGCTGGAGGAGGGTGAGGTGCTCTTCGTGGACGAGATACACCGGATGGCCCGAGCGGCCGAAGAGATGCTCTACCTCGCGATGGAGGACTTTCGCGTGGACGTGGTCGTTGGCAAAGGCCCCGGTGCCACAGCGATTCCGCTGAAGCTGGAGCCCTTCACCGTGGTTGGAGCCACGACACGATCCGGTTTGCTGCCTGCGCCGTTGCGGGACCGGTTCGGCTTCACCGGTCACCTCGACTTCTACGCCGTGGAGGATCTCGTGCGCATCCTGCGGCGCTCGTCGGGACTCCTGAAGGTTGAGGCCACCGAAGCCGCCATCACCGAGATCGGTCGCCGATCGAGGGGGACACCCCGAATCGCCAACAGGCTGTTGCGCCGGGTCCGGGACTGGGCCCAGGTCCATGGTCAGGGTGTGGCCGACGAAACGGCCGCTCACGAGGCGCTGGCCCTGTTCGACGTCGACGACCGGGGCCTGGACCGACTCGACCGCGCCGTTCTCGAGGCCCTGTGTCGCCGGTTCGGTGGTGGCCCGGTCGGCCTGAGCACCTTGGCCGTCGCGGTGGGGGAGGAGTCTGACACCGTTGAGACGGTCGCCGAGCCGTTCCTGGTGCGGGAGGGGTTCATCGTCCGGACCCCGCGCGGCAGGGCTGCCTCACCCCTGGCTTGGCAGCATCTCGGCCTGACCCCGCCGCCGTCGGCATCGCATGCCCCACAGGCCTTACCCCTGCCCCTGAGCGACAGCGACGGGCGGTTCGGCGGCTGACGGCATACCGGCCTGATCACATTTGGGTCGATTGTGCGAGGTCCGGTAGTTCGTCCCGCAGGGCTCACATAGACTCAGCCGGACGTTATGGCTAGCGCCAGCGTTCTTGCGTCTGGAGATCATCTGTGGACGCGCCGCCACACTCTTCATGAAGGATTGACTCATGTCTTCGCTTGTCGCAGCTGGATCATCGAGCAGCGGATCCGCGAACCTGCTGATCTTCGCGTTACCCGTCTTGCTGATCGGGTTCATGTTCATTACCCAGCGACGCCGGCAGAAGGATAACGCGCGGCTCCAGTCCTCCCTGGGCGTCGGCGACCAGGTCACGACGACGTCCGGCCTGCTCGGCCGGATCACAGCACTCGACGACCAGGTGGCTACCCTGGAGGTCAGCCCCGGCGTGAGCATTCGTTTCAACCGCCGTGCCATCGCCGGCCCTCAGCCGATCTCATCAGCACCGACCGAGCTGGAGGCCGACACTCCGTCGGATCCGACCAGCGTCTCCGAGTAGGACACGCCCGTGGCAATCGATCCGCGCAACCGTGGGCCTTTACGCACCCTCGCGGTGCTCATCGTCATCGTCTTCGGCCTCTATGGTCTACTGGCCGCCGCCAGCACGTGGGGTGTCGCCCAGCGCACCCCCAAGCTCGGCCTCGACCTCGAGGGTGGCACCCAGCTGATCCTTACGCCCAAGGTCGTCGGCAACCAGACGATCAGCGAGGGGCAGATCACGAAGGCCGTCGACATCATCCGCCAGCGTGTCGACGGCTCAGGTATCTCCGAGGCTGAGGTCACCACCCAAGGTGGCAGCAACATCGTGGTGTCTCTGCCCGGCAGCCCTGACAAGGCCACCATCGCCTCACTTCAGAAGTCGTCCCAGCTGCGTTTCAGGTCGGTGCTGACCGTGGGTCCTGCCGCCCCGACTCCCGTAGCCACGCCAACGGGCACCGCGACACCAACGCCGACGGGTACTGCGACCGGCAAGGCGAAGGCTTTAGGCAGCAGCAGCCCAACGGCCAAAGCGACCAGCACGGCCACGTCCAGCGCCAAGTCAGGCTTTCCGCACGCGCTTGCCGCTGCTACAACGCCCGCGCCCACGGCCACGCCGCAGACCGCTGCCACGACCCGGGCGGCCACAACCCCCGCAGCCAAGCCCAAGGACCCGAGCGACCCTGCATGGATCACCCCAGACGTGGCCGCGGCATACACCGCGTTGAACTGCAACAACCCCAAGGACGTCGAAGCCATTGTCGACGACCCCGCCAAGGCGATGGTCACCTGCTCGCAGGATGGTCAGCAGAAGTACATCCTGGGCCCCGCAGAGCTATCCGGGGCCGAGGTCACCAACGCCACCTCGGGCCAGCGGCAGACTCAAGGTGGCTCGACCGGCGAATGGGAAGTGCTGCTGAGCTTGAACGGCGCCGGTTCGACGGCTTTTTGCAACCAGACCTCCCGCATCATCTCGCTCCCTGCCCCGCGAAACCGGTCCGCCGTCGTGCTAGACAACCGGGTTATCACCGATCCGGTCCCGCAGACCGCACTGTGCGCTGGCAGCGCCAGCATCACGGGAAGCTTCACCGGCGCAAGCGCCAAGATCCTGGCTGACCAGATCAAGTTCGGCGCCCTGCCCCTGTCCTTCACGCTTCAGACCCGGGACACGATCAGTCCCCAGCTCGGTAGCGACCAGCTCCGGCTCGGTCTGATCGCCGGCGCGATCGGTCTGCTGCTCGTGGTTCTCTACTCCCTCCTCCAATATCGCGTCCTGGGGCTGGTGACCGTCAGCTCGTTGGTCATCGCTGCGGCAATAACGTACGCACTCGTCACGCTCCTCGGCTGGTCCTACGGATTCCGGCTGACGATGGCGGGTGTGACCGGTCTCATCGTCTCGATCGGAATCACGGCCGACTCGTTCATCATCTACTTCGAACGAGTACGAGACGAGGTCCGCGACGGGCGACAGCTCCGCGCGGCCGTCGAGACCGGTTGGATCCGGGCCCGACGCACCATCCTGATCTCGGACGGGGTCAACTTCCTGGCCGCCGTGGTCCTGTACGCACTGGCCGCCAGCAATGTCCGCGGGTTCGCCTTCACCCTCATGCTGACCACCATTGTCGACATCGTCGTCGTGATGATGTTCACCCACCCGATGCTCTCGATCCTGGCCGGCACCAGGTTCTTCGGTGAAGGGCACAAGTGGTCCGGGCTGGATCCTGAGCGACTGGGGGCAAGGACAGTTGTCTATGCCGGTCGCGGTCGGGTCACTATCGCCGCGCAGCGTGCCGCAGCCCAAGGGAGTCAGTCATGATCAGCTTCTCGCAGTTCGGCAACGATCTCTACACCGGCAAGCGCTCCATCAACTTCGTGGGCCGTCAGAAGCTCTGGTATGCCGTCTCGGCGGCGATGCTCGTCCTGGCAGCGATCGGCCTGTTCGGGCGTCACCTGAACCTCGGGCTCGAGTTCCGGGGAGGCTCCGAGTTCCGAGTCTCGTCGGTCACTAACCTGGACAACTTCGAGGCGCGCGGCAAGGACGCCATCGGCACGCTTCGCACCGGTTCCGATGTCGTGGTCACCAAGATCAACACGGACACGGTCCGGGTTCAGACCGAGAAGTTCGATAACGCGCAGGCCGACAAGGCCGAGACTGCTCTCGCCAAAGAGTTCACGGTCGGTGAGAACAAGATCTCGTTCTCGACGGTCGGAGCCTCCTGGGGCGCCTCGGTCAGCCAGAAGGCCCTCACCGCGCTCATCGTGTTCCTCGTTCTCGTCTCGCTGGTCCTGGCCGCCTACTTCCGCACGTGGAAGATGTCGCTGGCAGCGTTGGTCGCTCTCGCCCACGACCTGGTCATCACGGTCGGCATCTATGCGTTGGCAGGCTTCGAGGTGACGCCGGCATCTGTCATCGGCTTCCTGACGATCCTGGGCTACTCGCTCTATGACACCGTGGTGGTCTTCGACAAAGTCCGCGAGAACACCACGGCGGCGATCAGCAGCGGCCGGATGTCGTATTCCCAGGCGGCTAACCAGGCGGTCAACCAGACGCTCGTCCGCTCGATCAACACCTCCGTGGTGGCGCTGCTGCCGGTCGGGTCCATCCTGTTCATCGGGTTCTTCCTGCTCGGCCCCGGCACGCTGCTGGACCTGAGCCTCGCGTTGTTCATCGGTATCGCTGTCGGTACGTACTCCTCGATCTTCATCGCCACGCCCGTGCTTGCGGACCTGCGTGAGCGAGAGCCGGCGATGCAGAAGCTCAAGAAGCTGGCGGAGCGCTATCAGATCACCAAGGGTCGTCAGGTCAGCGAGGCAGCGTCCGTGGGTGAGTCCTTTGGCGAGGACGAAAGCATTCAGGACACTGTTCCCGTCACCGCCGGAAGCGGAACCTCAGCGGGCGGACGGATCCTCCATCCCTATGTGCAGACCGGACCCCGCAACCAGCCGAAACGTCCCCCGAAGTCGAAGCGCTGATGGGCCCGGGGCCGTTGAAGCCCAGTCCCTTCGAGCCGGCCCCCCTGACTGCCCCCATCGGTGAGGTCGTAGCATCCCGGCTTCGGGACATCGCGAACTTCCCCATTCCGGGCGTGACCTTCAAGGACTTCACGCCGTTGTTGAGCGACGGACCTGCCTTCCGGGCCGTCGTGCAGGACATCGCCAGTCGGTATTCCGGTCGGGTGGACGTCGTCGTCGGCATCGAGGCGCGCGGGTTCATTTTCGGTGCCGCGGTCGCCTTTGAGCTAGGCATCGGCTTCGTCCCTGTCCGCAAGGCGGGCAAGCTACCCGGCTCGACACACAGCGAGACCTACGACCTGGAGTACGGCAGCGCCGTCATCGAGATCCATACCGACGCCCTTGCCCATGGCACGCGCACCTTGATCATTGACGACATCCTGGCCACTGGCGGCACGGCCGCCGCGACCTGCGAGCTGATCGAGCGCGCTCAGGCCCGGGTGGAGGCCGTCGAGGTCCTGGTGGAGCTGGAGTTCCTTGGCGGCCGAAGCAAACTGGCGGGTCGCACCGTCCACGCAATGGTGTTGGTAGCCGAACCCTAGACTGGAGCCGTGAGCGAGGAGATCCAGACTGGCATCCCTGGGCAGACCACGTCCTCGACCGCCTCCCCGCCGGACCTGCCAACCAGTCCGATCCCCACATCCTCTCGGGTCAGGGCCAGGTTCGCGCGCTTCGGTGGCCCGCGGAATGACGCCTACCCGGTGCTCGAGCCCCTGCTGCGGATCGTTCGCTCCACTCATCCCAAGGCTGACCTGTCGGTGATCGAAAGGGCCTACGCCACGGCCGAGCGTGCTCACGAGGGTCAGCTACGCAAGAGCGGTGACCCGTACATCACCCACCCGCTGGCCGTCACCACGATCCTGGCCGAGCTCGGCATGGACCCGGCCACGTTGGCGGCTGCACTCCTCCACGACACCGTCGAGGACACGGAATACCGGCTCGAGGCACTGACCCGCGACTTCGGTGACGAGATCGCGATGCTGGTCGATGGCGTGACCAAGCTCGACAAGGTCACCTACGGTGACGCGGCGCAGGCCGAGACCGTCCGCAAGATGGTCGTGGCGATGGCCCGGGACATCCGTGTCCTGGTGATCAAGCTGGCCGACCGTCTGCACAATGCCCGCACCTGGCGCTACGTCTCGGAGGCCACAGCCAAGCGCAAGGCCCGTGAGACCCTCGAGATCTACGCCCCGCTGGCGCATCGGCTGGGCATGAATACCATCAAGTGGGAGCTCGAGGACCTGTCCTTCGCGATCCTGTACCCCAAGGTCTACGACGAGATCGTGAGGCTCGTCGCAGAGCGCGCACCCGCTCGGGACGAGTATCTGGCCGGGGTTCGGGATGTCGTCACCACCGACCTGGCAAAGGCCCGGATCAAGGCGGTCGTGACCGGTCGGCCCAAGCACTACTACTCCGTCTACCAGAAGATGATCGTTCGGGGCCGCGACTTCGAGGAGATCTACGACCTGGTCGCGGTGCGGGTCCTGGTGGACTCGGTGCGTGACTGTTATGCCGTTCTGGGCGCACTGCACGCGCGATGGAACCCGGTGCCGGGGCGCTTCAAGGACTACATTGCGATGCCCAAGTTCAACATGTACCAGTCGCTGCACACCACGGTGATCGGTCCCCTGGGCAGACCTGTCGAGATCCAGATCCGGACCCAGACGATGCACCGGCGGTCCGAGTACGGTGTCGCCGCGCACTGGAAGTACAAGGAGGACGCCCCCAAGGACGCTTCGGGTGCCCAGAGCGGGAGAAAGCATGACTCCGGCCAGGTCAACGACATGGCTTGGCTGCGTCAGCTGCTCGAGTGGCAGCGCGAGACCTCCGATCCGGGTGAGTTCCTGGACTCCCTGCGCTTCGAGATAGGTGCAGGTGAGGTCTACGTCTTCACACCCAAGGGCTCTGTCATCGCACTGCCCTCCGGCTCGACGTCGGTGGACTTCGCCTACGCGGTGCATACAGAGGTGGGGCACCACTGCATCGGTGGCCGGGTCAACGGGCGGCTCGTCCCGCTGGAGAGCCCGTTGGAGAACGGCGACGTCGTCGAGATCCTCACCTCCAAGGCCGACGGCGCAGGCCCTTCACGCGACTGGCTGACCTTCGTCAGAAGCCCGCGAGCACGCAACAAGATCCGTCAGTGGTTCTCCAAGGAGCGCCGAGAGGAGGCCATCGACGACGGCAAGGATGCCATCGCCAAGGCCATGCGCAAGCAGGGTCTGCCCCTTCAACGACTGATGACCCACGACACGCTGATCGGCCTGGCCACCGAGCTGCGTTACCCCGACATCTCCAGCCTGTATGCGGCGGTGGGCGACGGCCACGTTTCCGCACAGCACGTTGTAGGACGGCTGGTGACCTCCTTGGGAGGGGAGGAGGGCGCCAGCGAGGATCTGGCCGAGGCCACGACGCCAGCAGGGGCTTTGCGGCGTCCGAGGAGCAGCGACTCCGGCGTCGTGGTCGTCGGGACGGCCGATGTCTGGATCAAGCTGGCCAGATGCTGTACCCCGGTTCCGGGCGACCCCATCATTGGTTTCGTGACGCGGGGCAGTGGCGTATCGGTACACCGTTCGGACTGCACCAATGCCGAGTCGTTGCTCTCACAGCCCGAGCGGCTGGTCGATGTCGAGTGGGCGCCGTCGGCGGCCAGCGTCTTCCTGGTGCAGCTGCAGGTCGAGGCACTGGACCGGAGCCGACTGCTTTCGGACGTCACTCGCGTTCTGTCCGATCAGCACGTCAACATCTTGTCGGCCAGCGTTCACACATCGCGGGACCGGGTGGCTCTGTCCAGATTCACCTTCGAGATGGGCGACCCGGGACATCTTGACCACGTCATCACTGCTGTGCGCAAGATCGACGGTGTCTTTGACGTGTACCGGATCACCGGCGGCAAGCCGGCGGCCGATTCGGTACACCCTCTCTAGCCGCTGAACTCCTGGACACCCGCACGTGCCTGTGCGAGCCACTGCTCACGGGAATCGAGAGCTGACTGCGCGTCTGCCTTCTTTTTGGCATCGCCGGACGCCTGCGCCTTCTCGAGGTCCTTGCGCAGCTCCTCGACCGCAAGCTCAAGCTGGTCCACCAGGCTCTGAGCACGCGCTGCGGCTTCGGGATTGACGCTGGCCCAACGCTTTTCGTGATGGTCCCGTACCGCCTGCTCGACGCGACGGATGCGCTTTTCGACCCGCTCCATATCTGCACGCGGGACCTTGCCAGCCTGCTCCCACTTCTCCGCGATGACGCGTAGCGCAGCCTGCGCAGCCTCGCCATCGGTGATGGGCAAGATCGCCTCCGCCTCGACCAAGAGGGCCTCCTTGACCACGAGGTTGGCCTTGAGCCCCTCGTTCTCCGCTGCAACGAGCTCATCTTTGGCGTTGAAGAAGCTGTCCTGCGCCGTCTTGAACCGAGCCCATAGGGCGTCGTCGTCGGTGCGTGATGCACGGCCGGCATCTCGCCAGCGGTCCATGAGGCGTTTGAACGCCGTCGCGGTGGGGGCCCAGTCCTTGCTCGTGGAAAGGGCCTCTGCCTCCTTGACCAGCTTCT
Source organism: Actinomycetales bacterium (assembly GCA_038236365.1). GTDB lineage: Bacteria > Actinomycetota > Actinomycetes > Actinomycetales > Dermatophilaceae > UBA4719. The sequence continues at coordinate 51,693 of JBBRZV010000003.1, read as the reverse complement.
CCTTGGCTGACCTGGCCTCGGACTGGGTGTCCTCGAGCTGGGCGAAATGCACGCGCCGGGCTTTGTCGAAGGAGTTGCGGGCCGCGCTGAAGCGCTGCCAGAGTGCCGTCTCGGACGCCCGGTCCAGCTTGGGACCAGTGCGTTGCAGGGATTTCCACTCGTCCAGCAGTTCCCGCATCCGGGTGCCGCTGGTCTTCCACTGAATCTTGGTTTCAGGCTGACCGGCAATCTTCTCTGCCTCGGCAACGAGCTGCTCGCGCTGGGCCTTGCCCGCCTCACGGGCCGCGCTTCGCTCCGCGCCTTCACTGGACTTCTTGGCCTCGACTGCTGCCGCGATCTGCGCGATTCGGGCTTCCAGGGCGGCCAGGTCACCGACGACGTGAGCGTCAGCGGTCTGCTCGCGTAGCTTGGCGAGCCCATCGGACCCTTCCCGTGCGGCCAGATCCGTGTGAGTCACGCGTTGCAGGAGCAGATCAGCAGCGGCAACCAGCTCGTCATACTTCCGGGTGAAGTAGCTCAGCGCCTCCGCGGGGCTGGCGCCCGGATAGGACCCCACCTCTCGTTCACCGGTACTTGTCCGGACAAATACCGTGCCCGACTCGTCCACCCGGCCGTGCTCCGAAGGCTTCGCGGTTGCGTTGCCGTGCAACCGTCCGGCGAGGACAGCCGGACTCGGAACGTGAATCGTGGCCGGTGTCGGGACACTAGGCGCCGTCGCCTCTGGCTCAGCCACTGACTCCGGTGCAGGGACAGCTGCTTCGGGCTCCGGCAGTACAGCGGCAACCACTTCGGGCGCCGCTGTCGTCGCAGGGGACTCATCGACGACTACGGGCTCCGGCTTGGTGGCTTCGGGCTCGGGCAGTACAGCGGCCGCCGCCTCGGGCTCGGGGGCCTCAGTCACAGCAGCGGGCACTTGGGGCTCGGGTGCAGCGGCAACCACTTCGGGCGCCGGTTTTGTCGCAGGGGACTCATCGACCGCTACGGGCTCGGGCACGGTGGCTTCGGGCTCGGGCAGTACAGCGGCCGCCGCCTTGGGCACAGCGCTTGCCGTTGGCACGGTTGTTGTCTCCTCTGCCGTACTTACCTCAGTGGAGGTCTCCTCGGCTGGGTCCTTCTCCGGATTCTGCTCGGTCACTGTCAGGCCTTCTTCTGGGCTACAGCAACCTTGAGGATGCTGATCGGCTGCAACGGCGCGGTACTGCCACCCGCAGGCGCAAGTCCGGCTTTGGCAATCTTGTCCACGATATCCATCCCCGAGGTGACCTTACCGAAGATGGAGTAGCCGACGGGGTCCTGCAGCACGGTCTTCTGGTAGACGATGAAGAACTGGCCACCATTGCTCTTGGGGTCGCTGGTGCGCGCCATCGCGAGCGTGCCAGGCGGGAAAATGGAGTCGCGGGGTGCGTTCTCAACCCCGAAGCCGTACCCCGGGTTGCCTCCACCGGTACCCGTCGGATCGCCGCACTGCAGGACGAAGATGCCATCCTTCGCGACGGTGAGGCGGTGACACGGGCTGTCTACCCAGTAGCCGCTCTCAGCCAGGCCGAGGAACGAGGCCACCGTCTGTGGGGCCAATGTTCCGTCGAGCTCCATGGTGATGACGCCACAGTTCGTAGTGACCGTCGCGATGAAAGTCTTGCCTGCGGCGATCTTCTTGTCGGGCAGGTCGCGTTTCCGCCCATCGGTGGGGACCGGAGGCGGGGTGACGCATCCCGCGACGACGTTCTTGGCTGGCGCGCTCGGCTGCGCGCTGGGTACGGCAGCGCTCTGGCTTGCCAGGGGCGTCGCAGTAGTGGTCGCCGTGTCCGAGCTCAGAGTCTTGCTCAGCGCCACGAAGCCGCCGATGACCACAACAATGGCCAGAACGACGCCGAGGACCTGCTTGTTATGCCGAGCCTCTGCGGCCCGCGTGGCCAGCCTGGCCTGGCGCTTTTCGTAGCGGCGCTTTTCGCGGGCTCGGTCGCGATCTTTCGGCGACACGGTGGTACTCCTTCAGACAGGGGACGAAGACTCTTGGCCGGTGGTGCTTATCCGGACCGTCGGTCAGTCTAGGCAAGAGGGCACGGACGAGCACGGGTGGATGGTCACGAGTCCGTGACAGTTAGGCTCGCGGGCGTGTTGACCTTCGCTTTTCCGGCCGCTGTCGCCGGCACCAACTGCTATGTCTTGGCGTCGGCGTCCGGGGAGGAGTGCCTCATTGTCGACCCGGGCGTGGGCGTCATTGGGCAGCTGGAGGAGATCTTGCGAGACCACCGGCTCAGGCCTGCCGCTGTTCTTCTCACCCACGGGCACTTCGACCACGTGTACTCGGTGACACCGGTGTGCGGCTCGGCGTCCGTCGCGGCATACATCCACGGTGATGACCGCTACCGGCTCGAAGACCCGTTGTCGGCTGTGGACCCGCAGCTGGTCGCGATGCTTGAACAGCAGTTCGGCCAGAAGGCGAGCTGGCAGGAGCCGAGCGACGTGGTCTCACTGGTCGATGGCCAGAGGCTGGGTCTCGCCGGGTTCGAGCTCACCGTTCTTCACGCGCCAGGGCACACAGAGGGATCGGTGATGTTCCGCCTGCCGGAGGTGCCAGAGGGCGTGGACGGATCGGGGGCCAGCTCCACGGTTCTCTCCGGTGATGTCCTGTTCGCGGGCTCGATCGGGCGAACCGACTTGGCCGGAGGTGATGGTGCAGCCATGAACCGCAGTCTTCGCGACGTTGTTCTGCCGCTACCCGACGACGTGCTCGTGCTTCCGGGGCATGGCGCGGCGACCACGATGGAACGTGAGCGTGCGACCAACCCTTATCTGCAAGGACTGACCCCGTGACCAAAGTTCGCCCGATCAGTGGATTCCCCGAATGGCTCCCAGCTGAACGCATCGTCGAACAGCATTTCCTGGACGTGATCCGCGGGACGTTCGAGCTTCACGGGTTCGCCTCGATCCAGACCAGGGCGGTGGAGCCGATCGAGCGCCTTTCCAGTCAGGGTGCCGACACGGACAAGGAGATCTACGCCATCAGCCGTCTGGCGGCTGCTGCCGACGAACCGACACGGGACGCCCGACTTGGCCTCCACTTCGACCTCACGGTGCCGTTCGCTCGATATGTCTTGGAGAACTCAGGCAAGCTCACCTTTCCGGTACGGCGCTACCAGATACAGCAGGTGTGGCGCGGCGAGCGCCCTCAGGAGGGTCGCTTTCGCGAGTTCACCCAGTGCGACATCGACATCGTGGATGTGGGTGAGCTGGCGCCCCACTACGAGGCCGAGCTGCCGTTGGTGATCGCCGAGGTGTTCAGCAAGCTTCCGATCGGCCCGTTCCAGATCCAGGTCAACAACCGCAAGATCCCTGAGGGGTTCTACCTCGGGATCGGGCTGACCGACGTCAAGAGCATGCTGCAGATCGTCGACAAGCTCGACAAGCTCGGTCCTGAAAGGGTTTTCGATCTGTTGGTCGCCGCAGGCGCAACGGCTGAGCAGGCCAAGGCGGCCCTGGCCCTGGCCGAGATCAGCGCCCCCGACGAAAGCTTCGTATATCGCGTGAATGCCCTGGGGGTTAGGAACGAGACTCTGACCGAGGGCCTGGTCGAGCTGGCCGCAGTCATCCGTGCAGGGGCCGTGCACGCCCCTGGTCTGTTGTCCGCTGATCTGAAGGTCGCCCGGGGCCTGGACTACTACACAGGGACTGTCTATGAGACCCAGCTGATCGGCTCGGAGTCCTACGGATCGATCTGTTCAGGCGGACGCTATGACGCGCTGGCATCGGATGGCCGCACGACCTACCCAGGGGTCGGTATCTCTATCGGGCTGTCGCGACTGCTGGCCAAGATCATGCCGTCTCTGTCGGCCAGCCGGTCCACTCCCTCCTGCGTTCTGGTCGCGCTGGCTGCCGAGTCGGACCGACCCAACGGGATGGGCGTCGCTGCGGCACTTCGCAAGCGTGGCATACCGTGCGAGGTTGCGCCCGCGGCAGACAAGTTCGGCAAACAGATCAAGTTCGCCGAGCGACGAGGCATCCCGTTCGTGTGGTTCACGGCTTCCGCCGACCAGGACAGCGACTCGGTGAAGGACATCCGCAGTGGCGCGCAGGCGGTGAGCGACGCCTCGTCGTGGATGCCGCCGGCGGAGGACCTGTGGCCCCGAGTCATATCGTGAGCCTGGTGCAGATCGGACAGTTCTGACCGACGGATCAGGGCATCCCCAACCAGTATTTTCTTGGGATCGGTCGGGTTTAGACTCTCAGCCGCTAGCCTTCGGGCAGCCGATCGAAGCGACAATGGGGTTGCCTCGACGGTGTATCGGCAAAGGATGTTGATATCCGGTGAAGGTCGCAATCCCACGCGAGGTCAAGAACAACGAGTACCGGGTGGCCATCACGCCGTCTGGTGTGCACGAGCTCACGCGACACGGCCACGAGGTCTACATCGAGACCGATGCAGGCGTCGGATCCTCGATCACCAACGACGACTATGTCGCCGCTGGGGCAAAGATCGTGAGTACCGCTGAGGATGCATGGGCCATAGGTGACCTGATCCTGAAGGTCAAAGAGCCAATTGCCTCCGAGTACAACAGCATGCGTGAGGGCCAGATCCTCTTCACCTACCTTCACATCGCGGCTGACCGGGCCTTGACCGACGAGCTCGTCAAGCGCAAGGTCACCGGAATCGCCTATGAGACAGTCGAGCTGCCGGATCAGTCGCTCCCGCTCCTGGCTCCGATGAGCGAAGTGGCAGGCCGTCTGGCACCCCAGGTGGGTGCGCAGACGCTGATGCGGGCACAAGGGGGCCGCGGTGTCCTCATGGGCGGCGTATCCGGTGTCTACGCAGCCAAGGTTGTCGTCATCGGCGCCGGCGTATCGGGCATGAATGCCGCCGCCATCGCGCTGGGCATGCAGGCCGAGGTCCTCCTGCTGGATCGCAACGTGGCCAAGCTCCGGCACGCTGATGCCATCTATCAGGGCCACTGCCAGACGGTGACCTCCAACGCCTACGAGATCGACCGTGCCATCGCCGACGCGGACATGGTCATCGGCGCGGTGCTGATCCCCGGCGCCAAGGCTCCGACACTGGTCAGCAATGAGCAGGTGTCACGGATGAAGGCGGGCTCGGTCCTCGTGGATATCTCCATCGACCAGGGTGGCTGCTTCGAGGACTCTCACCCCACGACGCACGCGGACCCGACGTACCAGGTTCACAGCTCGGTCTTCTACTGCGTCGCGAACATGCCCGGCGCGGTGCCTCACACCTCGACGTACGCCCTCACCAACGTGACCCTGCCGTATGCCGTGGAGCTGGCCAACCTCGGTTGGCGCGGCGCGCTCAGGGCCGATCACGCTCTGGCACTCGGACTCAACACCTTCGACGGTGCGGTGACGTACGGTCCGGTGGCCGAGGCACACGGGATGACTTCCGTCAGTCTCGAGGAGGTCCTGCGCTGACGCCAGGAGCCCCTGGCTCAACAGGTCCGGATGCCGATGCTCCAGGGGCGAGCTCGCCCCTGGAGCGAGCGGCTCGCGGATGGCTTGACCACCTACGTGTCGAGCGTGGAGCGGCAGCCAACACGCTGACCTCCTACCGTCGAGACCTTGGGCGCTATCAGCAGTTCCTCCGCGGCCGGGGTATCGACGATCCGGCCTCTGTGGGGGAGCCCGACATCACTGACTTCCTCGCCGCACTTCGTGAGGGAGCGCCCCCACATCCGCCGCTGTCAGCGTCATCGGCCGCCCGGACTCTTGTTGCCGTGCGTGGGTTCCACAGGTTCATGGCTCTTGAGGGTGAGACCGCCACCGATCCGGCCGGCGGAGTGGCTCCGCCGACTGCTCCCAAGCGACTACCCAAAGCAATCTCGATCGGCGATGTCGAACGGCTGCTGGCGGCGGCCAGCGCGGGGGACACGTCGGCAGCCTTGCGCGATCGCGCCCTTCTCGAGGTCCTCTACGGCGCCGGCGCGCGGATCAGTGAGGCCGTGGGCCTGGACGTGGACGACATCGACCTGGAGCAGGGGTCGGTGCGACTCTTCGGCAAAGGGGGCAAGGAGCGCGTCGTTCCCCTCGGGCGGTACGCGCGGGAGGCCGTGACGGCATACATCGTTCGGGCTCGTCCCCCCATGGCGCTCAAGGGCAAAGGCCTCCCGGCGCTCTTTCTCAACCAGCGCGGAGGACGGCTGACCCGGCAGAGCGCCTGGGCGGTCATCCACAGGGCAGCCGAACGTGCCGATCTGGGGTCCAAAGTCAGCCCACACACTCTGCGGCACTCTTTCGCCACGCACCTTCTCGACGGCGGGGCCGACGTGCGTGTAGTCCAGGAGCTGCTGGGGCACGCCTCTGTCACCACGACGCAGATCTACACGATGGTGACCGTCCAACGTCTGCGTGAGGTCTTCGCCGAGGCTCATCCACGGGCACGCTGACCAATCCCTCGGCGACACCCCGCGCCCTGCCTTGATGCCGGGCCACGTACGCGGCTAGGGTCAACGCGATCAGCGAGAGGCTGACCCATCATTTTTCGACGCCGCTGGGAGTGATCCACCTGTGACTTACAAGGTGACGACAGCCACCGAGGGTCGGACCACTGACCTCACCGCTGCAGACGATGTGGCGGAGAGCTCCGAGCGAGCCCCGGCTCTCCTGCCCGGCATCCAGGGCGCCGCAGTCGGCCAGATCGGCGCCACCGGCAGGGTCATGCCCGAGTTCCCCCAGCCGGCTCGGTTGCGCAGCCATGGGCCGGCCCGGATCATCGCGATGTGCAACCAGAAGGGTGGGGTCGGCAAGACAACGACCACGATCAACCTCGGCGCTGCTCTGGCCGAGTGCGGACGCAAGGTGCTTCTGGTCGACTTCGACCCCCAGGGCGCGTTGTCAGTCGGCCTGGGCGTTCCGACCCATGAGCTCGACGTCACGATCTACAACCTTCTGATGGAGCGCGGGCACGACATCCATGCTTTGGTGCAGCACACCCGCACCCCGAACCTCGATATCATCCCGGCGAACATCGACCTGTCCGCGGCCGAGGTGCAGCTTGTCGGCGAGGTGGCCAGAGAGATGGTCCTGGCGCGGGTCCTGCGGCCGATCGTGGATGACTATGACGTGGTGCTCATCGACTGTCAGCCCTCACTGGGCCTGCTCACCGTCAATGCCCTGACTGCTGCCCACGGGGTGATCATCCCGCTGGAGTGCGAGTTCTTCGCCATGCGTGGCGTTGCGCTTCTCGTAGAGACCATCGACAAGATCTGTGACCGCCTTAACCCTCGACTGGAGGTTGACGGCATTCTGGCCACCATGTATGACGGTCGGACGCTGCACAGCAAAGAGGTCGTACGCAGTGTCGTAGACCACTTCGGCGACCGGGTTTTCCACACCGTGATCAGCCGCACCGTGAAGTTCCCTGATGCCTCACTCGCCGGCGAGCCGATCACGACCTACGCATCAACCCACCCGGCCGCCGAGGCGTACCGCCAGCTGGCCCGCGAGCTCATCTCCCGGGGTGGGGTGGCCTGAGGGCCATGGCCGAGACCTCTACCGCCGGGGTCGATGCAGCGGCGGTCACTGCCGACGCGTTGGTCGCGGGCGTCGACGCCGACCTTGTCAGCAAGGGCGCAAGCGTCTTGGCCAAAGACCCTCAGGGCTTCGGCTCGCACCTCACGCCGGGCGGGGTGTTGCACAGAGCTGACACACCACAGTTCGAGGTGCACCTCGACGTATTCCAAGGCCCGTTCGAGCTGCTCCTGGGTCTGATCTCCAAGCACAAGCTTGACATCACCGAGATCGCCCTGGCCACGGTGACCGATGAGTTCATGGCCCACATCAGAGCCCATCAGAAGTCTGGAACCGAGTGGGACCTGAGCCAGGCATCGGAGTTCCTGGTGGTAGCCGCCACACTGCTCGACATCAAGTCCGCCCGGCTGTTGCCGCAGCTGGGCCTGGTGGACGAGGAGGATCTGGCGCTGATCGAAGCGCGGGATCTGCTGTTCGCCCGGCTCCTGCAGTACCGCGCCTTCAAGCAGGTGGCGAGTGCCTTCGCTGAAGGGATGGCCACAGCCGGTCGCATGACGGCCCGCCAGGCCGGGCTGGAGCCACAGTTCGCCGCGTTGCTGCCCGAGCTGGTGATGGGCGTCACCGTCGACCAGCTGGCCATGATCGCGGCGCGGGCGATGAGGCCAAGGGTGGCGCCGGTCGTTGGTCTGGAGCACCTGCACACGCCGTTGGTGAGCGTTCGCGAGCAGGCCACCCTGATCGTTTATCGCCTGCGAACCTCTCGTTCCTGCTCGTTCGGATCACTGGTCGCGGACGCCGAGAGCACGCTGGTGATCGTGGCGCGGTTCCTCGCGTTGCTGGAGCTGTTTCACGAGTCGGTCATCGCCTTCGACCAGACCGAGTCCTTCGCGGAGCTAACTGTTCGGTGGATCGGCCAGGACGATGGCGAGATCGGTGTCAGCGACGAGTTCGACGAGTCCGACGATGACCCTTTGAGCGACGAAGAGATGGTGGATCCAGTTGATTGAGGCACCAGGCCCATCGGGCGCACGCGAGATCTTCGAGGCCGAGTCCGGAGAGGGAGAACTCAGCTCGCCCCCAGATGAGCAGGTGGCGTTCGACATCAACGACTTTCCGGGTGGGGCGCGCGGCGCGATCGAGGCTGTGTTGATGGTCATTGACGAACCGGTCACGGAGATGTCACTGGCCTCTGCACTAGAGCTGCCCGTTGACGATGTCGTCGCGCACCTTCGTGCACTGGCCGCCGACTACGACGAGGGAAACCGCGGGTTCGCCATCAGGAGCATCGCCGGTGGCTGGAGGGTCTACAGCCGGCCGGAGTACGCGCCAGTGGTCGAGAAGTTCCTCATCGACGGCCAGCGGTCCAAGCTCACCCAGGCCTCGCTGGAGACGCTGGCGGTCATCGCCTACCGACAGCCGATCTCCCGGGCCCGGATCGGTGCGGTTCGCGGGGTCAACGTCGACGGCGTCGTCCGGACGCTGCACAACCGCGGTCTCATCGAGGAGATGGGCACCGAAGTCGAGAGTGGTGCGACGCTGTACCGTACGACGTCCTTCTTCCTGCAACGCCTTGGTCTCGGCTCACTGGACGATTTGCCGGCCCTGGCCCCCTACCTACCCGAGGTTGACGTGCTCGACGAACTTGCCGAACAGAGCCGGGCATGAGCGCCCGCAAGGCACCTGGTGGCGGCACAGACGGCCATCGCAAAGGCTTGAGCGAAGGCACCCGTTCGGGCGGGGCCGGCCGCAGTGGCGCCCCCCAGCGCGGCAGCAGTGGTACCACCAAGCCCAGTCAGCCCACCCGCCTGCCCCCTCAGCGGGAGAAGCCCACGGCCAAGGTCGATGTGCATGATCCCGATGGCGTGCGCTTGCAGAAGCTGCTCGCAGCGGCCGGCGTCGGGAGCCGGCGAACGTGCGAGAACCTGATCACCGCGGGGCGGGTAGAGGTGGACGGTCACCTGGTCACCGAGCTGGGCGTGCGCATCGACCCGATGAAGCAGACCGTCAACGTTGACGGTTCCAGGGTCCAGCTCGACGAGTCGCGCGTCTACCTGGCCTTCAACAAGCCCTTGGGTGTTGTCTCGACGATGAGCGACGACCTCAACCGTCCCTGTGTTGGCGACTACGTCAGCAACCGGAAGGAGCGGCTCTTCCACGTGGGGCGCCTGGACGTCGACACCGAGGGCCTGTTGCTGCTGACCAACGACGGTGAGCTTGCCCACCGGCTCCAGCACCCGTCATACGGCGTGCTGAAGACCTATCTGGCACAGATCCCGGGACCGGTGCCGCGCGACCTGGGCAAGACGCTCCGCGCGGGCATCGAGCTCGAAGACGGCCCGGTCAAGGTCGACTCCTTCAAACTGGTGGACTCCGCACCCGGCAGGGCCTTGGTCGAGCTCCAGCTGCACGAGGGCCGCAAGCACGTTGTCCGGCGACTGCTCGAGGCCGTGGGCCACCCCGTGATCACGCTTGTTCGAACCGATGTCGGGCCGATCCGCTTGGGGGACCTGCGCTCTGGCCGGACGCGGGCGCTCAACCAGCCCGAGATCGGCCAGCTGTACTCGGCTGCTGGACTCTGATGACGTCAGGTGCCCGTTCATCGCTAGCGTGGCAGGTGTGAGCGATACAGCGGGCCCGAGAGACACACCCATGGCGGTCAGTGCCGTTCGAGCCATCAGGGGCGCCATCCAGCTCGATGCCGATGAGCGCGAGCTTGTGCTGTCCTCGACCCGCGAGCTCGTCGCTGCTGTGCTGGCCGCGAACTCGCTGACCAAGAAGGACGTCATCTCGATCATGTTCACCGCGACGCCGGACCTGCGCAGCGAGTTCCCTGCCGTGGCGGCGCGAGAGCTGGGCCTGGGTGACGTTCCGTTGATGTGCACCCAGGAGCTCGACATCGTCGGCGCCATGCCGAGGGTGATCCGGTTGATGGCTCTCGTGAACACCACGCTTTCCCGGGACCAGATCGCACACGTCTATCTGCGGGGGGCCGCAACTCTGCGTCGCGACCTCGCCCAATGAGTGGGGACGTGGCTTCTGAGTCGCTGCGGATCAGGATCGTCGGAACCGGTCTGATCGGGGCGAGCCTGGGAATGGCTTTGTCCCGCAAGGGGTTTCAGGTGTCTCTCGACGACCCGTCGCCCACGGCCGCAGCTTTGGCGCGCGACCTCGGCGCTGGTGTTCTGGCGGCCGACACGTTGGGTGACCCCGATGTTGTCGTCGTAGCTGCTCCTCCGGATGTCGTTGCCGACGTGGTCGCACGAGAGCTGTCGAGGTGGCCGAACGCCGTGGTCACCGATGCCGCCAGCGTCAAGGGTTCGGTGCTGAGGGCATTACAGGAGAAGGACGTTGACCTATCGCGGTACGTCGGGTCACACCCCATGGCGGGGCGTGAGAAGTCGGGAGCTGCTGCGGCACAGGTGGATCTCTTCGAGGGTCGCTCATGGGTCGTGGCGCCGGGACCAAAGGCGGCGGCTGGCGCGGTTGAGCTTGTGCGCCGGGTCGCCGCGGCGGCAGGGTCTGCTGTTCTTGTCATGACCCCCGCTGAGCACGATGCTGCTGTGGCCGCCGTCTCGCACGTTCCGCAGATCGCGGCCAGCCTCGTGGCAAGCCAGCTGCTCGAGCTGTCGTCCAGCGCTGTTGCCCTGTCAGGACAGGGGATTCGCGACGTCACACGAATAGCGGCAAGCGACCCAAGTATGTGGACCCAGATCCTGGTCGGCAATGCACCCGCGGTCCGAGGGGTTCTCGAGTCGATGGCCGAGCAGCTCGATGCCGTGCTCGCGGCCTTGAGGCGCCTCGAGTCCGACTCAGGTCATGGCACCGTGGGTGCCCGTGCGGTCCTGGCCAGGACCGTGGCCGACGGCAACGCAGGGCACGCACGAATCCCGGGCAAACACGGAGCGGCACCGACGACGTACGCCGCTGTCGTCGTTGTCGTGCCCGATGAGCCGGGCGCGCTGGGACGGCTGTTGCGCGATGTCGGCAACGCCGGGGTCAACATGGAAGATCTGCACATCGAGCACGGGGTCGGACAGCCGTTCGGGTTGGCCGAGCTCTCCGTTCTGCCCGCTGCGGTGGCGCCGTTGATGACGGCACTGAGCTCGTTGGGTTGGCGGGTCCACGAGTAGTCGGGCCCTCGGCCACTAGAGTCTCCCGCGTGACCGCCCGAGCCAAGCCCCTTGTGATTGCCATCGACGGACCAGCCGGTTCCGGCAAGTCAAGCGTGTCCAGGGCAGTGGCTGAGCGCCTCAACCTGGCCTATCTCGACACCGGCGCCATGTTCCGCGCCCTGACGTGGTGGTGCACCCAAAACGGAGTCGACCTCGATGACCAGTCGGCCGTGGCGCTGGCCGCCAAGAATCTTCCCTTGCAGATGGGGACTGACCCGCTCTCGCCATCGGTGCACATGGCGGGTGTCGAGATTGACGAGGCCATTCGGACGAGTGCGATCTCCGAGTCCGTGTCGAAGGTGGCGACCAACCTTGGAGTCCGCGCCGAGCTCCGAGACCGTCAGCGCACACTGATTGCCGAGTCGGTCGAGAGCAGTGGGGGAGTAGTCGCCGAGGGGCGCGACATCACCACAGTGGTCGCGCCCGACGCCGACGTACGGATCCTGCTGGTCGCGAACCAGGACGCCCGCCTGGCCCGACGAGCCTTGGAGCTCCACGGCGACGCGGACCACGCCACCGTCCATGCCACCCACGACCAGATCGTGCGCCGCGATGCGGATGACTCGACCGTTTCGCAGTTCATGCACGCGGCGCCGGGAGTGACCGTGGTGGATACCTCGGACCTTGACCTCGAACAGTCCGTAGAGGCAGTGCTTGGCGTGGTCCACACCTGGACCGGCCACGAGGCGTAGGTGAGCTGGACGAAGGCTCGCCAAAGATGAGGGACAATGGGTAGTTCCGAGCGTGAGCAACCCCGACGACCTGAACACCGAAGGACCCTGCCGTGAGCGAGCATCCCGAGAGCGTTGACCAGAAAGAGGTCGACGACCTGTCGGTTGAGCGCGCCCTGCGCGTTGGTCTGGAGGAGTTCGAGCTCGACGAAGAGGACGTGACCCTTCTCGAGAGCGACGGCGCCGAGGGCGCTGAGGGCGAGCAGGCAGGGCCGGTGCCGGTGGTCGCGATCATCGGTCGCCCCAACGTCGGCAAGTCCACCCTTGTCAACCGCATCCTGGGCCGAAGAGAGGCCGTCGTCGAGGACGTGCCGGGAGTCACCCGCGACCGGGTCGCTTACGACGCCGAGTGGACCGGAACCCGGTTCACCCTCGTCGACACCGGCGGCTGGGAGGTCGACGCGACGGGCATCCACCTGCGTGTTGCCGAGCAGGCAGAGATTGCCATCGAGCTCGCCGACGCCGTGATGTTCGTCGTCGACGCGACCGTTGGTGCAACCGACACTGACGACGCGGTGGTCAAGCTGCTGCGTAAGTCCGGCAAGCCGGTCATCCTCGTGGCCAACAAGGTCGATGACGCGCGAAGCGAGGCGGACGCCGCGATGTTGTGGTCGTTCGGTCTGGGCCAACCGTGGCCCGTGTCGGCTCTACACGGTCGAGGCAGTGGCGACGTCCTGGACGCGGTCCTGGAGGTCCTGCCCAAGTTCTCAGCCGTCGGCGGTGCCTACGAGCGCGGCGGACCACGTCGGGTGGCCCTTGTCGGTCGCCCCAACGTGGGCAAGTCGAGTCTGCTCAACAGGCTTGCAGGAGAGGACCGAGTGGTCGTTGACCAGGTTGCCGGCACCACGCGCGACCCGGTCGATGAGCTGATCGAGCTCGGTGGCAAGACGTGGCGTTTTGTGGACACCGCTGGCATCCGCCGCCGCGTGCATCAGACGCGCGGCGCTGACTTCTACGCATCGCTGCGCACCCAGACCGCTCTCGAGAAGGCCGAGGTCGCAGTGGTGCTGATCGACGCCGAGGATGCGATCGCCGAGCAGGACATCCGCGTCATCCAGCAGGTGATCGACGCCGGACGCGCGCTGGTCGTGGCCTACAACAAGTGGGACATCCTCGACGAGGAGCGACGTCACTATCTCGAGCGAGAGATCGAGAAGGAGCTCGTCCAGATTCCTTGGGCCCCCCGCGTCAACATCTCCGCGCTTACCGGACGGCACATGGACCGTCTTGTTCCGGCGATCGAGACTGCCCTCGAGTCCTGGGACAGCCGTGTGTCCACGGGTCGCCTCAATGCCTTCCTCGGGACCGTGACGGCGGCGACGCCACACCCCGTGCGCTCCGGCAAACAGCCGCGAATCCTCTTCGCCACACAGGCATCCACGAGACCCCCGCGGTTTGTGCTCTTCGCCAGCGGCTTCATCGAGGCTGGCTATCGGCGCTTCATCGAGCGCCGGCTGCGCGAGGAGTTCGGGTTCGAAGGCACCCCCATCGAGGTTTCGGTGCGAGTTCGCGAAAAGCGACGGAGGTAGCCCCCCGGTGAGTGCGGCTCTCGTTGCAGCATCGAAATGCCGCTACGGGTATGGCGATTCAAGACCGGCCGCTCGCGTACGCTAAGGTTTCGTTCGCCTCACCTGAGCAATGATCAGGCGAGAGTCCCGGGATGTGGCGCAGCTTGGTAGCGCACTTGACTGGGGGTCAAGGGGTCGCAGGTTCAAATCCTGTCATCCCGACTGGGACTAGCAGCAGGTCAGAGGCCGTTTCCGAGAAGATCGGGAACGGCCTCTGACCTGTCGGTCCGATCAGCACCACCAGCGCTGCAACCCAGTTCGCGTCCGTTCAAAGCCACTCTGGTTTGAGGGAGAAGACCAGGTGACTGTGTCCCTGGGTAGCGTCGAGGCAGACAACCCTTAGGCTCACTGGCGTGAGGGAACAGGTGGACGGGAGCGCTCAAGGGAGCCCGCCAGTCAGTGACCGCGTCTGGACCCCGCCCAACATCTTGTCCATGCTGAGGCTCGTCGTCGTCCCCATCTTCCTCTGGCTGATTCTGAGCAACCACGATGGCTGGGCCGTGGTGGTGCTCACGCTCTCGGGAGTCAGCGACTACTTCGACGGCAAGATCGCCCGCAAGTACAACATGGTCAGTCGGGTCGGCCAGCTGCTGGATCCTCTGGCAGACCGCCTGTACATCCTGTCCACGCTTTTCGGCCTCGCCTGGCGAGAGATCATCCCCTGGTGGCTAGTCGCCATTCTGGTCGGCCGCGAAGTCTTCGGGACCGTGTTGCTGATGGTCGTGCGCCACTACGGATACCGCGCGTTGCCGGTACATTTCATCGGCAAGGCGGCCACGTTCTGCCTGCTGTGGGCGTTCCCGCTCATCCTCCTGGGCCAGGGCGACAGCGCGGTCGCCACGGCAGCTCTGACGATTGGCTGGGCATTCGCCTGGTGGGGCACGGCCCTCTACTGGGTCGCCGGAGTCATGTATGCCGTACAGACGCGGGACGTCGTGCGCGCAGCCAAGGCGGCAGGCAGATGACCGCCACGCACAGCCACCGGCCCGACGAGTCGATGACGCTGATCACCGAGATGATGGAGCGTCCGCTCGACCCTGGGTATGCCGCGGCGGCCGAGAGCCGGCAACGGTCCGGGCTACCGGCCGCAACAAGTCATCAGGGCCCCATGCTGGTCGCCATCGCCGTTCTGATCGGGGCCGTTCTCGCAACCTCCGCCCTCGCACTGCGAGCCCCGACAACAAGCGCCCGCCAGATCAAGAGCGCACTCGTGGGCCGAATCGAGGCCAGCCGCGCCCATGCAGATTCCCAGACCCGGCTCATCGCTGGATTGCGAGACGAGATCAACAAGGCACAGGCGACGGCGCTGAGCCAGCAGAGCCAGAGCGGACTGGCGGCCGACCTCTCGAGACTCGAGCTCGTCACCGGGACCGTGCCCGTTACCGGCCCAGGGCTCGTGCTCACGCTCGATGACGCGCCTGCGCAAGCCAATGCCAATGCCAACGTCGACCCACGCCTTGCGACGGCATTCGACGGGGGAAAGGTGATCGCGAGAGACCTTCAGATCATCGTCAACGGACTGTGGCAAGCCGGCGCGGAGGCGATCTCGGTCAACGGTCACCGGCTCACGGAGCGAGCCGCGATCCGTTTTGCCGGCGAGGCGATCCTGGTGAACTACCGGCCGTTGGTCCGGCCTTACGTCATCACCGCCATCGGCGACCCAGGCAGCCTGAGTGTGGACTTTGCCGAAAACGACGGCGGAAGCTATCTGCAGTCGCTCAAGTCCAACAACGGGATTCGCGGCGACATCCAGGCGCGCGACCCGGTCGTGATTCCGGGGGAGCCTGCGTTGGCCCTGCGGGAGGCCAAGCCCGTGCAGTCGTCGGTAACGAAACCGGTGCCGGGCACGACCCCAGGCCGCGCCCCTTCAACCATAGCCACACAATCGACGGAGGCCTCACCGTGATTCCCGCCCTTGGACTACTCGTGGGTCTGGCTGTCGGTCTCTTTCTGCACCCCGCCGTGCCCCTCCCTCTTCAGCCCTATCTGCCCATTGCCGTGATCGCTGCACTGGACGCAGTTTTCGGAGGTGTCCGTGCTGTCCTCGACGGAATCTTCAACGACAAGGTGTTTGTCGTCTCATTCCTGTCCAATGTGGTCGTCGCCGCGTTCATCGTCTTCCTTGGCGACCAGCTCGGCGTGGGATCTCAGCTGTCGACCGGCGTCGTCGTGGTTCTCGGCATCCGGATCTTCTCGAACGTTGCCTCAATCCGCCGACACCTCTTCCGCGCATGAGCCGGTCTAGCGCTCGGACCAACACACCCCAAGGCGCCGGTGGCCGCTCGCCATGGCAGCGGATGATGCTGATGGCCCGTCCGCGGGCCACCAAGGCGAATGCGTTTGCAGCGCTTCTGGCCATTCTGCTGGGTTTCGCCGTGGCAACCCAGGTTCGTCAGAACCAGGTCGTTGGCCTCGAGTCGTTACGCCAGAGCGAGCTCGTCGGCATCCTCGACAACGCGACCTTGCAGTCCTCACGGCTGGATCAGAACGCCCGCGAGCTCCAGACAACCCGGGATGAGCTGATCAGTGGTGGAACCAGTGATGCCGCTGCACTCAAGTCTGCGCAGGAGCGACTCGATGCCCTGGGCGTTCTGGCGGGTACCGCACGCGCGCACGGCCCCGGCATACAGATGACAATCGGCGACCCCAGCGGCAAGGTGACCCCACCTCTGCTGCTTGATGCCATCGAGGAGCTCCGGGACGCCGGTGCGGAGGCGATTCAGGTGGGGGACGTGCGGGTGGTGGCCAGCTCGTCCTTCGGCCAGTCCGGGTCGGGAGTTGAGATCGACGGCATCAAGCTCACGCAGCCGTACGTCATTCTCGCGATCGGCGCCGCTCAGACGATGTCGTCTGCCATGGAGATACCGGGGGGACTCTCGGAGAACGTCCGGGGTCTGGTCGATGCGAGTATCACGGTCACCCAGCGGAGCGACCTGACGGTGGGCGCGTTGCACGCCGTGCGCGAGCCTCGCTACGCTCGCCCCGTACCGTCGCCGGCACCCGCTGCGACACCGTAGTTGCGTTGTCCTCACCAGAGGTCTTCTTTCTAGCCAAGGAGCGGCATGAGCGAGTTGGAGTACCCGCAGGACCTGCATTACACCGCAGAGCACGAATGGGTGCGTACCGGGTCTGATGGCGTTGTCCGCATCGGTATCACCGCCTTCGCACAGGAGGCGCTCGGTGATGTCGTCTTCGTCAGCCTGCCCGCCGTAGGCGACACGGTCACCGCAGGCGACAGCTGTGGCGAGGTCGAGTCGACCAAGTCGGTCAGTGACGTCTACGCCCCTGTCTCGGGCGAGGTCGTGGCCGTGAACGAGGCACTGGACTCAGCCCCCGAGCTGGTCAACACCGACCCCTATGGCCAGGGTTGGATGTACGACATCAAGGTCAGCGACGCGGCTACCGAGGCCTCTCTGCTCGACCTCGAGTCGTACCGCGCCCTGCTGCTCTAGGGTTGGTGTCTCTCCTCGGCTGGAAGCGACGAAGGAAGCAGGTGCGCAGGTCATGACCGACAACGAAAACGAGCAATCGCGTGCACGAGTGGGCGATCCCACGACCATGCGCCTGCCCGGAATCGGAGCGCCGGCCGAGCCCGTCACCGAAGCCGAGCCCAACCTGTCGGCGCAGGACCAGGCCACGGTTGACGCACTCGTCCAGGGTACGGCGTTGCTGGTTGTCCTTCGCGGGCCGAACACCGGCGCCCGGTTCCTGCTCGATGCCGATGAGGTCAGCACGGGGCGCCACCCCGACAGCGACATCTTTCTCGACGACGTCACCGTCTCGCGCACGCACGCCAAGTTCCGTCGCGAGCAGGGCGAGTTCCTTGTTCGCGATGTCGGCTCCCTGAACGGCACCTACGTCAACCGGGAGCGGATCGAGGAGGCCACCCTCAAGACTGGCGACGAGGTCCAGATTGGCAAGTTCCGTCTCGTGTTCTATGCCGGCGTCGCTCCGTGAGCGAACCCGCCAGATGATCGACGCGTGAATCCCTCAGCCACTCCCCAGATGACGATCGGTGCGGTTCTGGCCGCACTGTCGCCAGACTTCCCGGACATCACGATCTCGAAGATCCGGTTCCTTGAGGCCGAGGGACTGGTGACGCCGGCGCGCACGGGTTCGGGCTACCGCACGTTCTCACCTCATGATCTCGAACGACTTCGTTACATCCTGACGGCGCAGCGCGATCAGTTCTGGCCGCTGAAGGTCATCGCTGAGGCCCTGGACAAGCTCGACCGTGGTCTCGAGCCGGTACACACGGCGCAAGCATCCGCGGGTCCGCAGGCCCCGGCCACGGCCGTGGACCCCCACCTGCCGTCACCCTCAGATCTGCGGCGGCGCGGTCGCCTCCGGCTCACCGAGGCCGAGCTGCGTCAGGCCGCGGGTCTCGACCGGCTCACCTTCGAGGCGCTGTCCACGTTCGGACTGCTCCACCCCGACGCCAGTGGGCACTACGGAGATTCCGCACTCGCGGTCGCGCGCGCTGCCGGTGCTCTCGCGGCATATGGGATCGAACCCCGACACCTTCGCCCGTTCCGTACCGCTGCCGACAGAGAGATCGGGCTGGTTCAGCAGGTCCTTTCCCCTGTCCGCGGTCGAAAGCAGGGGACAGGAGGCAGGGCCACACACGACCCGACTCCGCAGATCCTGGCGGAGTGCATCGCCTTGCATACGGCGTTGGTGCGAGCCGGGCTCGACGCCCAATAAGCGAGTACCGTAGTCGGGTGAGAGAACTCGATGTGCTGGGTGTGCGGGTCGAAATGCCCACGAACCAACCGATCGTCCTCCTGCGTGAGCGAGACGGCGAACGCTATCTGCCGATCTGGATCGGTGCGGCCGAAGCCACGGCAATCGCCTACGCCCAGCAAGGCGTCGTGCCGCCCCGACCCATGACACACGACTTGCTCAAGAACGTCATCGAGGCGCTCGGACACGAGCTGGTCGAAGTCCGGATCGTCGAGCTCAAGGACAGCATCTTCCACGCCACGCTGGTATTCGACGGAGCGATCGAGGTCAGCGCCAGGTCCTCCGATGCCATCGCCCTGGCTCTTCGTACCGGCACCTCCATACTCGTCGAGGACGGCCTCTTGGACGAAGCCGGCGTAGCGATCGCCCACGAGGAGGACGACGAGCTCGAGCGATTCCGGGAGTTCCTGGACCACGTCTCGGCCGAGGACTTCGACAATCCGGACGCAACGGGGCCGGGCACCGAGACCTGGCCCACAGATCGGGACTAACTCTCTAGTTGACATCTAGAGTGCTGGCAGTTTCGCGCGACACGCCAAAAGTCGACGTCGAGTGGTGATTGACGCTTGTGTAGGCTCGGCCGTACCTTCAGGAGAAACAACGGGGCTGTAGTTACGAGGAGGTAACGTGAACTCCACCGGAGATGCGCGATATCAGGCTGCTTCCGTACCGGTCGCCGCGCAGGGGCTGTTGTTCACCGATGACCTTCCCGAACTGCGGGAGGACACCGGCTACCGGGGCCCCACAGCATGCCGCGCCGCGGGCATCACCTATCGACAGCTTGACTACTGGGCGCGGACCGGCCTGGTCGAGCCCTCTGTCCGAGGCGCCACCGGGTCAGGGACGCAGCGTCTCTACGGCTTCCGGGACATCCTCGTGCTGAAGGTCGTCAAACGACTGCTGGACACCGGGGTCTCGCTTCAGCAGATCCGCGTCGCCGTCAGTCAGCTTCGCGAGCGTGGTGTCGACGACCTCGCCCGCATCACCCTCATGAGCGACGGCGCCAGCGTCTACGAATGCACCTCCGCTGACGAGGTCATCGATCTCGTCCAAGGGGGTCAGGGTGTCTTCGGCATCGCCCTGGGTCGCGTCTGGCGCGAGGTCGAGGGCGAGCTTGCGGCACTTCCCAGTGAGCGTCCCGACGACGAGGCCCCGGCAGCACACCCCGACGATGAGCTCACCTCCAGACGACAGGCCCGCCTGATCAGCTGAGTCAACCTTCACCCCTCAAACATGGCCTGGTCCCCGCCTGGACCGGGCCATGTCTATGTGTGCAGCCTGGCCAGGACCTGCGACTGTCTCGCGGCGACGTCGAAGGGCCGGACCGGTGTTAGTGTGGCCTCGCTGATTACCCCGTGCGGGAGAGTCCCCGTGCCATGTGATCTCCCCTCGTCGGAGAGACATTGTGACGGGGCGCCGAAGGGGCAAACCTCCCCGGAACCTCTCAGGCGCCCGGACCGTACGGGCAGGCATCTTGAAGCCACTTTCTGGTGACAGGCGGGGAGGTCCGTGTCCGCCAAGGCACGTCTGTGCCGCCGCGTGAGGAGCCTTCGTGACCATCGATCCCAACCCAGCCACCGAGCCGGACTTCATCTCCCGGCACATCGGCCCAGACCACGACGACGTCGCCGCAATGCTCAAGGTGGTTGGTCAGCCAAGCCTCGAGGCGATGCTCGACACGGCAATGCCGGCATCGATCCGCAGCGAAGGGGCACTTCGCCTTCAGGCGGCACCAACCGAGCAGGCAGTCATCAATGAGCTACGCGCTCTGGCCTCGCGCAACACCGTCCTGACCCAGATGATCGGTCTGGGCTACTACGGCACCATCACCCCACCGGTGATCAAGCGCAACATCCTGGAAAGCCCTGCCTGGTACACGGCCTACACGCCGTACCAGCCTGAGATCTCCCAGGGACGCCTCGAGGCGCTGCTCACTTTTCAGACGGTCATCATCGACCTGACCGGCCTGAAGATCGCCAACGCCTCGCTGCTGGACGAGAGCACCGCCGCCGCAGAGGCGATGACGCTGATGCGTCGGGCAAGCAAGACCGAGCCCGACGCTGTCCTGGTCGTCGACGAGCACGCGCTGCCGCAGACGATCGCGGTCATCCGGACCCGCGCCAAGCCTCGCGGCGTGGAAGTCATCGTTGCCGACCTGGGCACGGTCACCAGCGCAGAGTCTCTGACGGCGATCGCCAGTGGCAAGGCCATCTTCGGAGTCATCGTCCAGTACCCGGGCGCCGACGGAGAGCTCAGGGACTGGTCGGCTCTGACAGCGGCCGCTCATGAGACTGGCGCACTGGTCACAGCGGCGGCCGACCTTCTTGCGCTGACCCTGGCCACCCCTCCGGGGGAGTGGGGCGCCGACGTCGTCGTGGGAAGCAGCCAGCGTTTCGGTGTCCCCATGGGCTTCGGCGGTCCGCACGCGGGCTACATGTCGGTCCGACCCGGCCTCGAGCGCACCATGCCAGGGCGCCTGATCGGAGTCAGCATCGACGCTGACGGCAACCCGGCATACCGGCAGGCCCTGCAGACGCGCGAGCAACACATCCGCCGCGAGAAGGCCACGTCCAACATCTGCACCGCGCAGGTGCTGCTGGCTGTCATGGCCTCCATGTATGCCGTGTATCACGGCCCTGCGGGCCTGGCCCGGATCGCCAGCCGCGTGCACGCACACGCCACCGCATTGGCCGACGGACTGCGCGCAGGGGGGATCGAGGTCGAGACCGAGCACTTTTTCGACACCGTGACCGTTCGCGCGCCTGGACGGGCCACCGAGGTTGTCGTCGAGGCGGCTGCTCGCGGGGTGAACCTCTGGCAGGTGGATGCCGATCGCGTATCCGTGAGTACCGACGAGACGACCGACCTGGAGGACCTGTCCGCGGTGTGGGCCGCGTTCGGTGTTCCTGGTTTGCCAGCAGTCGATGCCGTCCAGAGCCTCACCTGGCCCACGACACTGGTTCGCGCGTCGGAGTACCTGACCCATCCCGTGTTCCGCAGGTACCACAACGAGACGGCGATGCTGCGTTACCTACGCAAGCTGTCCGACCGGGACTACGCCCTGGACCGGGGGATGATCCCACTCGGGTCCTGCACCATGAAGCTGAACGCCACCACCGAGATGGAGCCGGTGAGCTGGCCGGAGTTTGCCGATCTGCACCCGTTTGCCCCGGAGAGCCAGACCGAGGGAATCCGCTCGCTGATCAAGGACCTGGAATCGTGGCTGTGCGAGATCACCGGCTATGACGCAGTCACGATGCAGCCCAACGCGGGCTCGCAGGGTGAGCTGACCGGTCTGCTGGCCATCCACGCCTATCACGAGGCGCGTGGCGACTCCTCCCGCAACATCTGCCTGATCCCGGCTTCGGCACATGGCACCAACGCTGCGAGCGCCGTCATGGCCGGGTTGAGCGTGGTGGTGGTCAAGACCGCCGAGACCGGTGAGATCGACATGAGCGACCTGCGCGCCAAGGTCGAGCAGCACCGGGAGAGCCTTGCGGCGATCATGGTCACCTACCCCTCGACCCATGGCGTCTTCGAGGACACGATCAGCGAGCTGTGCGAGCTTGTCCACGACGCCGGGGGTCAGGTCTACATCGACGGAGCCAACCTCAACGCGTTGGTCGGGGTCGCACAGCCGGGCAAGTTCGGCGGAGACGCGTCCCACCTGAATCTCCACAAGACCTTCTGTATCCCGCACGGCGGCGGTGGCCCCGGCGTAGGTCCGGTCTGCGTGCGAAGCCACCTGGCGCCCTACCTTCCGAACCACCCGCTTGTTCCCGAGGCTGGTCCCCAGACGGGGGTCGGCCCCGTGTCGGGCGCTCCGTATGGTTCGGCCGGCATTCTGCCGATCTCGTGGGCCTACGTTCGGCTCATGGGCGGCGCCGGGCTGACCCGCGCCACCCAGGTGGCCATCTTGTCGGCCAACTACATCGCCGCCCGACTACGTGAGCACTACCCGGTTCTCTACACCGGTCGGGAGGGACTCGTGGCCCATGAGTGCATCCTGGATCTGCGCGAGCTCACCCACGTCACCGGAGTGTCGGTGAACGACGTCGCCAAGCGGCTGATCGACTACGGCTTCCACGCACCCACCATGTCGTTCCCCGTCGGCGGCACATTGATGGTCGAGCCGACCGAGAGCGAGGATCTCATCGAGATCGACCGCTTCTGCGAGGCCATGATCGCCATTCGTGGTGAGATCGAGCAGGTTGCTCGCGGCGAGGTGTCGGCAGAGGACAGCGCGCTACACCATTCACCACACACCGCCTCCTCATTGGTCGAGGAATGGGACCATCCCTACGATCGCAAGACGGCGGCGTTCCCCGCGGGTGTTGACAAGCTCTCGAAGTACTGGCCGCCGGTTCGACGGATCGAGGACGCCTACGGAGACCGCAATCTCATCTGCGCGTGCCCCCCGCCGGAGGCTTTCGAGGACAAATAGTCTCAGGCCGAGATGGTCAGGATGCGGGAACCGCCCCGCGACTTGACCACCTGGAGCTGTTGGGGGATTCGGGCCCGAAGCTCGGTGACGTGACTGACGACGCCGACCGCCCGGCCCCCCTCCCGCAGCGCGTCAAGGACTGCCATCACCTGTTCGAGGCTGTCCTCGTCCAGCGAGCCGAAACCCTCGTCGACGAACAGCGTCTGCAGGTCGAAGCCACCGGCCTCCGCGCGCACCGCGTCGCCCAGCCCGAGCGCCAGCGCCAGCGACGCCATGAACGCCTCGCCCCCCGACAGTGAAGACGTCTCGCGGGCCATCCCGGTCCAGGCGTCCCGGACCAGCAGACCAAGACCACTGCGTGCCCCCTTGGCCGCACGGGCGTCGGAGTACTCCAGCGCGTAGCGGCCATCGCTCATGGTCCCGAGGCGCTCATTGGCGAGGGTGGCAATCTCCACCAGGCGAGCAGCCAGGACGTAGGAGGACAGCCGCATCCGCAGTGCGTTGTCAGCGCTGTTGCCGGCGACGCAGTCAGCCAGCTCCTGGACGAGATTGGCTTCGTCCTCGGCCGGACCGAGGTCGGCCAAGGTCTGGCGCACAATGCTCGAGAGTGCCCGCAGGTCGCGTTGGGCCTGCTCCGAGAGCGTGTGGCGCCGCCCGGCGTCGGCAAGTGATGCCGCAGCCTGCGTGTGTGCCTTCGCCAACGTCTCCAGGTCAGGGACTGCAAGTGCGTGGGCAGCCAACACGTCGGACTGGGCCAGCAGCGCTGTGGCCTGCGCCCGTTGCTGCTCCGCGTCTCGCAGAAAAGCGGTCAGCTCGGCGACCCTTGCTGCAGGTAACGCGACCGCCTGAGCCTGCTCGATCGTCTCAAGTCCGCTGGCCTGCAGTGCCGTTGACAGTCGCAGGACAGCGTCCGCGGAGCCAGCCTCGTGCGTCTTGAGGTCCTGAAGCCCTGCAACCAGTGACCGCAGCAACGCCATGGTCTGAGCGTGGTGAGAGATCACGTCGGCGATCCCTGTTGGCCCCTCGGCGGGCTCGCTCGCACCCGGTTGGCACGGACAGGACTGACGATGGCTCGCCAGCAGCTCTGCAACCTCGACGCCGGCGGCCTCGGACTGCGCGAGGGTCGCGGTCGCAAGCGCCCGCGATGAGGCCTCGGCAACGACCTTGCTCTCAACGAGCCGTTGCAGGCGCTCAACGTCCAGGGCCAGGGCCTGCATCTGTGACTCCGCGGCGGGCAGCTTGGATGCAGTCGTCCTGGTCTCGGCCATCGCCGCGACGCACGCGGCGAGGTCCGCACGGAGCTCCTTTGCCGTCGTCATCGCACCTGCGGCCGCCAGCTCAGCAGCCCGCGCATCCCTGCGTCCCACCTCGGCGGACGTTGCAGCCGTGATCAGGGCGCGTGCCTCAACCGCGCCCGCCAGCTCAGCCTCCGCCGATCCAATGTCCTCGCGACTGACGACATCGGATGTGGTTGCCGGCATCGGGTGGACACAGGATCCGCAGACCGGGCAGGGGTCGCCCGAGGCCAGACCGTGGGCGATCTCCGCTGCCATCCCGGCAAGCCGGCGCTCGCGCAGACCCACGAGTCGCTCTCGCGCCCCAAGCAAGACTCTGTCCGCCGAATCAGCCTGCCGCTCGTAGGTTTCGAGGTCGATAGCCGAACGGGCCTGCTCGGCCATCAGCTGCTGGACGCGCGAAAGCATCGTGTGACGTGCCTGAAGCGCCGGGATCTCCGCCAGCGCATCGCGACCCGCGTCCCGCGACTTCTCAGCGCCTGCTCGGCGGGCCACGGTCTCGGTGCGCTGCAGGGCAAAGCTCGCCGATGCGGTGCCATCGACAAGGGCAGCCTGGGTGTGCCGGGCCGTCTCTTTGGTGAGCGTCTCGACCAGTTCGGTTTGGGCCACAACCCGCTGTAGCTCGTCGCTGTGGCTGCCGAGACGGTCGATGACGGAAACCACCGACTTGGTGCCGGCCTCGTGGCCAACAATGAGAGCAAGCGGCGCGCGAAGGTCAGCGACCGTGCACAGGGCAGCCTCGTGCAGCCGCTCGGCGCTCTTGACGGCTGCCACGAAACCGCTCACCGCGCCAGCGCGCTCCGCAAGTCCCAGGGCGGAATCGGCCTTTTGACAAGTCACCCGCTGCGCGTCCAGCGCGGCGAGGCGAGAATGCGCCTCGGTCGCCGTCTTCTGGTGGCGAATGACCGCGGCACCTTCGTGGAGCGCAGACTCCGTGAGCCCGACTTCCGCCCGAGCGACCTCAACCCCGGCCAAAGCGCTGCTGGCTCGCAGGTCCACTGCGGTCAGAAGCGCACTGAGCGATGCCTCCACCTTGCCGTGGGGCACCTCCGGCCACGGCGGCCCCATGAGGTCGTCGCCATCGTCCAGACGGGCCACCACGTCGTCGACACGCAAGAGCCCCGTGGCGAGCCCGTCTCGGGCGGCACCAGCAGCCGTGGCGGTCCTGCGTCGCCGCTCGGCAAGCCACGTCTCGACGTCCGCGAACCGCTTTGTGTCGAAAAGCTTCTCCAACACCGAGCGGCGGTCCTCGGGACTAGCTCGCAGAAAGGCAGCGAAGTCGCCCTGGGGGAGCAGCACGACCTTGATGAACTGCTCCAGACCCATCCCCAGGACATCTTTGAGCACCAACGCGACCTCGTCGCTGCGGGTGCCACGGTCCACCCACGCGGACCCCACGAGCTCCTCCATGACGACCTTCGCGGGCACCACCGTCTCACCGGTGCCGCGCTTCTTGGCCCGGGTGAACTCCGGTGACCGGCATACGCGCAGGCGCCGACCACTCGCGGTGAAATCCAGGGTCACCTCGGGGATGACGCCCGCGGCCGCGTGGTCGCTGCGCAGGCTGGCCCGTGCACCAGAGCGCGCTCCCGGCACCGCGGCATACAGCGCGAAGCAGATGGCATCCAGGATGCTCGTCTTACCAGCCCCGGTAGGTCCGTGGATGAGGAAGAGACCAGAGCTGGCAAGGGCGTCAAGATCGATCAGCTCTGAGCCCGCGAACGGGCCGAAGGCCGTAATGGCCAGCCGGTGAAGCCTCACGCTGCCCCTCGCGCCGTAGTGGTAGCCCCCTCGTCCTCATGCTCACCGCGGACCAACCGGGAACACTCGACCGCCGTGGCCAACAGCGCGCGCTCCTGCTCGGACGCCGCATTGCCGGCACGAACGTGGTTGAGGAAGTCGCTGCACAGATCAAGGTCGCCACGCCCGCGCACGGATGCTGCGCTGGTCAGCGGAGTCGTCTGTGCCCCAACCGGCTCAAACGCCAGGACCAACGTGTCGGGGAACCGTCGGCGCAGCTGCTCCATTGCGCCAATCGGTCGGACGGTGTCGGTCAGGGTGATCTGGCAGTAGGCGGACTCCGCGGCACGATACCGAGAATCACTCAAGAGGTCCGCGAGATCGCCGCGCAAGATGGCCAGTGACCTGGCGACAGGGGCCGGGATCCTCTCTGCACTCAGCGCGCCGGCCGAGACCTCAACGAGAACGGAGCCCTTGTGCTGGTCGGCCTCGCTGAATGACAGGGCAATCGGCGACCCCGAGTAGCGAACCCTCTCGGAGATGCGTTGTGGCCCGTGCAAGTGGCCCAAAGCAACGTAGTCCGCCTCGGCGAACACGTCCGGGTGAACGGCGCTGACCCCTCCGACGCTGATGTCCCGCTCGGACTGGCTCGTGGCCCCGCCGGTGACGAACGCGTGAGCCATCACCACGCACGTCCCTCCTCGAGAGCGGGCGTCATTGCGCACCTGCTCCATCGCTGACCGCAGCACGGCTGCGTGTGTGCGTGCCTCAGCGCCGATCCGGTCGGCGGCCACGGACGGCTCGAGATAGGGCAGCGGATAGATGGCCGTGTTTTTGATCACCACGGGCACGCCCAGCAGGTCGAGGCTTGTCCGGATGTGGAGTCCCGCCCGGGCCAGCAGCTCTGAGGCGAAGCCAAGGCGGATCGCAGAGTCGTGGTTGCCGCTGGACAGGATGACCGTCGCGCCAGCATCGATAAGCCGGGTGACGCCATCGGAGAGCAGCTCGACGGTGTCGGGCGAGGGGAGCGCCCGGTCGTAGACGTCACCCGAGACGAGCACTGCATCAACTCCCTCGGAGCGGACAACCTCGACCAGGTGGTTCAGGTAACGAGCCTGGGCATCCAGCAGCCCCACCCGGTGGAAGGACCGTCCCAGGTGCCAGTCGGAGGTATGGATCAGGCGCACAACTGCAGGCTAGGGCCGACCGCGGACAGCGCCGCGGATTTGGCCCAGCGTGCCTCCAACGGAAGTGTGATTTCACTGGCAGGTATAGCGAGCGTGTGATTGGGTCGCAGTACGCACAGGCGAAGGAGCTGGAATGGGTGAAGAGGTTGCATCCACGACTTACTCCCGTGAGGATCGGCGGCGTTATCGCGAGAAGGTGCGCCTGGACCTGGACGTCTTCGGGCGGATGCTGGCTCAAAGTGCCTTTGACTACGAACGCCCACAGATCGGGATGGAGATCGAGCTCAACCTGGTGGATAAGGGCTACCAGCCGCGGATGACCAACGCCGAGGTGCTGGAGCGCATCGCCGACCCGGCGTACCAGACCGAGATCGGTCAGTACAACATCGAGCTCAACGTGGACCCGCGATCGTTGCCCGGCGACGCGGCGATTGAGCTCGAGGACGACCTGCGCCGAAGCCTGAACCGGGCCGAGACGCTGGCCAACGAGACTGGCGCCCACATCGTGACGATCGGCATCCTGCCCACGGTGATGCCCGAGCACCTTCACGCTGGTTCCATGAGCACCAGCGCGCGCTATGTCGCGCTGAACGAGGCGATGGTCAATGCCCGCGGTGAGGACATGCACATTGACATCGAAGGCGTCAGTGAGAGCCTCGCCATGTATGCCGACTCGATCGCGCCCGAGTCGGCATGCACCTCCGTGCAGCTGCACCTGCAGGTCGCGCCGCAGGAGTTCGCCACCTACTGGAACGGTGCGCAGGCACTCGCCGGCCCGCAGCTGGCGGTGGGTGCCAACTCGCCGTACTTCTGCGGAAAGGAGCTGTGGCACGAGACTCGCGTCGAGCTGTTCAGCCAGGCCACAGACACCCGGCCGATCGAGCTGCGGAACCAAGGCGTGCGTCCCCGGGTCTTCTTCGGGGAGCGCTGGATCACCTCTGTCTTCGACCTGTTCGAGGAGAATGTCCGGTACTTTCCCGCACTGCTTCCAGAGACCACCGATGAGGACCCGGTGGCGACGCTGAAGGCTGGCGGGGTGCCACGTCTTTCCGAGCTCAGGCTCCACAACGGAACGGTCTACCGCTGGAACCGTCCGATCTACGACATCGCCGACGGAAGGCCACACCTTCGGGTCGAGAACCGCGTGCTCCCTGCCGGGCCGACGATCATCGACACGATGGCCAACTCGGCGTTCTACTATGGCGTCCTGCGCACGATCGCTGAAGAGGACCGCCCGATCTGGACCCGGATGAGGTTTGCCGGTGCCGAGCGCAACTTCCACAGCTGTGCGCGCCATGGCATCGGGGCCAAGGTCGTCTGGCCGGGTTTGGGGGAGCTGCCGGCCAACGAGCTGGTCCTTGACCACCTGCTGCCCATGGCCTACGAGGGCCTGACCAAATGGGGGGTCTCGACCGCGGTGTGTGACCGCTATCTGGGCGTGATCGAGGGCCGCTGCGCTTCCGGGGTCAACGGCGCCTCATGGCAGATTGCTGCGGTTCATTCTCTGGAGGAGCGCGGAGCGGACCGTCCCACGGCTCTGAAGGGGATGCTCGAGCACTACGTGCGAGCCATGCACACCAACGAACCCGTGCATACCTGGGCGCTGCCATAGGACACTTTCCCAGCCTCGGTGCCGTATGGCGCGTGTCGCCCCGCCGCGGAGACCGATGCACTAGTGCAGGGTGCGGTTCCAGGAGGCGATGACCCTCACCTCTCGCTCCGAACCCAAGACGCTCACGGACCCGGCATCCAACAGGATCTGTGAGCCGAAGCTCAGCTCCTGGCCCAGGAAAACCGCTGTGAGGATGCGAAGGCAGTGGCCGTGCCCGACCAGGGCGACGTCACCCGTGGACAGGAAGGGAATGGCGCGGTCGATCACCGTGCCAGATCGGGCGGCAACCTCCTCGATACTCTCGCCAGGTGTGGCCCCGGGAATGACACCGTCGCCGAAGACAGTCCATGGGTGCCCGACCCGCTGCCCAATCTCGTGCGTTGTCAGCCCCTCATAGCCGCCGTAGTCCCACTCCATCAGGTTGTCGTCGATCTCGGCATCGACCAGTCCGGCGAGCTGCGCCGTGCGCCGGGCCCGCTGAAGGGGAGAGGTGAGGACCAGGGAGAACACGCGGCCTCGAAGCAGCTCATGCGTCCGCGACCCGAGCGTTTCCCCTCTTGCCGTCAGTGGGACATCCGTCCGGCCGGTATGGCGCCCGGTCCTGGACCACTCCGTCTCCCCGTGGCGTAGCAGCACCAGTGAGCCGCGCCTGTGATCGGAGGCTGTGGTTGAAGTCGTCACTCTGGCAGGGTAAGGGCATGTCTGCTGACTCGCACCGCTGCGTGACCATCACCCGCACGTCTGCCGGCCGCTACTCGGCGGCCAACGGTCGTGGCGGCACCCTCGAGTTCGGGACCGGGAGGGTCACCGACTTCACGCCGGTCGACCTCCTCCTGGCCGCCATCGGTGGATGCACAGCCGTTGATGTCGACGCCCTGACCACCCGCCGTGCCGAGCCCGCGTCGTTCGTCGTACAGGTTGACGGCGAGAAGGTGCGTGACGAGGACGGCAACCGGATCCAGGACCTGTCGGTCACGTTTCGGCTGACCTTCCCCGCAGGCGAGGGCGGTGACGACGCGCGAGCGCTACTCCCCGGCGCCATCAAGAAATCGCACGACCGACTGTGCTCGGTCAGCCGGACCGTGGAGCTCGGCACCCCTATCGCCACCATCGTCGAGTCCTGAGGCCCTGGCGTGAGCACGAAGCTGAGCTACCGCATCCTGAACGTCTTCACCGTCGGTGACGACCCGTTCTCGGGAAACCCGTTGTGCGTCTTCGAGGATGCTCAAGGACTCAGCACCGAACAGATGCAGAACCTGGCGCGACAGCTCAACCTGTCCGAGACAACCTTCGTCACACCGCCCGCTGGTGGTGCGATGGTGACCGTGCGCATCTTCACGCCTGACTTCGAGATGCCGTTCGCCGGGCACCCTACGTTGGGCACGGCGCACGTCGTGCGTGCGCTGTTCACCGCAGGGGACGCGCTGGTCCTTCGTATGCCGGCGGGGGACATCCCGGTCAGAGCCGACGGGAATACCTGGACCCTGCAGGCCAACCACCCCACGACGCGAGCGCCTGCCATCTCGGCCGAGAACGTGACCAAGACCGTCGGACTGCCTCCTAGTTCCCTTGCAGCGCAGCCTCTTTGGGTCAACACCGGGGTCGAACAGCTTGTCGTCCCGCTGCGTTCTGCCGATGATGTTCGGGCCGCCCAGGCGGACCCCCGGCTGCTGCGCGAGTTCGGAACGGGGGTCGACGCCGAATCGCAGATGTACGTCTGGGCACCAACTGGCCCGGAGACCATCGAGTCACGGTTCTTCTTCATCCAGGGCAAGGCAGCAATCGAGGACCCCGCGACAGGCTCTGCCTGCGCCAACCTGGGCGGCTGGTTCCTGTCGAACGGAGAGCGGGGAATCCATCGTCGCATCCACCAGGGCGGCGCCATCCAGCGTCCATCGATCCTCGACCTGACGGTGGACGACCAGGGCACGATCTTTGTCACCGGCACGGTCCGTGAGGTCGGCCGCGGAACCTTCACGATCTGATGCCGGCCTACGTCGCCTTCCTGCGTGCGATCAACGTCGGTGGCCGTTTCATCAAGATGGCTGATCTTCGAGCAGGCCTGTCCCATCAGGGTTTCGGTGACGTCGAGAGCCACATCCAGAGCGGTAACCTGCGGTTCACTTCGAGCCTTCGGTCCGCAGCCAAGGTGGAGCTCGCCGTCGAAGCCGCGCTTGAGGATCTTTGCGGGTTCACCGTCAGAACCATCGTGCGGACACCTTCAAAGCTTGGTCAGCTGACGTCATACGGGGCAGGTCTGAAGGCTCCGATAGAAGGGGACGGGCGACGTTATGTCACCTTCCTGAAGGATGATCCGGATGACGCGTTCCTCGCGATCATGAACAACTGGGACATCGACGGTGAGCGGGCACATGTCAGGGACCGTGAGGTGTACCTCTGGTTTGCGCATCCGTCACATGAGGCGAAGCTGTCGAACGCACGGATCGAGCGCGGGGGAGTGGTGGCTACCACCCGGGACTGGAAGGTCGTCTCGACGCTGGCCGAGAAGTGGGGAGCCTGACGTTGAGCCTGGATGGCTGACACGTGAACGGGCGGACCAGCCAGCTGCCTGGCTGCTACCAATGCCGTGGGTGAGTGAGCGACGCCGGCAACATGGTGTCGCTGTCACCTTTCGCCGCATCCATCTGGGACTGGATGAGAAAGATGCTTTGGGAGAGGTCGGCGCCTTTGATGTTCGCGCCCCTGAGGTCGGCGCCAGTGAGGTCAGCCATCCTCAGGTCAGCGTGGCTGAGATCAGCTCCTATGAGGTAGGCCCCTCTCAAGCTGGATCCTCTGAGGTCGGCGCCCGCGAGGTTGGCTCCGATCAGGTCGGCACCTCTGAGCTCCTTCCTCTCGTTCCGGAACTCAGCTCGCAACAGTTCGCTCGTGGCGAGGAGCAAGGCATTGACGACCTGCCGGTGTGAGTCAAGGTCGAGCTGCGTGAGCCCATCGAAGCCGAGGTACGTGAGGCGCTCAGTCTCCGCCAGGGTCAGGCCGAGGTCGGCGTGCAGCGGCCCGGTGAGTTGCAGCGTCAGTGCTTCGCTCAGATACCAGAGCAGCTCGTGGAGGTCGCGCATGATCGGGAAGACCTTGAACATCTGCTTTGCGGTGAGCGGCGTCTGTCGCCAGTCCGCACCGCCAAACGTGACTTGTGAAACCTTCTGCCCGGCCCCGAAACAGTCGTAGACAGTGCAGCCCCGAAAGCCCTCGTCGCGCAGACGGCTGTGAATTCCGCAGCTAAAGGCGGGTGTCAGATTTGGACAGGCATGTCCGGCCTTCTTGGTGATTGCAAAGTCGGCTGAGGCCGAGAACGCAGGGACGACGCAGCAAAGTCCGAAGCAGCTCTCGCAGTCAGCTCGAAGGCTGATGCGTTCGCCGTCGGGTGCAGTTTCTTCGTGCTCTTGTCTCTCCGACAAACCTGTGCGATCTCCTGTCCAACAAACAGCATGGTTGACGACTGACGGTAGCGGACCGGGGTAGTTCGACCTTTGGAACACAACAGGGGCTGAACATCGCTGAGAGGGGATCCCTTGGGGAGCACGCTACCTGAGGCAATCTATCGTTACTTTACATAATGTAGATTATCGGCAAACTAAGTAGGTGCTCAGAAGGGCTCGATTCGGGAGGACCGCGCTCAGCCCCACCAGAATGTCGTCGCGATGATCGCGCAGACGGCGATGAGCGCCGCGCCCTCGATCCAGTTGGACTCACCATCGAACGTGATGAACGCGCTGAGGATCACCGCGATGGTCACCGAGACGATCAGCATCGGCGAGAACACGAGCGTCAGCGCCGTGAGCCCCAGAACCTGCGACATGATTACCAGCACCGGGGCGAGAACCAGGGCGATCTGGAGGGGCGAGTTGATTACCACCGAGAACGCGTACTCAGATCGGTTCTTTGCCGCCAGCTGAACACCGACGACGTTCTCCACGGCGTTGCCAGCAATTGCCACGATCACCAGACCGGCAAAGGCCTCGGATATGTGCAGAGACTGCATGGCGGGCTCTAGTGCGTGCACGAACCAGTCCGAGACGAACGCTGCCAGAACGGCAGCGAGGGCCAGCAGCACGAGAGCCAGAGCAATCGGCCAGCGTGGCGCCTCCTGACTCATGCCTTCCTCGACTGGCTGGCTGGAGTCCCGCTTGATCGACGCCGGCAAGGTCAGGGCGAACAACAGCAGCAAGATCCCAGACACGATGAGCGACAACGTGCCCTCGTGCTCCGACGCTGGTGCGTGTACGAAGGAGGCGAGGGACGGCAGGACCAGTGCCGAGACCGACAGCACCATCAGCACGATGATGCCCCTGGCCCGTGCGGAGCCGAGCTTCTGGGTTCCGTGCTTCAGTCCCCCGACCAGAAAGCAGAGACCGAGGACGAGCAACAGGTTCGCCAGGATGGAACCGATCAGGGCTGCCTGTACGACTTCCAGGAGACCCGCCTTGAGCGCGAACAACGCGATGAACAGCTCAGGCAGGTTTCCCAGAGCTGACTGCAGCACACCGGTGGCACCTGGTCCGAACCTGTCGCCAAGCTGCTCCACCGACCGACCTACGAGCGAAGCCAGCAAGGTGACCGCCGCGGCAGCGCAGAGGAAAGTCAGGACGACTCCCCCACCGGCAAAGCGCGTGAGGCCGGCAAGGGCCACGGCGACAGCTCCCCCACCGATGATGAGGAGGTCTGATCGGACAAACGTTCTAGGCGGTGCCTCGGTCATGCAGGACATCGTGCCAGTGCCCACCGCACTCCCCCACTCGCCCGATACCCGCATCCACCGTCGAAGCCCCCGGCCAGACCGGTAGCAGAGCAGGACAGAGAGCCGGGCAGATGACTAGTTCCTTCTGGCTATCAGTGAGCGGAGTCACGTGTCCAGGCGGACCTTTGGCCCTAGTTTCAAGTAGATCGCGGAGCCAGGGTTGAGTTGTTCAGGGAAGGCGCGTGCGCATAAATGATGGGCGGGACCCATGTCATCGAAGCACGACTTTTGGAGAGGTTTGTCGCGCTCCTGATGAGCTTGTCCGTGGCTTTATTGGCCAACGCCCTCTTCCTCCCCGCCTCTGGCGCGACCGCAGACCCCCCGCCAAAACCCGCAGTTGTGGACGCGGACCCCTTGACCCCGAAGCAGATCACCGACCAGGTCAAGGCCGCCGAAGCACTACGCGCGGCCCTGATGAAGTCCAGCGCCGAGGTAGCGGCGACCAACTCACGCCTGGAACGTATCTCCGCTCAGGCGAACACGCTGCTGGCCCAGTTGTCGGCAGCCAGGACCGCGGAGACCGACGCCAAGGCCGAAGCAGCCACCCAGAGAGCGCACCTGAAAGAGCTGGGCCTCGAGGTCATCGCAGCGCAGGACTCCCTGGGACGACTGGCCAGTGAGGCCTACATCCGGGGCGGTGGCCCTTTGGCTGATATCACCGCGATCCTGGAGGCGATCACGTCCCCTTCTGCCGATCAGAACACTGACACGCTGGCGACGGTGCAGTACCTCATCGACGGCCGTGCGCGCCTGTTCGACCGACTGAGGTACTTGCGCTCAGAACAGGTCACCACTTCGGCCAGAGCCGATGGAGCAAGCGTCCAGGCCACGGCAGCATCAGCCACGGCAGCGGTGGCCAAGTCCAAGCTCGACGCCGTCATCGTCGAGCAGCGCGCGGCCCTCGGAGGATTCCAGGCGGCCAGGGCTGCCCAGGTCGGAAAGGCAGGAAGTCTCCGCGGCGCCCTGCTGCGTTCCGAGGACCCCCTTGCCCGCGCAGCCGACAGACGACTTGCTGAGGCACTGCAGGGCCAGGACTTCAAGCTCCTGGTCGACAGCAGTTCCAGCTGTGGCAAGGATCCCAAGGCCTACCCCAACGGCCAGTTTCCGGCGAGTGCCTTGTGCCCGCTCTATGCCTTCCCCGATCAGAGTCTGAGCCGCGATGCAGCCATGGCGTTCAACGCCATGAGCAACGCGTACCAAAAGCAAACCGGGTCGGCGCTGTGTGTCGCCGACTCCTACCGGTCGTTCCCGGAGCAGATCGCCATCAAGCTGGAGCGCCCAGGACTGGCAGCCAGCCCCGGAACCAGCCAGCACGGACTCGGGCTGGCGGTGGACCTCTGCGGAGGTGTCCAGGACTTCAGCGCTCCCGCCCATCTGTGGATGCAGCGGAACGCCCCGCTCTTCGGATGGTTCCACCCCGCATGGGCTGAGCCCTCAGGGGTGCTGCCCGAACCCTGGCACTGGGAGTTCGCCAACTGAATCGGTCGACTACCCATGGGGTTCGGCGACAAAGAAGTCCTGTTTCCAGTATCACCAGGCACGCCCTCATTGTTGCGGCGTGGGCACAACTAACGGTCAGCTAACGGTGCTTCGCGCACGCCCGACGAGACAAGTGACGTAGATCACTAACGGCAAGGCACTAACGGTCGGTGGTAAAGAGTACGTTTCTAAGAGGTCAAGAACAAGCCAAAACCTTCAAGTCTTGGCAAAGGTTCTCAACAATTGAACAAGTTGCCGGTTTTTAGTTCTGTCCACGAACGCCCAGTCTGAGCGTGGAATCGACCCCGAACAAGGGAGCGGTTCACATGAGGCCCAGACCAACTCAACTGCAGATGAAGCGAAGGATTGCGGCAAGCGCCGTGATTGCCATTGGACTCCTCGGAGTCGGGCTGCCGACTGCAGGCGCGCACACCGCCACCCTGGGAGTATCAGGTCGGTGCCAGGATGACGGTACTCGGCAGGTCACCTACAGCGGTGATACTCACAACGTGCCCGGTAGCGGCCAAGGACACGTAGCGACGCTCACCGTCGACCAGATTAAGCCACCGGGAAGTCTGGTCTCTCCCGTACCACAAACCGTGACCGGGAACACCACCTTCACCTTCACCCAGACAATCAGCGGGCACGCCCGGCAGGCTAGCGCCACGGCGAATCTCGTGTGGGGAGATGGTGCAAAGTCCCACCCGACTGGCGAAGTGAACTTCCAAACGAATTGCCCGATCGTGGTGCCGCCAGAGCCAGATCCCGTGGTGGTGGTCACATCTTCGGACGTCACAAACTGTGACGCCGGAACAGTGACGACCACCACTGTCACCGCCACCACCGGTTGGGTTCTGGTAGGCAACGTGTGGGTCAAGGGCACCCCTGTGGTTGCGCAGAAGGTCACGACCCGGGCCACCAGTACGCAGGAATGCCCGATCGTGGTGCCGCCACCGCCTGTGCCGACGGAGACCACCACCACGACGATCCCGCAGGACCCGCCGCTGATCGTCGAAAGCGTTGGGGCAGCAGTGGCGCTGACTGGCGCCGAAGCCAACCCGCTGCCGGCCGGTGCTTCTGCTGGACAAGTCGACACAGGCGGCCAGCTGGTCGCTGGAGGTTTGGCCGCATTCGCTGGGTTCCTGATGTTGGTGGCGGGCTTCGTCCTTCGCCGTCGTCATGGTGAGGCTTAGCAGGGACCGCTTCGCCGGAGTAATCGCGATAGGCATCGCTCTGCTTTTCGTCTCAGCAGCGATCCTGGACAGCTACTACTTCGGTGAAGGCCGGACGGGGCGGACGCTTTCGAGTGCTTCGCTTCCGTCCGGCCTGGGTCCGGCGACGACGTCGACTCCGGGACCCATGACGTCGACTCTGACGGATCCGACCTCTGGAGCTCCAACGCCAACCCACTCTCCCACTGCTGTTCCCGTTGTCAGGCCCGGAGTCCCTGTGTCGGTGATTGTCGGAGATCACCGGGTGAAGGCCCCGGTCTCAACGGATCGCCTCAACGCCGACGGCAGCCTGTTTGTGCCCCGTGACCCGAGGGTGGTGAGCTGGTCGAGCCAGGACGCGGCACCTGGCACTGGGCACGGCACCATCATTTTGGTGGGCCACATCAACTACGGCGGGGTCGAGGGCGCGTTCGCAGATCTGGCTGACTACAGGGTGGGGCAGATCATCACCTTGGTCATGGCCGATGGCCGCCGGATGAGGTACGCGGTGGCTGCAGAGCCCCTCGAGGTGAACAAGGACAAGCTGGGACCTCGACGCCAAGAGCTCTTCGACCAGACTCACTCATACGGCCTGGACGGCAAACCCAAGTCTGATCGCTTGCTCCTGCTCAGCTGCGGCGGCGCCTTCGACAACCGCACCGGCCACTACGAAAGCAACATCTTCGTCTATGCCCTTCCCGCATGATCCCGAAACCCTGGCACTGAGAGTTCGCCAGCCGAATCGGTCGGAATACGAGCGGAGATCTCCTCGGCTTGTGGAAGGCTGCGCCCATGACGAGCGCCATCGACCACTCGGCAGAGTCCAGACGCACTAAGGACACTCCTCACCAGAAGGCCTGGTACTGGTACGACTGGGCCAACTCGGCGTACGTCACCACGACCCTGACGGTCCTCATGGCGCCATACCTGACCGTCATTGCCAAGAAGGCAGCCTGCCCCACCCTGCCCAGCGACGTGGCGTGCCACACCAACCTTCACGTGATCGGAATACCGGTCGACCCAGGGTCCCTGGTCTTCTACGTCCTGACTTTCTCAACGATCGTCTCCGCGATCGTCCTGATCTTCATAGGCGCCCTCGCTGATCGTTCTCCGAAACCAGTGCGGCTGTTCGCCACGTTCGCCTGGGCGGGGGCGGCAGCTGCCTCTGCGATGTTCCTGGTCAGCGGCAACAACTGGGCCCTCGGCGTCGTGCTCCTCATCTTCGCCAACCTGTGCCTGGGCTCGTCGCTGGTCATCTACGACTCGCTGCTGTGCCGGATCGCGAAACCCGACGACCGCGACCGCGTGTCCAGTCGCGGCTGGGCCTGGGGCTACCTGGGAGGCGGCCTCCTACTGGGGCTCAACCTCGGGCTTTTGACCCTCGACAGTCAGCTCGGAATCTCGCAACAGATGGCGGTACGGATCAGCCTGCTGTCAGCAGGCCTTTGGTGGGCCATCTTCACGATCATCCCCGTGGTCGGCCTTCGGGATCTGCGAGGTGCGAGCGGGAGCACGACCCCGGAACGAGCGGGCGTGGTCTCCGGCAGCCTCCGACAGCTCTCCAACACCTTCCGCGAACTGCGGTCCTACCCGCAGACGTTGCTCTTCCTCCTGGCCTATCTCTTCTTCAACGACGGGATCCAGACCGTCATCAGCTCCTCGAGCGTCTATGGCGCCGAAGAGCTGAAGTTTAGCAATAGTCAGCTCATCGAGATCATCCTGCTCGTTCAGTTCGTCGCCTTCGGTGGTGCGTTGTTGTTCGGGAGGCTCGCGACAAGGTTCGGGGCCTGGCGAGTGGTGCTTGACAGCCTCGTGGTCTGGACGTTTGTCGTTGCCATAGCCTTCTTCGTCCCGTCGAGAGGGTTCCTGATCTTCGTCGGGCTCGCTGTGCTCATCGGCATCGTTCTTGGTGGCAGCCAGGCCCTGTCACGCTCGATGTACAGCCAGTTGATCCCCCGTGGGCGAGAGGCCGAGTTCTTCAGCCTGTACCAGGCGATGGAACGTGGGACCAGCTGGTTCGGAACGCTCGTCTTCGGGCTGGTACACCAGTTCACCCACTCCTACCGCTGGGCCATCATCGCCCTGATCATCTTCTTCGTCATTGGCGGCATCCTCTTGTCCAGGGTGCGGATGCGTGAAGGGATCCTCGCAGCCGGCAACGAGGTTCCTATGGTGATCTGAGACACTTCCCCGACCCGATCCGCGGTAGGGTGTCAGGCGGCAAACACCTGCCGACCCGGAACATTGAGCCTGACGACGGCGTTATGCCCAGTGAATCCCCACGTACAACTTGGCGTGGGCAGCACGTTGGGAGACCACCTGTCATGGCCGAACGATCACTGCGCGGTACCAATCTCAGCGCTCTAAGCTTGGAAACTGACACGAACGTCGTGCTCAGCGAGCGCCAGATCGTGCGCTACGTGTGCCCCGAACAACACATCAGCGAGCTCCCGTTCTCGGTCGAGGCGGATGTCCCGACGGTGTGGGAGTGCCGCTGCGGCCTGGAGGCCCGGCTGGTTGACGGCCCCGAGCCTGAGTACAAGAACGTGAAGGCTGTGCGCACCCACTGGGACATGCTGCTGGAACGCCGATCCATCCCTGAGCTGGAGGAGCTGCTCAAGGAGCGACTCAACTTGCTGAGGGCCTCGCGTGGCGAGAAGCCGCGCCGCAAGCGCACCGCCTGAAAGAGACCCTCTCAGAGACCACCAGCCCCGCGCCGATCCCCTTCGTGGCCGCGGGGCTTGGTTCTGTCCGTATGCCGCATCGGGCCGCAGATTCCCCTTCACTGATGCTCGGTGGACCTGCGGAAATCAAGGTCAGCCATGCGGTGAAGTCGCAATAATCTACGTTCCGGGTGCCGTTTTGCGACGATTTTTGCGACTTCACGATACCTGGTGGGGTTTCGCGGCGGGTGGCCGCCGCAATGCGCGTGGTGGCCGCTGCCGCTCAGCTGACCTGGCCGCGAATGATGCCGGCCCGGTACAGCAGACGACGCTCGATGATGTCCTGCAGCCATCGGCGCGTGATCGGCCTGGTGAACGGCAGGATGAAGAAGAAACCAACGATGTCGCTCAGAAAACCGGGTGTCAGCAGCAGAGTCCCACCGATGAGGACCAGGGCCGCGTCGGCCAGCTCACGGCCCGGCATACGGCCGCTCCTCAACGCCGCGCGCAGGGTCTGCCAGGAGCGCTGACCTTCACGCTTGACCAGGTAGGCACCGAGCGCCGACTCCAGCAGCAGCAACGCGAGAGTCTGCCAGCCGCCGATCACCCTGCCCACCGCAACGATGAGGGCGATCTCGGCCAGCGGCACAACCAGGAGCGCCGCGAACACAAGCCATGCCCATGACGGGCGGCGGCGTCCGCGACGGGTCAGGCGTCGAGCTTGTGCCACCGTGGCTCCCTGCGGACAAAAGATCTGACCTGGCCCAGCCGATAGTTGGCGCCCCACATCGTAATGTTGCGCAATGCCTCTCGGACGATGCCTTCGCTCATCTTGGACTCGCCGATCTCCCTCTCGACAAAGGTGATCGGCACCTCCACCACACTCAGACCGCGACGTACGGCCCGCCATACGAGGTCCACCTGGAAGCAGTACCCAGCCGAGGCCACATCATGCAGGTCCATGCTGCGCAGGGCTGAGGCGCGATAGACGCGGTATCCCCCGGTGGCGTCCCCGATCGGCATCCCGAGAAGCACGCGGGTGTAGAGGTTGGCGCCGACGCTGAGAGCCTTGCGGCTGATCGGCCAGTTGACCACGGAGCCGCCATGCACCCAGCGCGATCCAAGCACGACATCGGCGTTGGCCAGCGCGGCCAGAAGGGTGGGTAGCTGCTCGGGCTGATGGGAGCCATCCGCGTCCATCTCGACCAACGTGTCGTAGCCCTTGTCCAGCGCCCACGCGAAACCAGCAAGGTAGGCGGCGCCCAGCCCCTCCTTGCTCGTTCGGTGCAGCACCCGGACCTGACCGTCATCGGCCGCCAGGCGATCGGCGATGGCACCTGTGCCGTCCGGGGAGCTGTCATCGAGGACCAGGACGTCGGCCGTCGGCACCGCCGCACGCAACCTCGCCACGATGAGCGGGAGGTTCTCGCGCTCGTTGTAGGTGGGTATCAGGACGACGATCTTGCCGATCGGGAGCCGGGTCGCAGAGTGCGTCATGGACATCCTTCGTAGAGGTCAGGTCACCCGACCCTACTGCGCAACCGCCGAAGCCCGAGCAGAACCAGCATCATCGCCAAACTCGCGACGGCGAGGCCCTCGGGCCAGCCGCCCACGCGGTCCGCGACGGTGCGATCTGTTCGCAGGGGCAGGTCGGCAGCGAGGAGGGCCGGTGTGAACAACGTGCTGACCTGGTGGGCGGTTCCGTCTGGCGTGATCATCGCGCTGACCCCCACCGTCGAGACATGCACGATCGAGCGACCGTGCTCGATCGCCCGGATCCGGGATATGGCGAGCTGTTGCACCGACTCGTCGGTGAACCCGAACGTGGCGTTGTTGGTCTGGACGAGCAGGACGTTCGCACCGTGGTTGACCGTGTCACGCATGAGCCCGTCATAGGCCACCTCAAAGCAGATGATGGTCCCCGCTGCGATCGTCCCGCCGTGGGAGGCTGGTACCCGGAACACCCCTGGGCCCTTGCCCGCGACAAAGTCGGAGCGGACAAGATCGACCTTGTCGTTGAGCCTGCGGAAGAACGAGCGATACGGGATGTACTCCGCGAACGGGACCGGATGCTGTTTGACGTACCTCGCGGTGAGGCCCTTGCCGGGCAGGTACAGCAGGCTGGCGTTGGAGACACTCGGCCGTGGCTCGTTCAGGACCGCGCCGACGACCAGCGGCGCCCCGATGTCATCCACCGTCTGGTTGATCACCGTTGCCGCATCAGCGTTTCGCAGAGGGTCGATATCGGAGGCGTTCTCGGGCCAGACCACCATGTCCGGCCGTGGTTGTGTGCCGGCCCTGACCGAAGCAGCAGCCTGCCGGGTCACCCTGACATGGTTGTCCAGGACGGCTCGGCGCTCTGCGTTGAAGTCGAGTCCCGGCCGGGGCACGTCTCCCTGGACCGCCATGAACCGTGCCGTCGCTCCGTCGGTCGGTCTGGGGACGAGTGCCGGCAGAAACGTGACGACGATGGCGCCGAGGATGAGCGGTGCCGCTGAAAAAGCCCTTCCCGGAAGACGCGCACGCCGTATGCCGGGCGGACGACTACCCATAGACAGCCGGGCAACGCCCGCGGCGAGCAGGCCACCCACCAGCGCGACCCCGAAGGTCACGACAGGGGCGCCGCCCAGAGCGGCCAGTCCCGCCAGCGGCGAGTCCGCCTGGCTGAAGGCAAGGCGCCCCCAAGGGAACCCGCCGAACGGCGTCGTGTCCCGTAGCGCCTCCTCGGTCACCCAGGCCAAAGCCACGACGACGGGCCGCACCCTGCCCACACCCGCCCGGGAGGGGCCGCGTTGGAGAAGGGCGCAGACCAGACCCAGCACCGCGATGTACGCGGACTCCAGTGTTGCCAAGGCGATCCACGGGACCGCGCCCACATAGACGCCGGACCAGGACAGCAGCGGCAGGAAGCAGGCAAGTCCGCCGACGATTCCCAGCAGCGCGCCCTGCCATGGCGAGGCTCCTCGCGTGGCCAAAGCCAGCATCGCCACACCGATTGGCGCCAGGAC
This sequence comes from Actinomycetales bacterium, assembly GCA_038236365.1. Classification (GTDB taxonomy): domain Bacteria; phylum Actinomycetota; class Actinomycetes; order Actinomycetales; family Dermatophilaceae; genus UBA4719. Next base: position 9,605 of record JBBRZV010000003.1, on the reverse strand, counting down.
CCAGAGGTTGTGTGAGGGAAAAGCGAGCCACATTGCCACGCCTGAGGCGACGGCAAGTGAGAGACGCTGCATCGCGTCAGGCTAGATCACTGAGGTGGATGCACTGGACATGGCAGCGCCCGCGTCGCCTTTGGGACCAACGCCGAGTCGACGGGATGCCGATACGACGCTGTTGTCTACTAAGCACGCGGGCCCTGCCGCTAGCCGCCTCCGAAGCCTCGCTGTGGCCACTCGGCGAGCAATCCCGTGGATCTGGCTGCGACGGCGGCTGCGCGCGCAAACCACCGTGGATCCCGGAGATGCTTCCTCCGTGTGACCATCGCTGAGCTTCGATTCTGCGGCGGCCAACGCACTCGAAGATACACGTTCTCCACCCGCTGTCAACCGGGCGTTCACCTGCAGTTACTCACGAATCCGCTGGTCACGGGACTGACCCAATTCCGTTGTGAATAAGGAGAATTTACCTCATCTCGGCGTGTCGTTGACGACACGCCGAGACCGTGTATGCGAGTTGAGTCACGCCCTCGCCGATGGCACGACGACAACGCCGCGAGCTGTGGTCGCGATGATGGGCTGGTCCAGGAGATCGGAGGCGGACTCGCCCCGGTCATGATTGCCTCTCGCGGTGACCCTGACCTCGAAACCCATCTCGCGACTGCGCGTGCCGACCCGCACCAGAGTCGCCTCGATCTCGATGCAGTCCCCGGCCCGGATCGGCGCCAGGAACTGCACGTCGCTGTAAGAGGCGAACAACCCCTCGTCGCCGTCGGTGCGGATGCACAGCTCAGTGGCCACGTCCCCGAATGCGGCCAGCGAGTAGGCGCCGTCTACGAGGTCGCCGGCATAGTGCGCGTGGCTGTAGGGGACGTAGCGGCCGTGTGTCACCGTCATACCGACTGTCGCTGGTCCGGCTGGTTGTGGAGACGTCATCGTGTGTCCTCCTTCGTGGTGGCCATCGCGTGGACAAGGTAGGACGCGACCTCTCCAGGGGTCGTGCCCTTGCCGAAGATCCGGTCGACGCCGAGCGTGGCGGCTGACCCCTGCTCGAACCGGGGGCCCCCGACGACCAGCAGTGGCACCTGCCCTGCAGGGTAGGCCTCACGAAATGCGGCCGACATCGTCATCGTGTTGTGGATGTGGGCGTCCTTCTGGGTGACCACCTGGCTGACCAGGACCGCGTCGGCCTTCTCGGAGTGGGCGAGGGCCACGAGCTCTGGCACCAGCACCTGGGCCCCACCGTTGACGACCTTGAGCTCGCTGTAGTACTCAAGGCCCTTCTCCCCCGCGAACCCCTTGATGTTCAGGATGGCGTCGATACCGACCGTGTGGGCATCCGTTCCGATGCAGGCACCGACGATGACCATCTTGCGGTGCAGCCGCGCCTTGATCGCGGCATTGACATCCCTGGGGCTCAGCAAGGGGAACTCCCGCTCGATGACCACGACCTCGCGCAGGTCCACGAGATGGGTCGTGCTCCCATAGACGACGAAGAAGGTGAAGTCCGGCCCCATGGCCTTGGCGTGGACGAGCAGGGCGGGGGCCAGTCCCATCTTGGCGGCCAGCTGCAGGGCTGCGCCCTCGGCCCGCTTGTCATGCGGGATGGGCAGGGTGAAGGACACCTGGACCATGCCGTCGCCGGTGGTGTCACCGTACGGGCGGATGATGTCCGGCATCGTCTTGGCGCCCGGCTGCTTCGAGGCCGTATCGCGGGTGCTCATCTTCCGGCATCTCCTTCCAGGAGGGTGGTGGCCGGGTTGTCATAACCCGGTCCGCACATGACCACGCCATCCAGGCCCTTTCCCTTGTCTGCAGGGCGTTTCATCAGCCCAAAGGTGCCGTCGCCGATGGCCTGCAGGAGCGGAACCGAGCCACGCTGGCCCTTGTCATCGACGATCTTCTCCAAGAGGTCCACAGCCTCGGAGAGAACCTGCCGGGCACGGGTCTGGATGAAACCGTCGCGAGGCGGGTGGAAGTCCTCGGTCAGCCCGCCGGCCGCGTTCAGGACGTAGCGGACGTTCTGCAGGGCCAGGTCGCGGTCGGAGAGGAACGGGGTGACCACGGCCTCGGTCATCATGCCCACCAGCAGGATCCCCTGGCCGGTCATCGCCCCCGCGAGGTTGAAGAAGCCGTCCAGCAGGTAGCCGCGGAACACGTCGCCGGTCATGTGCTTGGTTGGCGGCATCCACTTCAGCGGCGCGTTGGGGAACAGCTGGCGCGCGAGCATCGCGTGCGCGAGCTCCATCCGGAACGAGTCGGGGATGTCGGGGTTGATCTCGAACGCGTGCCCCAGGCCGATCTGCCAGTCCTCCAGCCCTGCCTCCTTGGCGAAGTACTCGTTCATCAGCTGGCTGACGGTGACTGTGTGCGCCGCCTCGATCGCATCGGCGGTGGTCAGGTAGTTGTCCTCACCAGTGTTGATGATGATGCCCGCCCTGGCGTGGATCTGCCGCGAGAACCGTTGGTCCACAAAGGTCCTGATCGGGTTGATGTCCCGGAAGAGGATGCCGTACATCGAGTCGTTGAGCATCATGTCGAGCCGTTCGAGCCCGGCCAGAACCGCGATCTCAGGCATGCAGAGGCCGGACGCATAGTTGACCAGGCGGATATAGCGCCCCAGCTCCTTGGACACGTCGTCAAGGGCGGCCCGCATGAGACGGAAGTTCTCCTGCGTGGCGTACGTGCCGGCATACCCCTCGCGGGTCGCACCCTCGGGCACGTAGTCCAGCAGGGACTGACCGGTCGAACGGATGACCGCAATGATGTCCGCGCCCTCGCGGGCGGCTGTCTGGGCCTGCGGGATGTCCTCGTAGATGTCACCCGTCGCGACGATGAGGTAGATCCACGGGCGTTGGATCGGGTCACCATGGCGTTTGATCATCCGGTCGCGGGTGGCGCGGCTCTTGTCGATGCGGGCCATCCCGGGCTTGACCGAGCGCATCGCGAGCTTCTGCGTCGCGCTCAGGTCGTTGCCCTGAGGCAGGCGGAAGGAGACCGAGCCCGCGGCCGACTTCTGGGCAAGGGTCATCAGGTCCGGCGCCTCGCCGCGGCGCAACGCGTCGAACACGGGCGTAGTGACTCCGAGCTCGAGTCCTACCTCGTCGCGGACCGCGCTCACCAGGTGGTTGACCCAGGGCACGCCTTCGTGGTCGGCGCCGGAGAGCCCAGCGAGTCGCAGCACCGCCCTTTCGACGGACACCGTCGTATGAGTCCTGGCCAGCTTGACCACGGGCGCGCCGGCCTTGCGCGCCAGCGAACGCGCCTTCCGGATCACGACCGGGTCAAGCTCAAGCTTGGGCTGTGAGGCGCTGACGCGTCCCCCGTGTGTGACAGTGCTCATGACACCCCTAAGCGGTCGAAAACGATGCGGCCGCGGATCACGGTGCGCAAGATGGTCGGAAATATGGCTCCGGGCGACAGATCCGGCAGGTTGGCGGTGTCGCCGGCGGACCAGATGGCGAAGCTCGCCGGGTGGCCCAGGTCGAGAGAGCCGTCGTCGTCGATACCGGCGGCACGCCACCCCCCGCGGGTGTGCGCCAGGAACGCCGTTCGGGCCGAGACACGCTGTGCTGGGTCGTGATGGTTGACGCAGGCAGAGATCGCCTCCCACGGAGCGAAGGGTGTCACCGGCGAGTCGGTGCCGAGAGCAAGGGCCAAGCCGCCCTCGGTCATTGCGGCGAACGGGTTCATGCCACCGGCGCGCTCGCGACCCAACCGGGCCGAATACATGCCGTCGGGCCCACCCCAGAGGGCGTCGAAGGCCGGCTGGACCGACGCTGTGACTCCGAGCTCCGCCAAGACCTTGATCCCCTCGGCATCGACCATCTCCAGGTGTTCGAGCCGGTGATGTGCTGCGATGACCTTGGCCATGCCGACCTTTGCGGCCGCCGCTTGCAGCCCGGCAACCACTGTGTCGGCCCCGGCATCGCCGATGACATGGAACCCGGCCTGTATGCCGGCTAGCGAGCACGCTGCGACATGGTCACGTACCTGCTCGACGGTGAGATAGGCGTTTCCGTGGTGTGCGGGATCACCCAGGTCGGCATACGGCTCTCGCAACGATGCAGTCCGCGAGCCGATCGAGCCGTCGATGTTCAGATCGCCGGCCAGTCCCCGCGCACCCAGTCGGCTGGCCAGCGCGCGGGCGGACTCCTCATCGCCGACGAGCTCGGCCCAGTAGCCGATGACCTGCGAACCCCCGCCGCTCTTTCCGGCTTCAAGAACATCGGCAAAGTCGGCCTCGGAGCTGAGCGTCGGACCACCGCACTCATGCACCAGGCCGATACCTGCGGCGGCCGCGGCCGCGAGTGCGGCATCGATATCGCTGCGGCGGTCAGCCTGGCTGATGCCTGCTTGAAACGAGTCCCGCGCGGCATGGTGGGCTTCTCGGGTCACCAGGGCACTCTCGCTCCAGCCCGGATGGTTGCGGGCACCGGACGCGGCCGCCAGTGCTGAGGAGATCACGGCTGAGTGGCCGTCGACCCGTGGGGAGTAGACCACCCCGCCGTAGGAGGCACGGTCCAGCTCCTGGGCGGTCGGCGCGCGACCCTCGGGCCAGTCCCGCTCGTCCCAGCCGGGGGCATAGACGGGGCGCCCTGCCCGCCGACGGGCAGCGTCCTCGATCGTGGCCAGGGCCTCCTGCAATGAGTGGACGTCGGTGAGCGACGCGCTGCGCAGACCCATGCCGGTCGCCGACACGTGAACGTGGGCGTCGACAAAGGCAGGGGTGACCAAAGCGCCGCCGAGGTCGACGACATGTCCCACGCCGTCGACGAGACCGGCTGCGGCCTCCTCGGACCCGACCCAGGCGATCTTGTCGTCGGCAACGACCATCGCTGTTGCGAGAGGCTCCGCCGGCCCGTAGACGTGCCCGCCGCGATACAGCGTGGAGGCGCCTCTTGGTGTTGGTTCGCTGCTCACAAGACCTCAGTCTGCTCGCGCCGGAGCCGGCCCTCGAAAAGCCCCCGGACTGAAGCGTTTCCACGCAACAGCTTCAAGGCGTATTCCGCATGGCCGGGGACGTACCCGTTGCCCACGAGCATCCGCACATCGGCGGCCAGACCTTCAGCGCCCAAAGCGGCCGCCGCGAAGTTGGTCGCCATCGAGAAGAACACCACCGTGCCACCTTGCGCAGTGGACAGCAGAGCTGGCTGCTCGCACCCAGGGACGTCGACACAGACCACGGTGATGTCCGCTGCGCCGCCGGCCGCTTCGACGGCTCCGGAAAGGCCAAGGGGGGAGCGCGCGTCCGCGATGACGACATGGTCGGCCAGACCGGTGTCCTGAAGCATCCGCGCCTCGCGCTCGTTGGGGACGACGGCGATACGGCGTCCGGCACCTGCGTCCTGCGCCGCAGCCAGGGACAGTGACCCTGACTTGCCTGCCCCCCCAAGAACGAGCACCGAGGGTGCCTCGCCCCTGGCACCGTATTCGCGGACCAGCCGGGCCACGAGCGCCGGCGCACCGCAGACATCCATCACCATCAGCGCGAGCTCGGGCTCGAGGTCGTCTGGAAGGACTGCCGCTATCGACCGGCCGAACAGGATGGCATGGCCGGCCGCGGGTGCCCGCTCCCGCAACCCGTCCCAGCGGGCCAGACCGTCAGTGATCTGCAACGGCGTCAATGAGAGGGACACCAAGGTCGCGACATGGTCGCCCACTTCCAGCCCGAGCGGGCTGTGCGGGCCGACCTCGGCGACCGTTCCCATGAGCATGCCGCCTGAGCCGGTGACGGGATTCTGCATCTTGCCGCGGGTAGCGACGATGTCCAGAACCGCCGCCTTTACGGCCTCGCCGTCCGTGCCCCCTCCCGGCAGCTGGTGTGTCTCCGAGAGCTGGCGATACGAGGCAGCATCAAGGTTGAGAGTCTCGATGTCGATGCGCACCTCGTCCGTCCAGAGCTGCGGGGAGGTGTCCAGTCGTTGAGCGGACTGGGGCAGCGTGACCTGTTCTCCCGTTGGCTCGAGCACGCGGTGCAGACCCACGGGTGAGCCTCCGGGGCGGACGGCGGACAAATTCACTGTTTACTCCTGGTTTGTGGCTATCGTGAACAGATTTTGCGGCGTGGCGATACATCCACCGCAAGTTCTCCCGTATCATGTCAGTTATGCACACAAAGATCGAGCAGCCCTATGCCTACCTGCGCCACGAGCTTGTGGAGCCGGACTGGACCCGACTGCCCGGATGGCGTCATGTCACGGCGGCGGACTGGGCCAGTCCCCAGTGGCAGCGGCTCAACTCCGTCAAGAACATCAAGGGCCTCCGGGCACTGATGGGTGACCTGCTCACGGACGCGTTCTACTCCGATCTCGAGCGGGACCAGGCCGAGCGGGCCACGATGTCGATGCTCGTGCCGCCACAGATGATGAACACGATGGTGCCGTGTGTGCGAGAGTCCGCAGGCTCTGTTCCGCGCGCCGGTCAGGACTTCACCCGAGCGTTCTACGCCGACCCCGTCCGCCGGTACATGCTCCCGGTCTTCAGCGACCGGCGTACCGACTGGCCGAGCCACCCGTACTCCTCTCGTGACTCGCTGCACGAGCACGATATGTGGGCCGTCGAAGGCCTGACCCACCGCTATCCCACCAAGGTGCTGGCCGAGCTGCTGCCGACCTGCCCGCAGTACTGCGGTCACTGCACCCGTATGGACCTGGTCGGAAACTCCACGCCGGTCATCCCCAAGCTCAAGTTCGACCTCAAGCCGGTCGACCGCTATGCGGGGATGATGAGCTACCTGCGCGACAACCCTTCGGTACGTGACGTAGTCGTCTCGGGGGGCGACGTGGCCAACATGCCCTGGAAGAACCTCGAGGCCTTCCTGGACCGACTGCTCGAGATTGACAACATCCGCGACATCCGTCTGGCCACCAAGGCGTTGATGGGTCTGCCACAGCACTGGCTGTCGGACGAGGTCGTCGAAGGTGTGGGCCGGGTCGCGATCAAGGCCCGTCAACGTGGCGTCTCCCTGGCGATCCACACGCACATCAACAGTGCCCAGTCGGTGACGCCCGCCGTGGCCGCCGCCGCCCGGGCGATGCTGGACGCAGGGGTTCGCGACGTCCGTAACCAGGGCGTCCTCATGCGCGGTGTCAACGACTCCGTCGAGCAGCTGCTCGACCTGTGCTTCGCCATGCAGGACGAGGCCTCGATCACGCCGTACTACTTCTACATGTGCGACATGATCCCGTTCGCCGAGCACTGGCGCCTCTCGCTCGCCGAGGCCCAGCGGCTCCAGCACGACATCATGGGTTACCTGCCGGGCTTTGCGACGCCACGTGTTGTCTGCGACGTCCCGTTCGTGGGCAAACGCTGGGTGCACCAGGTGGACTCCTACGACACCGAACGCGGAATGTCGTTCTGGCGCAAGAACTACCGCACCTCGATCGAGGGCGCAGACACCGAAGCGCTGTCGCGTGAGTTCGCGTACTACGACCCGATCTACACCCTGCCCGAATCGGGTCAGGACTGGTGGCGCGAGCACGGTGAGCTCGACACCGCCCACGCTGCTGCCGCCGCTAAGGCAGCTGCCAGCCACGCAGCCTCGGTGGCCCAGCTCGTCTGAACAGCCGCTCCCCCGAAGTTCGTATGCCGCGTCCCTGAATACGGGGCGCGGCATACCTTTGGGTTCAGCGGTTGTTGCGCGGGGACTCTCCAGGCACACGGCTGCCGTCGTCGTCGTTGCCGTCGTCCCTGTCGAAGAGCAGGTCCGAGATCTGAAGATGCACCTGCTCCACGTGGGGGATATCCGGCAGGACCAGACCAGCCTTCTCGGAGGCGTCGGAGATGATCAGGGTGCCGCAGCCAAGGATTCGGTCCAGCAGGTCTTTCTCGTACGCCACGTCGTTGATGCGGAAAAGCGGGATGTCACGGCCGGTGCGGGTCAGGACGCCGCTGCGGGTGATCAACCGGCGATTGGTCACCGTGTAGGTCGAGGTCATCCAACGGACGAAGGGGATGACCACCCAGATGATCACCACCGGCACGGCCACAACTGCGGCGCCGAGACCAACGACTGAGTTGTCAGGCTGCAGCATCGCGGCGGTGATAACGCCGGCTACCAGCAGGATCAAGAGCGCGACGGGCCCGATCAGCGCCTTGGGGTGCGTTCGGACACTTAGGACGACCTGCTCGCCATCGGACAACAGCTTCTTCGAGATCCCCATGGATGCATCGTGCCAGACTCGCTCTGGGCCGCGCAGGCGAGTGGTCGTCGCCCGCCGGCTCAGGCCACCTCAGCTATGAGCCGTGGGCTGTACCGGCAGAGGCCCGTAGCAGGTCCAGCCTCCGGTGTGCTGGGGCTGCGGTTGATCACACCTGTTGTCGACGGCGCCCGGTTTGAGGTGGTCGGGAAGCGTGTGGAGGTAGGTCGAATGAATGGAGGGCAGGACGGGCTAGCGGTTCCGTGGATACTGTCCCAGAGCTGCAGCGTGCGGAAGGATGCACGCATGATCCTCGAACACGCGCTCCTCAGCATCCGACCTGTCCGCGAGCTCGACTTCGAAGCCGCATTTGCTGAGGCAAGACCGATTATCTCTTCGATGCCCGGGTTCAGGACGGTGTCCTTGAGCCGGTGCCTGGAGCGTCCCGGCAACTATCTGTTGCTCGTGGAGTGGGAGCGCCTCGAGGACCACGTCGAAGGGTTTCGTCGCTCACCCGAGTTCGAACAGTGGAAGCAGCTTCTCCACCATTTCTATGACCCAGCCCCAACCGTCGAGCATTTCGTGGAGGTTGCCACGAACTAGTGGTAGCACTCCTACGTACATGACTTTCTTTTATTTGCAACGTATTTCATTGATCCAGGCCTTGTCTCTGTCGGTCCCGTAGGCTAGACTGGACATATGTTCTGCATATACGCTTAACTGAAGTAGAGTATGGGTATGAGCGTGAACCCGGTTGGCGGCGTGGACTATCCGGCGACCTACCAGCAGTTGTTGAAGTGGTTCCCGGACGACCAGGCGTGTCTGAACTACCTGGCCAAGCTGCGCTGGCCCCAAGGCTTCGAGTGCCCCGCGTGTGGGTGGGGCGAGTTCTGGCGCACCGGGACCGGACTGTGGATGTGCCGCCAGTGCCAGCGCAGGACTTCGGTGACTGCGGGCACGATCTTTCATCGCACCCGAACCCCGCTGTCGACATGGTTTGCGGCGATCTGGTTCGTGACCTCGCAGAAGAACGGGATGTCGGCCCTGGGCCTGCAGCGGGTTCTGGGGTTCGCCTCGTACGAGACCGCATGGGCATGGCTGCACAAGCTGCGCCGGGCCATGGTTCGCCCCGACCGTGACCTGCTGGCCGGCATTGTCGAGGTCGACGAGACGTTTGTTGGCGGTGTCACCCCCGGCGTTTTCGGTGCCGCCAGCGGCAAGGTCCCGATCATGATTGCGGTGGAACACAACGGCGGTCGCCGCCTGGGCCGAGTGCGGATGGCCGTGGCCCAGAGGCCAGGAAGCCTGGAACTGGTCGAGTTCGCCGCTTCCGTGATCGAGCCCGGATCCACCATCCGCACCGACGGCGCCCGGATGCTCAAGCGCCTCGCGGACATGGGCTACACCCACGAAGCCACTGCCGGCTACAGCGCTGTTGACAAGGCCAGCGTGCTGCCCGGCGTCCACCTG
>JBBRZV010000002.1:0-89801 GCA_038236365.1 Actinomycetales bacterium | reverse complement strand
CGACGCCCACCACGTCAAACACTGGATCCAGGGCGGACCCACCGCCCTGCTCAACCTCGCGCTGCTCTGCGGCTACCACCACACCTGGGTCCACCAACACGACCTCACCGCCACCGTCACCGCCCACGACGTCACCTGGCAAACCTGACGTCGAGGCACGCGTCGCATGAGTCGACGCTAAGTCGTTTGACCCCGAAGTACGCGCTCAACCGAATGGTTCGGGTGACGCTCGGGTGATTCAGCTCACGCTTTGGAACTTCAGCTGACGTTCGGGAGGTTCACCTGCCTGGTGATGGTCAATCGACGGTGTGGGGACGCTCTTCCCAAGGGGTGGAGAGCACCACGGTCGTTCGGGTCGAGACGTTCGCGCCGGATCGCACCCGTGCGAGCAGGTCCTCGAGACCCCCAGGCGTGGCCACCCGGGCCTTGAGGATGTAGCTCTCCTCCCCCGCGACCGAGTGGCAAGCCTCAATGTCCGCGATGTCACGTAGCCTGTCCGGCACGTCGTCCGGGGCTGACGGGTCCAGCGGCGTCACCGAGATGAAGGCCAGGAGCGGCAGACCCAGCGCGTCATGGTCGACCACGGCGCGGTACCCCTGAATCACCCCGCGCTCCTCAAGCTTGCGTACCCGCTGGTGGACCGCTGATGTCGAGAGCCCGGTGACCTTGCCGAGATCTGTGAAGCTCATGCGACCGTCCTGCGACAACAACCCGATGATGCGGCGATCCAGTTCCTCCATGGCGCAAGGCTACTGACCTCGGATCCGGTGCGACGGTGCGGGCGCTAATGACACGATGGCAACATGACTCAGCGCCTCATGCTCCTGGACTCCGCGTCCCTGTACTTTCGCGCCTTCTATGGCGTTCCAGACCAGCGACGAAGCCCTGACGAACCGCCCACCAACGCCGTGCGCGGGTTTCTGGAGATGATCGCCTCCCTGGTCGTCACGCATCGGCCGACCCATCTGGTGTCCTGTTGGGACAACGACTGGCGCCCTGCGTTCCGGGTCAACGCAATCCCGACCTACAAGTCGCATCGTCTCAGCGAGGGGAGCACAGTCCAGGAGGAGAGCCCTGAGGACCTCACGCCTCAGGTACCATTGATTGTGGATGCGTTGCGGGCGTTGGGGATTGCCCGGATAGGCAGCGATGGCTACGAGGCGGACGACGTCATTGGCACCTTGACGCATCGCGCGCGGGGTCGACAGCACGTCGACGTCGTTACCGGCGATCGCGATCTGTTCCAGCTCGTAGACGACGATGCCGGGGTCAGGATCCTCTACACCGCGCGAGGTGGTGTCCGAGATCCCGACGTGGTTACGCAAGATTTCCTGCAGAGCAAGTACGCCGTCGGCACCGGACAGGCTTACGCCGACATGGCAACATTGCGCGGTGACACGAGCGACGGGTTGCCCGGCGTTGCAGGAATAGGTGAGAAGACAGCTGCCACGCTGATCAACCGGTATGGCGATCTGGCCAGCCTGCGCCGCGCCGTCGCCGAGGGCGATCCACAGATCAAGGGCGCACAACGGACCCGGCTGGAAGCGGCTTCTGCCTATCTGGACGTTGCGCCGACAGTTGTCCAGGTCGCACTCGACGCGCCGGTGCCGGACTTTGACGCCTCACTCCCCCGCGAGGTTGCCGATCTCACACTGCTCTCATCGCTTGCCTCGGTCTATGGCCTGACCTCACCGATCAACCGCGTGCTGAGCGCTCTCGGTCTGGGTGAAGCTGACTGACAGCCCTGCGGACTGCTTGCCGTCAAGGCACGTCAGTCGAGTCGGTCGGCCGCGACGACGCCGCGCATCACGGCGTCCATGGCACGTCTGGCGGTCACCGACAGCGCAGGATCCGGAGCCGAGTCACCGATCTGACCGAGGAGATCAATGACCTGCTTGCATCGGCGAACGAAGTCACCGGCAGCGATCTCGGTGTCGCGCAGAACCACCTCAAGGCGCTGACCGGACGCCCACCGGTGCATCATCCAGGCCATGCCCGCGTCAGGAGAGGCGGTCATGGGCAGGGTGTGCGCACGCTCGCTGTCCTCGAGTTGGCTCCATCGACGAAGCATGGCGTCGTACGCCTCTCTCACGTCGTCGTTGGGCATCCGTGGGGAAACGTCACCATCGCTGCCCCGGGGCTCGTAGACCAACGTCGAGACGACGGCAGCGAGACTAGGTGGGTCCAGTCGCTTCCAGAGCCCATCGCGCAGACACTCGGCCGCCAAGAGGTCCTTCTCGGTATACAGCCGCTTCAGCGTGTTCCCCTGCGGCGTCACTGCGGCGCCACCTTCGGTGAGGTATCCCAGCCCCACCAGCAGCTCGCAGATGCGGTCGAACGTCCGGGCGACCGTGCTGGTCCTGCCCTCGACAGTGCGCGCCACCGCGTCAGTCTCACGACGCAGCCGCCACCATCGTTCGGCCCAGCGAGCGTGGTCTTCTCGCTCCGGACAGCCATGGCACGGGTGCGCTCGCATCTGCCGACGCAGGTCGGTGACACGAGCTCCCGCCTCGGAGTCGCCAGAGCCGGCATGACGTGGCGCCGGTGTTTCGTGAGGGACTTTGACGCGCATCGTCGCCGCAAGATCCTTGCGGGACTTGGCATTTCGTGCGTTGAAGTGTTTCGGGACACTGAGGCTCAAGACGGGGTCGACAGGCGTGGGCACATCCACGAGCGTGAGCCGACGCACCCGCGCGTCCGACGTGAGGACCGTGGGCGAGGCGCCCTCCTTCTTACCGCCACCGTTGCCCTGTATGACGATCACGTAGTCCGAGCGTCGTCCCCCCGGAATCTTGATCACGTCCCCAGGCCGGAGCTTCTCGAGACTAAGTGCCGCCTCTGCCCGTCGACCGGCCGATCGGGCCTTGGCTGCTTCCTTCTCGACATCTCGAATCTCGTTGCGGAGCGCGGCATACGAGGTGAAGTCCCCGAGATGGCAGGTCATCGACTTGGCATAGCCAGCCAAAGCCTCCTCGTTGCGCTTGACGGTCACCGCCATCCCGACGACGGCACGGTCCGCCTGGAACTGCGCGAACGAGGTCTCCAGGAGGTCGCGAGCCGCCTCGCGCCCGACCTGGCCGACCAGGTTGACAGCCATGTTGTAGGTCGGGTGGAAGCTTGAACGCAGTGGATAGGTGCGCGTAGACGCCAGACCTCCGACCGCGAGGGGGTCAAGGCCCCGGTTGTACAGAACGACCGCGTGGCCCTCGATGTCGATGCCGCGCCGGCCGGCGCGTCCTGTCAGCTGCGTGTACTCCGCAGGGGTGATGTCCGCGTGCGTCTCGCCGTTGAACTTCACCAGTCTCTCCAGGACGACGGACCGCGCGGGCATGTTGATGCCCAGGGCCAGCGTCTCCGTTGCGAACACCGCACGGATCCGGCCGGCGGTGAAAAGCTCCTCAACGATCTCTCGGAACGTCGGCAACATCCCGGCATGATGGGCCGCGAACCCTCGGGTCAGGCCTTCGACGAAGTCCCAGTAGCCCAAGACGCCGAGGTCCTCGTCGGCCAAGCCCCTGATCCTTTCCTCGACCGTACGACGGATCCGGTCCCCCTCAGCCTGCGGTATCAGCCGCATGCCGTTGGCCAGCAGCTGGCTCACCGCGGACGTGCAGCCGACACGACTGAAGATAAAGGTGATTGCCGGCAACAGGCCGTCGCGGTCGAGCCGCTCGACGACCTGTGATCGGCTTGGGCCCCCGCCGAAACGGCCGCCTTGCCCAGCCGGCGCGGCTCCACGAAGGCGATCCTGGCCGGGCTCGCCCGAGCCGCCGACCAGGGCGCGACGACCGCGATCATGCCCGCTGGCTGCCGAAGCACCTCGACCGCGATCATGCCCCCTGGCTGCCGAAGCACCTCGACCGCGACCGTCCCCGCCGCCATTACGAGAGCGGCCGACGCTCTCCTGGCGACCTGCCCTGTCGCGCTCACGGATCCGTTCCAGCAGCTGCGGATTGACCCGGGTCGAGTCCTCTATCGGTGTGCCGGAGGAGCTCTCCTCTGCGAAGAGGTCGTACAAGCCCTGACCGACCATCATGTGCTGCCACAGCGGCACGGGGCGGTGTTCCTCGACAATCACCTCGGTGTTGCCTCGAACCTCGCCGAGCCAGGCCCCGAACTCTTCGGCATTGCTCACGGTCGCCGACAGGGAGATCACCTGAACGTCCTGGGGCAGGTGGATGATGACTTCCTCCCAGACGGCCCCGCGGAAACGATCTGCGAGATAGTGCACCTCGTCCATCACCACGAAGCCGAGTCCGCGCAACGTTCCAGACCCGGCATACATCATGTTGCGCAGCACTTCGGTGGTCATCACCACGACCGGCGCTTCCCCGTTGATCGAGGAGTCTCCGGTGAGCAGACCCACCTGGTCGATGCCGTGGCGGCGGACCAGGTCGGCGTACTTCTGGTTCGACAGGGCCTTGATGGGGGTGGTGTAGAACGCCTTACGGCCCGTGGCAAGCGCCAGGAACACGGCGAACTCGCCCACGATCGTCTTGCCGGCACCCGTAGGCGCGGCCACCAGCACGCCCTGGCCCGAACCAACAGCCTGGCACGCCCGCACCTGGAAGTCGTCGAGCGGGAAGTCGAAGCTCTTGGCGAACGCATCGATCTCAGGCTGTGCCGCGCCGGTTGAGGTGGCCATGGCGTCAGGCTACGTCAGGGACCAGAGACCAGGACGTTCAGCGCGCCGGGCACGTTCTGGCAGGTTAGCGGAAGGGGTTCAAAGCGTTCGCCGTCGGCGTAACTGACGATTCCGGGGGCCTCCAGCCGAACCTCAGTACCCCGCAGGATCTCCACCGCGGGGTGTCCCACGTGCTTGCCGCTGAACACCTTGGGGAAGATCTTGAGGAACTCGAGGGTCGAGATCTGGTGCACGATCAGGATGTCGAACATGCCGTCGTCGAAGATGGCGTCCGGGCACACCAACATGCCGCCGCCGTAGGACGGGCCATTGCCCACGGCGACCAGCATCGCCTCGGTGCTGTGGCGGAGGCCGTCGACCTCGATGACATAGGGAATCGGCTTGAAAAGAGGCAGTTCTCGGGCAATGGCCAGGTTGTAGCGCATCCGACCCTTTGGCCACCCCCAGGTGTTGGCACGTTCGTTGACCACCGAGTCGAACCCCGCGCCCAGGACGCCGACGAACCAGCGCGAGACGCCCTCGGAGTCGGTATGCCGGCCGGCGTCGATGGTCCGAACCGTGCCACCGTCCAAGACCTTCGCCGCAGCTTTAGCGTCATGAAGCGGCAGATGAAGAGCACGGGCGACGTCGTTCCCGGTGCCGGCGGCAACGATGGCGAGGACAGTTTCCGTCCCGGCGCAGAGGTTGACCCCAAGGTTGACCGTGCCGTCCCCACCGGTGACTGCCAACACGTCCAGCCCCGAGGCCATGGCGGCCAGGGCACGCTCGCGCGCAGCGGGTCCCGACCTATCGGAGAGGTCTATCACCTCATGACCGTGGGCGGCCAGACGCGCAGCCACCTCGGTGCCGATCGCGGCACCGCGACCCTTGTCTGCCGTGGGGTTGACGATCAGTCCGATTCGCTTGATCACCGGCGAGAGCTAATGCGGGCCGGCTTCATCGTCAAGAGGGCTAGCTCGCACGTCAAGAGGGCTGGCGCCGTGGTCGAGAGGAACCGACTCGTCATCGAGCGGGGTCGCCTCGTCATCGGCGACATTGGCCCATTGATGCTCCCGGCGCGCACGCCGCCTGTCCATAAGAGTGGCAACTCCGACGGCGGCGAAGTACAACCCCACCATCGGCAAGGCAAGAACGAGCATCGTCCATGCATCGGGGGTCGGCGTCATCATGGCCGCGAAGACGAAGATGAGCAGGACGGCAACCCGCCAGCCCTTGAGCATCATGCGGGCGGGCAGAACGTGGGCGGCGTTGAGGCCGACGAGGAACACGGGGAGCAGGAATGCCAGGCCAAAAGCGAGGATGAACCGGGTCACGAAGGTCAGGTAGAGCGCTGCGTCCGGCAGGTTGGCCGCTCCCTTCGGGGTGAAGCCGAGAAGTACCTCCACGGCTCGCGGAACCGTCTGGGTTGCGAGAAAGCATCCCGTGAGAAAAAGAGGCACGGCGGCTCCTATGAAGGCCATCGCCGTGCGCTTCTCACGCTTGGTCAGCCCCGGGACGATGAATCCCCACACCTGGTAGAGCCAGACCGGGCTGGCCACGATGACGCCGACGAAAAGGGCCACCTGAAGCTGCACAGTGAAAGGCTGGGTGATGCCGTTGAAGTTGATGTTGACCAGGCCGTGGCGCTCTGCCGCCATCTTGCGCAACGGCGCCATAATCTGGTTGAAGAGCCAGTCGTACTCAACCCATCCGAGCACACTGCCAACGGCTATTGCACCCGCGGCAACCAAGACTCGCCGCCGGAGTTCGCGAAGGTGGTCACCAAGGCTCATCCGCCCGCCAGCGTTGCGCTTATGACCCAGTATTGCCATGTTCGAGGGTGATTCTCAGAAGACCGCGGGATTGTCGCTGATGGCGTGCAGCTCAGGCCGGCGGCTGGTTGTGCGGCTCGCGCTCGCTCGAGCCGGCAGCCTGGTTCGCGGTCGGGTCGGGAGTGGGGTCTGGGCTCGGATGCACCGTCTCACCCCTGACAGTGTCGCTGCTCGCGGCGCTGGGCGTGGAGTGGCCGTCCTTCTTCATCTCCTCGACTTCGGACTTGAAGATGCGCATCGAGCGGCCGAGGCTGCGCGCGGCATCCGGCAGTTTCCTGTATCCGAAGAGAACCATGACTACGAGGATGAGGATGAGGATATGAACAGGCCTTAACGCGCCCATGGGAGAGACCTTTCGTGATCCTGTGACGACTTGCCGGTGAGCAACAGTTACGAGTCTACGTGTTTGACCTTCATTGGGTGGGAAACTGCGAGACGTTGCTGGCGAGCGTGTTGACCGGCTGCCTTGGCGCGGTCACGCGCTTTGCGAGCTGAGGCAACACCCGAGAAGACGGCCAGCTGTTCCGGACCGCCGATCCGCTCTCCAAGCACGTCAAACTGGCTCTGGACGGCATTGAGACGTCCTTCGGCGACTGCCAGCTCAGACCCCAGCTCTTTGGTCTGCCCCCAGAGCCCCCAGGCACGCGCACCGACATAGACGCCCGAAACCAGGAGCAGGCACACCCAGAACAAGAGCCACCACATGAGGCAGAACCCTACCCGTTCGGCTGGATTGACTTGGCTGAGGCGGCGTACGCGTCGAGCGCGGCGCGAGCGCCACTCTGAACCGCGAGCGCCAGCTCTGCTGGCTCGAGGATCGAGGCCTGAGCACCTAGTCGCCACATCAGGCGCCGCAGCCAGGCCGTGTCAGCGGTCCGCAGCGTGATGACCGCTCCTCCTCCGGGCGTCGCCTCAACGCTCTCGGTGGGGTAGTAGTCGCTCACCCATGCCGCCCCAGGCTCCAACGCGACCCTGACCAGCTGGTCATCGGCGCGTGGCGTGAACACTCCCGAGTCGAGGTCGCGTGGCTCCGCGCCGGATGGCGGCGTGCCGTCCTGATCCAGGATCGTGACGGACTCGATCCGGTCGACTCGGAACAAGCGGACGTCCTCGGCCCGATGGCACCAACCTTCGAGATACCACTGCGCGTCGAAGTTGATCACCCGCATTGGGTCCACATCTCGCTCCGTGGACTCGTCGCGTCCGGGAACCAGATATCGCAGGTGAACCCGGCGATGCGCCGCCAACGCCTGCTGTGCCAGAGCCAACGCCTCGTTGCTGGTGCCCTCGTCGATCACGACCTGGATGCGCGAGCTACCCGCTGCTGCGGACCCGGTAGCCGCCTCAATCTTGGCCAGTGCGCGAACAACGGCATCGCGCTCGCCGATTCCGGGGACGGCGGCCAGTGCGCGCAGACCCACGATCAGGGTGAGGGCCTCGTCAACGCCAAGGCGCAGCGGACGCTTGATCGTGTCCGCGTTGCCCAGGAAGACCCTGCCGCTCTCCCACTCAGCCTCGATCAGATCGCCGTGGTAGCCGCCGGGAGTACCACACAGGAACAGCAACGCAAGATCGGCTTCGACCTGTGCCGGCGTCACCCCGAACTCTCGCGCCGCCTCTTCGATCTCAACGCCTTGGCGGTTCAGCAGCCATGGCACCATCGTCAGAAGCCGCGAAAGCCGCATGGTGGCCGACTCTGGCGGGTTGCGCCTGGATGGCTCCACGGCGCTCATCTGCTCGCCTCCTCGTGGCCAGGCCCCTGGCCCAGGGCCCCGGTCAACCTGCGGATCACGGACCGCTTCAGCTCACTGGGCGTTTCGACCAGGACATCAGGGCCGAAGCTGCTGATCTCGTCGGCAAAGGCCTCGGTGTCCGTGAAGTCGACCTCGACCCGTGACCAGGAGTCGTCCAGATCCAGGACAGCGCGGGCCCGGTGTCGCAGACTGTGACCGGCTCCCACCCGCACCCGAAGCACCGCAGGCTGGGGGTCGCGCTCCACGGCCTGCGTACTGATCATCGCCTTGGGCTGATGATCGGCGGGCACCTCGTATGACGCTGCCTTGCCATCGGTGGCCACTTTGCCCTCGATCCGGCCCAGCCGAAATACCCGCGGTGCGTCCCTATCGGTGTCGAAGCCGGTGAGGTACCAGCGGCCATGCCATGAAGCGATTCCCCAAGGCTGGACATGGCGGACCGCCACGTCTCCGGAGCTGGCGGTCCGATAGGTGAACGCCACCGGAGTGCGTGCCAGCACTGCGTCCTTGACCGCCCCGAACGCCGGCTCAGCAGTCCGGACGCGAGGTTCGATGCCGATCAGGGATGCGTCGTCGCGTTCCACACCGGCAGCCTCGAGCTTGCGCAGCGCCTGGGCCGCGGGTCCCGCCAGGCTGGCCTGCGCCCAAGCTCGACTGGCCAGGCCGAGGACCGCCAGCTCGTCGGCGGCAAAGGAGATCTCGGGCAGGGCGTACTCGCGGCGGTCGATGCGGTATCCCGGCTCGTCGTCGAAGAGTGCGTCACCCGTCTCGGTCACAAGGGGGATGCCGAGGTCGCGCAGCTCGTCCTTGTCCCGTTCGAACATCCTGTCAAAGGCCTCGAGAGACGCCGTCGTGCCGTACTGCGGGACTGCATCACGAATCTTGGCCTTGGACAGTGGCATACGCGTGTAGAGCAGGCAGATGACGAGGTTGAGCAGGCGCTCGGTCTTGACGGATGCGTTGGGCTGGGCCTTCATGAGACTGGACGCTACCGGACGGTGAAGTGCGCCGTGGCGCACCTCCACCACTACTGTTCGTGGCGTGATCCAGTGGCGCGAGGCAACTGTCGAACGGGTCCGGGCACGATGGTCCGGGGCCACGGAGCTGGATGTTGTACTCACGGGGCCGACAGGCCGGAGGCTGCCCGCTCTGGCCTACAGCGATCTGGTCGGAGAGCCGCAGCCGGGCGATCGGGTACTGCTCAATGTCGCAGCTCTGGAGCTTGGGCTGGGCACAGGCGGGATGGCCCTGGTCGTGGCGATCCCCGACCGCTTGCCGGCCGACCCAGAACCCTGCCCCGGCCACATCGTTAAAGCTCGCTATACGCCGCTGCAGACGGTGGTGCTGGGCGTCGACGAGCAGGAGAGCCCTCACCACGAGATCCTCAGCGATGTCGGCGGGATCGAAGGGATGCCCGTCATCGTGGCTGACCTGCACTCCGCAGTCCCGGCGATCCTGGTCGGCCTCCGCGAGGCCGAGCCGCGGGCCAGGGTTGCGTACGTCATGACCGACGGTGGCGCCCTGCCCATGGCGTTCTCGCGTACCGTGGCCGGGCTGCGCGACGCCGGGTGGCTCGCCGGCACCATTACCGTGGGTCAGGCCTTCGGCGGCGACCTCGAGGCCGTGAACGTCCACACAGGCCTGCTGGCCGCGGCCCTCGTACTGCATGCAGATGCGGCGATTGTCGCGCAGGGTCCCGGCAACCTGGGCACCGACTCCGAGTGGGGCTACTCCGGCGTGGCTGCCGGGGAGACAGTCAATGCTGCCGCGGTGCTCGGTGGACGAGCGATTGCCTCCTTACGGGTCTCTCAAGCCGACCCACGTGAACGACATCGAGGCATCTCGCACCACAGCCTCACGGCATACGGCCGGGTGGCCATGGCTCCAGCGGATCTGCCCGTCCCGTTACTCAGCGGGGACTTCGGTGAACGAGTTCTTCAACAGGCACGGGGGCTCGTCCGGGACAGCGCGGGCCGGCTCAGCCTGAGGGAGGTAGAGACGGGAGGCCTGGTCGAAGCTCTGGCATCGAGCCCGGTGGCGTTGTGCACCATGGGCCGCGGCCTCGACCAGGACGAGGCCTCATTTGTTGCCGCCGCCGCGGCCGGTCGCTTCGCGGCAACCCTGTTGGGCCCCTGACGTCTCTTGGTGGTTTACTCACCCTCGTTGGCGTGTGTCCATCATCCTTGGCACGAGGATCTCCGCCAGTGGTGATGGGAATCCGCCAGTGGTGATGGGAACTCCCTCGTCCACAGGTGGACCTCCGCAGCCTCATCGTCCACAGGCATCATCTGACAAGAGGACCGGTGGTGTCCTGAGGGTCGATGCTGCGGCGATGAACGACTTGCTGCTCGCACGCCTCGCGGCACAGTACGGACTGCTGACCGCGACCGAGGCATACTCCTGTGGCTACACGAGCGTCAGCCTCAGTCGGCTCGTGACCGCCGGTGATCTGTTCAGGGCCAGAGCCGGCTGCTTCGTTGACGGAAGGCTCCTCACTGACGCCAGTCCAGAGACGCGACACGCTCTGACCGCCCGAGCCGTGTCGCGGGGCTATCCCCCGCGACACGCCATCAGCCACCTCTCAGCCCTGATCATCCATGACCTGCCACTACTGAACATCAAAGCCGACGCCGTGGACCTGACACTGACCGGCCCGGGCTGCCCGAGGACCCTGCTCGGCCTCCGAGTGCACCCCGAGCTGCCTGACTCGGTCGCGAGGCAGCGTGACAGCAGCCGCGTCGTTCATCCCGCCATGGCCATCGTCCAGGCGGCGGCAGTCGCAGGTATTGCGGCGGGTGTTGCGGCGGCGGACAAGGCACTATCTGTCGGTCAGGTCACCAAGGACGATCTCGAGATTGCCCTGCGCGTCGCACGACTGGGGCCGGGCAAGGCCGATGCCCGAGCTGCTGTCGAGCTGGCTGATGGGCTGGCGGAGTCCCCCGGAGAGTCGTGGGCGCGCGTGTTGTTCGTCTCACTGGGGCTACCGACGGTCGCACCTCAGGTAGAGATCCGCGACGAACGAGGAAAGTTCGTGGGGCGCGTCGACTTCTTGTTCCGCGCCCAGCGCACCATCGTCGAGTTCGACGGCCTGGTCAAGTACGCCGGCGCGGATGGTCGGCAAGCGCTGATCGACGAGAAGCGTCGCGAGGACGCTTTGCGATCGTTGGGCTACCAGGTCGTGCGGCTCACCTGGCGGGACCTCCACCACCCCCCATTGGTCGAGCGGCTGCTGAGGGAAGCGTTCTCGCGCATCTGACCCGCCATTAGAAGGTTTCCATCACCAATGCCACGAGATGAGCAGCCAACGGTGATAGGAACCCGCTAACGAGGACTGCATCGGATTCGAGCAACCAGGAGGTCATGGCTCAGTGGGCGTCAACCAGGTCCACAACGAAGATCAGGGTCTCGCCCGGTTTGATCGCGCCACCCGCGCCGCGGTCGCCGTAGGCCAGACTCGCAGGGATCGTCAGCTTGCGCCGGCCACCGACCTTCATGCCCGCAATACCGTCATCCCAGCCCTTGATGACCTGGCCCACGCCCAGACGGAAGTCCAACGGCGCACCGCGGCCCCAGGAGGCGTCGAACTCCTCACCCGTCGAATGTGCCACGCCGACGTAGTGGGCGCTGATGGAGTCACCCGCCTTGGCCTCCGCGCCATCGCCCACCACGAGGTCCTCGATCACCAGATCGGTGGGCGCGGCGCCCTCAGGGAAGTCGATCTCAGGCTTGGTGGTATCTGGGTCAAAACCCATGCTGGTAGCACCTTTCACTTGCGTCGTTGCCGGACGAGGTCAGCTCGCGGCAAGAATGTCTATGACGAACACCAGAGTGTCCTTCGGGCCGATCAGCGGTGGGGAGCCCTTGGCGCCATACCCTTCGGCCGGGGGCACGACCAGCAGGATGCGGCTGCCGACCGTCTGTCCGACCAGGCCCTTGTCCCATCCGGTGATGACCTGGCCTTTGCCGATGGCAGTGTCGAAGGCCGATCCATGGTCCCCGGAGGCATCGAACTTCTTGCCGTCTTTCCACAGCACGCCGGTGTAGTTGACCTTGATCGTCTGGCCGGCCTTGACTACCGATCCAGATCCCTTGATCAGGGGCTGGATGATCAGCGTCGTGGGTGCCGGGGTCTTGGGGACCGTGATGGTGGCCGCCTTTGCGCCGTCAACGATGGCAGTCGGGAGCCCGGCCTTTGGCGGGACGACAGCACCGGTGGCGGTTTTCAGCGGGGTGCTGGCCGAGACCAGGTCAATAAAGAAGACGACTGTGTCCGTGGGGCCGAAGCCTGCCTGGGCGTTGCCCTGGGCACCGAACGCATCAACCGGCGGGATCGCGACCAACAACCTCGTCCCGATCTGCTGACCGGTCAGGCCCTTGCTCAGCCCCGGCAGCAGGGATGTGGACGAGAGGTCCAGACCGGCCGTTGTCTTGCCAAAGCTGGACTCGATCTGCTTGCCGTCCTTGCCGTTGAACAGGACGTAGTTGAACAGGATCGAGTTGTCCTTCGACAGCTTCGCGCCCTTGCCTTCTGTGACGATCTTGGTGGTAGTCACCTTCACGCTCAGCGGCTTGGTCTTGAAGGCGACCTTCGGAGCCGCATTCGTGCCACCCACTGTGATGGCGTCAAGGGCGTTGGCCGGGGTGTCAGCCGTGCTCGAGCCGCAGGCCGCAAGGAAGACGAGGGGTATGACCGCGGCAGAGACAGCACGAAGACGGGACAGGCGCACGCGAAGACCTTCGATCGATTGTGGTGGATTATCCGACCCCCACCATAACGCCCTCATCTGGGTAGACCCTGAACCCGCACCACTGCGGGTCGTTGATCACATGCTGGAGATCAGGCGCTCGACCCGGGCGTCGACCGAGGCGAAGGGGTCCTTGCACAGGACCGTCCTTTGTGCCTGGTCGTTGAGCTTGAGATGGACCCAGTCCACGGTGAAGTCTCTCTTGTGCTCCTGGGCCGACCGGATGAAGTCGCCTCGCAGCTTCGCCCTCGTGGTCTGGGGCGGCACGCTCTTGGCCTCGAAGATCTCCGGGTCGGTGCACACTCGGGCGGCGTTGCCGTGATTCTGAAGGAGGTAGAACAGGCCGCGCTCGCGGTTGATGTCGTGGTAGGCCAGATCCAGCTGGGCGACTCTCGGGCTAGCAAGGGAGAGACCGTGCTTGGCGGCATAACGCGAGATCAGCCGATACTTGATCACCCAGTCGATCTCGGTTCCCACCAGGGCAAGGTCCCCGGTCTCGATCGCCGTGAGTGTGCGGTACCAGAGGTCCAGCACCATCTTGTGGGTCGGGTCATCCAGACCCTCGCGCTCGACGAAGGCTGTGGCCCGTTCGTAGTACTCCCTCTGGATCTCGAGACCTGTCATCTCACGACCGTTGGCCAGCTTGACCTTCTTCCTTCCGGTGATGTCGTGACTGATCTCGCGGATTGCCCTGATCGGGTTCTCGAGCGTGAGATCCCGGATCACCACGCCCGCCTCGAACATCCGGAGCACCAGATCGGCAGAACCGACCTTGAGCATGGTGGTCGACTCACTCATGTTCGAGTCACCCACGATGACGTGGAGCCGGCGGTACTTCTCGGCATCGGCGTGCGGCTCGTCGCGGGTGTTGATGATGGGGCGCGAGCGTGTGGTGGCGCTGGAGACGGCCTCCCAGATGTGGTCCGCCCGCTGGCTGACGCAGTAGGTGGCCCCTCGCGACGTCGTGGTGACCTTTCCGGCGCCACAGATCATCTGGCGGCTGACCAGGAAAGGGATCAGGACGTCGGACAGCTTCTGGAACTCCCCCGCGCGGCCGACGAGATAGTTCTCGTGGCAGCCATAGGAGTTGCCTGCCGAGTCGGTGTTGTTCTTGAAGACATAGATCTCGCCGGCAATGCCTTCATCGGCGATCCTCTGCTGGGCGTCTGCGACAAGTCCCTCGACGATGCGCTCACCGGCTTTGTCGTGAGTGACCAGCTGCCGTACGTCATCACACTCAGGAGTTGCGTACTCGGGGTGGCTGCCGACGTCGAGGTACAGCCGGGAACCGTTCCCAAGAAACACGTTTGAGGACCGACCCCAGGACACGACCTTGCGGAACAGATAGCGAGCCACCTCGTCAGGGGTCAGGCGTCTCTGCCCATCGAAGGTGCACGTGACGCCGTACTCGTTCTCAATTCCGAAGATCCGACGATCCATGTCAACACTGTAGGTCGCTGTGACCCCATCGCGCTGAGCTAACGGCTCAACCTGGCCTCCACGGGTGACACATTCGGTTCAAGCCTGTTTGAGTGTCCCCATGAAGATTCTGGTGCTCGGCGGGACGTCGTGGCTCGGCGGCGAGGTCGCCCGCGCAGGTCTGGAAAGAGGTCACCTGGTGACCTGCCTCGCGCGCGGTGAGTCCGGCGAGGTGCCCGTCGGCGCGACCTTCGTGTGTTCCGACAGGGAAGGGGGCACGGCATACGACCAGGTCCGAGAACAGGACTGGGACGGTGTGGTGGATGTCTCGTGGCAACCCGGGTTCGTCCGAAGCGCGGTCCGGGCCCTCGGAAGCCGGACAGGCACCTGGGTCTACGTCTCATCCTGCTCGGTGTACCTCACACACGACACGATCGGCGCTGATGAGTCTGCCGCCGTGCTGCCGGCCCTTGCGGAGGACAGCGCAACCATGCAGCGGTATGGCGAGGCGAAGGTGGCGTGCGAACGTGCAGTACTTGAGGGTGTCGGCACGGACAAGTCGGTTATCGCGCGGTCGGGCCTGATCGCCGGGCCGGGTGACCACACCGACCGAACCGGCTACTGGCCCTCACGCTTCGCGCGACCTTCGAGCGCCGACGGCAGTGTGCTCGTCCCCGCTGAACAGGCCATGTCGACCCAGGTTGTGGATGTGCGTGACCTCGCCCTTTGGCTCGTGGGGTGCATCGAGGACTCGACACGTGGCATCTTCAACGTCTCGGGGCCCGTGACCCCGCTCGCCCAGCATCTCGCGGTGGCCCGCGAGGTCGCTGGTCACACCGGTCCGCTCGTCCCGGTGACCAACGACTGGCTGGTCGCCCACGAGGTGCAGGAGTGGGCCGGACCTCGATCTCTCCCTCTGTGGCTGCACACGCCCGGTTGGCAGGGCTTCGCGGCGCGCAGCACCGACGCGGCTGTTGCGGCCGGACTAGTCTGTCGACCGCTCAGGCAGACCTTGTCAGATCTCCTCGCGTGGGAGCGCTCCCGAGACCCGGTTCGACCACGACGAGCCGGTCTGGAACCGGAGGAGGAGCGCCTCCTTATCGAGGCCGCCAATGGCTGAGACACGCAAGCCCGCGGACCACGGAGGTCCAGCGGTGAACCGGGGTCGTAAAGGTCACAGTACATATGGGACGATTCACGATGTGACCGCTTCGCCAGAGACTCTGAACGAGGCCTCGGTCGAACCGGCCCGCGAGCCGGAGGAGCCCAGCTCCGCAGCTTTCGGACTGCTGTCCCGTGCCCAGGCCCTCGCCGATGGCCTGCGCGCCGAAGTGGAGGCAGAGGCCGCAGCAATGCGTGCCGAGTCGCTCGCGGCCCACGACGAGGCCATGCGGCTGCATGATGCCGCGGCAACGGTCCACAACGACGCGCTCAGTGCGCAGCGTTCAGCCCTGGCCCGGCTCCAGGAGGCCCAGGACGAGGCAGCCCAGCTGGTGGGCGACGCGGCGGACCAGGCCACTCTTGTTGCGGATGCCGCTGACCGAACCAGCGATGAGCTCCTTGCCAGGTCAACCGCCGAGGCCGAGGAGATCCGGCGCGAAGCACGTGTCGAGAGCGAACGGCTGCGCGGGCTCGCGACCACGGAGCTCGAACGGGCTCGGGCGCAGATCATTGAGCTTCAGTCCGAGTCGGCAGCGACTCTCGCCTCCCGAGAGAGCCAGGTCAGCGCAGAGCTGATCCGGCTCGGGGAAGAGGCTGCCAAGGAGGCCGCTTCGATTCGTGCCGCGGCAGAGGAGTTCTCGAGCCAAGCGATCTCGCAGGCCAACGTTGAGGCGCAAGCGGCGCGCGCCACCGCTGCTGAGGTGCTCGAGAAGGCACGGGCAGAAGCGGCCGAGCTCGGCGCCAGCTCGGCCACTGAGGCTGCGTCCTTGCGCGATGCCGCGACGGCCGAGGCGGACAGGGTCTTGCAAGAAGCCGCCGACCACATGGACTGGGCCCGAGGCGCAGTCCGCGCTCTCCTGTCCACCGCCGAGGCCCGCACCGAACAGGAGCGGATGGACGTTCGCGACGCCACCGCTACCCACATGTTCGCGCGCCGACGTCAGCTGCAGGACATCATTGCCCGCGTCGCACTGCGTTCGCGGGCTGCAGTGGCCGACGCCTCCGCGGAGTCCGAGCGGCTCAGAGCCCAGGCCACTGCTGTTCTTGCGGCGGCCGAGAAGGACTCCGTCGCCACACGGGGGCGGGCCGAGGCTCACTCCGAAAGGGTCATCGCGGAGGCCGACCTCACGGCTCATGCGGGGCTCGAGCGCGCACAACGGCGGCTCGATGAGGCTGAACGCGGTGCCAAGCTGCTGCGCGAACGTGCTGCAGCGGAGGTCGCCCGTCTGCAGACGGAGGCACACGATCACCGCAGGGAGGTTCGCGACGAGGCGACCGCAACCCTGGCGGCTGCCAGAGCCGACGCCGACACCGTGCGGGCCGAGGCTCATGCCCTCCTGGAACAGGCCCGCTCTGAGGTTGGCGCACTTGCTGAGCGACGCGACGACATCACCAAACAGCTCGGCTACCTGTCCGGAGTGATTGAGGCACTTGCCGTGCCCGAACACGCGGCCCCCGTCACCGCTCACGACCCAGCAACCCTTGACGACCCCACCGTTGACGAACCAGCAACTGCTGACGAGGCAACAACCGCTGACGAACCAGCAGACCCTGACGACCCCACCATTGACGAGCCAGCTGACCCTGACGAACCAGCAACCGCTGACGACCCCCCCATTGACGAGCCAGCAACCGCTGACGAGCCAGCAACCGCTGACGACTCCACCACTGCACGCCCCCCTGATGACACCGACACTGACCCCACCGAGCAAGAGACGATAGGAACCTGATGAACGAGTCCAACGCCCAGTTCCGCAGCGTGCTACGCGGCTACGACACCGCCCAAGTGGACCAGCACGTGAACGACCTGACCCAGGCGGCTGCGGCGGCCAGACGCGAGGCCGGCGATCTCAGCATCCAGGTGACCAAGCTGGAGGCCGCGCAGCAACAGCTCCGCAGTGACCTCGAAGCTCAGGCGGCCAAGGGACGCGCGCTTGAAGAAGAGCAGAAGAAGGCAGCAGCGCCGACGTACGCAGATCTCGGCCAGCGCATCGGCTCGATGTTGCAGCTCGCAGATGAGGAAGGCAACGAGCTGCGCGTCCGTGCTCAGGCTGACGCGGAGGCTCACCACGCACTCGCCGACGAGAGCGCTCGCGGAACCCGTGAGAGCGCGGACGTCTATGCCAAGGAGACGCGCAGCGCCGCCGATGCCGACGCCGCGCGGATCCTGGAGGACGCAAGACGCCGTGCGGACAGCATCCTGGACGACGCCGACCGGCAGGCGACAGCACGCCGGGAAGAGGCCGAGGCAGTCTACGAGCGTGCACGTGCCAAGTCGGCCGCTGCTGCTGCCGACTTCGAGACGACCCTCGCGACCCGTCGAGACACGTCGGCCCAGGAGTTCGCGGTCCAGATCGCGGCTGCCGAGCAGCAGCTTGCCGCGGTCCAGCAGCAGGCAGAGCAGACCCGTGTCGACTCCGAGCTGAGGGCGCATGAGGCTGCGACCAAGTCATCCCACCAGCTCTCGGAGGCCAAGGGCCAGGCCGAGTCGATGGTGGCCGAGGCCAAGACCAAGGCCGAGCGGATTCGCGAGGACTCCGAGCGGGTTCTCGTCGCAGCCACCCAGCGCAGGGACAGCATCAACGCCCAGCTCACCAACGTCCGTCAGATGCTCGCGACTCTGAGCGGGGGCGCGATCGTCAACCCGATCGAGCCTGAGTCTGAGCCAGCCAAGAACGAGTCAGCCAAGAACGAGCCAGCAGCGTCGGTGCCCGCACCATCGAACTCTGCAGAACCTGGGCACGTGCTGTCTGAAGCCCTCGCCAAGGCCGGTGCCAAGGAAGGTGTCGCAGACGTCCAGGACGGCCCAGACTCGGTCCCGACTGATGACCAGCCGAAGGCGGATGCAGCTGCCAAAGAGAGCCACGACGACAAGCCCGCAGACAAGCATGGGGCCGCGTTTCGTCGGTCGGCCAACGTCAAGAGCTGAGCACCTTCGCTGAGATGCTCGGCCGCTGACCGGTCCACCCGGATCAGCCGCCGAGTTATCTCGGCAGTGACAACGAATGGTTCGCGCTCAGCTCAGTCGAGCAGGTGGGCGAAGGACTGGGGCTCGGCGAGGAGGAACTCGGACAGGCTCATCGGGGCTTGGCCAGTGAGGTGTTCGATGGTGTGACTGGTGACCGAGCCCTCTCCGGTATCCAGCATCAGGTAGGAGCCGATCCAGCCGTTGACGAGCCAGTCGGGGTGACCCGCCCGAGACTCTCTTGCCTCGTCGAGCGCCTCCGGGTGGTAGGTGATCACTCGGCGAGTGGCCCTGGTCAGGATCCGCGCGGTCTCGTGCAGGTCAATCGCGTGAGGTCCGGACACGTCGTAGATCTGCCCTTCGTGACCGGGCTCGGTCAACAGCACGACCGCGAGGCGTGCCACGTCAGCGCGAGCGACCCAGGCCAGGCGCCCGTGTCCGGCTGGAGCGCGAATCACCCCATCTGAACCCACGAACCACGGTGCGACATCGGCGTACAGCGCGTTTCGCATCGAGGTGAGACTGATCCCCGCCTCACGAACGGCCTGCTCGGTATCGCAGTGGTCACGCGCGAAAGGAAACGTCGCGTTGGGTGCGGCGCCCATGAAAGACGTGTAGACGACTCGCTCGACACCTGCCAGGCGAGCACCTTCGACAGCCTTGCGATGGAGCATCGCGCGATCAGGGTCCTCGTGCCCAGAGACCAGGAACAGCGTGCTCGTGCCCGCCAGTGCCCGAGCCATCGCGTCGGAGTCCTCGTATGCCGCGACGGCGACCTCAGCACCAGGAAGCTGTGGCGCCCGCGCAGGGTCGCGGACGATCAACCGCGTCTTCACACCTCGCGTCGCCAGCTCGCTGGCAACGCGACCGCCCAGCCCACCGGTAGCACCGGTGACCGCGATGGTCATGGCGGGTCCGACTCGTCTCTCTTGGCGGGTGCGGCCTCGGCGGTCAACGTGTCGTGTCGGCCCGGTGTGGGGTCGTCATCGGCAGGCACGTCGCGCGTGGGGTTGTCGCTGCTAAGCAGTGCCTCGAGCAGCGGCCCCTCGATGCGGCGGAAGGTACGTCGCGGCCGTGCCCGGTCCAGCACCGCGACCTCGAGCTGGGTGGCGGTCAGTGTGCGTGAGGGCCCACCAGCGGGGTCCTGGCACAACAGCTCATGCGCCAGTCCCAGAGCGTCGCCCAGGTTCATCCCGGGAGCCCACCGCTCTTGCAGACCAGCGCTGATGTGCTCTCCGGCGCCACCCATCGCGATGAAGCCCTGCTCGTCGGCGACCGAACCGTCGTAGGTCAGGCGGTAGATCTGGTCCTGCTCCGCGGTCTGACCAACCTCGGCGACGACGATCTCGACCTCATAGGGCTTGGACTCCTGGGTGAAGACCGTGCCCAGCGTCTGGGCGTAGGCGTTGGCCAGGCCACGCGCAGTCACATCGCTGCGGTCGTAGGAGTAGCCGCGAAGATCGGCATATCGAACACCGGCCACGCGCAGGTTCTCGAACTCGTTGTACTTGCCGACCGCGGCAAAAGCTATCCGGTCGTAGATCTCCGACACCTTGTGCAGGGCCCGGGACGGGTTGTCGGCGACGAAGGCGATGCCTCGGTCGTAGCCGAGGACAACAACGGACCGGCCTCGTGCGATGCCCTTGCGCGCAAAGTCGGCCCGGTCCTTCATCAGCTGTTCGGGTGAGACGTAGAAGGGCATGCTCATCGGGCACCTCCGGGGTTGCCCCGGCGGTCCGCGACTATCGCCTCGACAACGGCGGCAAGCGCGTCGTCGTCCAGGAACCGCAGCCCCGCGACATCAACGACCGCCAGCGTGGGCCAGATCCGTCGACCGAGGTCAGGGCCGCCGGTGGCCGAGTCGTCGTCGGCGGCGTCGTAGAGCGCCTCGACAGCCACGCGAATCGCGCCCTGCGAGTCCATGCCCGGGTGCCACAGCTTCTTCATGGCCCCGCGGGCGAACACCGAGCCTGAGCCGACGCTGTGGTAGTCATGCTCCTCGTAGCAGCCCCCGGTCACGTCATAGGAGAAGATCCGGCCGCCATTGGCGACAAAGTCAAAGCCGGCGAACATCGGCACCACCGCCAGGCCCTGCATGGCCATCGCCAGGTTCGACCGGATCATGGTCGCCAGCCGGTTGGCCTTGCCCTCCACCGAGAGCAGGGTGCCCTCGATCTTCTCGTAGTGCTCAAGCTCGACCTGGAAGAGCTTGACGATCTCGATGGCGATCCCGGCGGTGCCCGCGATCCCGACGGCGGAGTACTCGTCGGCCCCGAAGACCTTGTTCATGTCGCGGTTGGCGATCAGGTTGCCCATGGTGGCGCGACGGTCCCCCGCCATGATGACTCCGCCGTCGTAGGTGAGCGAGACGATTGTCGTGCCGTGCGGCGCCTGTACCGTGCCGCCCTTGGGCAGCTGACGGCGCGAAGGCAGGAGCTCGGGAGAGTGCGCGCCAATGAACTCGGTGAACGACGAGGAGCCCGTCGTCATGAACGTTGCGGGCAGTCGGCCGGTGCCCGAGGGGTTGTGGTTCACTGGCCACCCTTCTGAACGAAACCACGGACGAACTCCTCGGCGTTGGCCTCGAGCACGCCATCGATCTCATCCAGCACGCTGTCGATGTCCTCGTCGAGTGCGTCCTTGCGTGCTGTCGCCTCGGGCGTGGCTGCGGTGGGCTCGGGCGCCTCGTCCGGGGTCTCGTCGCGACGCTGTGGTCGGCTCTGTTCCTGGTTTGGCATCTATCCTCCACACACTGGTTGATCCGGGCCGGCAGACGCCAGAACCTTCGTCCTCGGCAGCCTAACCCGCTGCTACCTGTTGACGGCGGCCAACTCACGTAACAGGGTCGACGCGTCTGGACTTCGGTCTATCAGGTCACCGACGCCTTCACGAGTTCCACGTAGTGGTTCAAGCATGGGAACGCGCTGCAGCGCGGTATGGCCGGGGACGTCGAAGATCACGGAGTCCCATGATGCAGCGGCGATCTCGGCAGGGTACTTCTCCAGGCAGCGACCGCGGAAGTAGGCGCGGGTGTCCTCCGGTGGGTTGGTCATGGCCGCTTCCACCGCCGCATCATCGATCAGGGACTCGATGCGACCACGCGCGGCCATGCGATGGAACAGGCCCTTCTCGGGACGGACGTCCGACCACTGGATGTCGATGGCCTTCAGCCGGGGGTTGGACCATTCGAGCCCGTCCCTGTCCCGATAGCCTTGCAACAGTGCAAGTTTCGCAACCCAGTCGATCTCTCTGGCGCATTCCATCGGATCTCGCTCAAGCTTGGTGAGCACCGAAGCCCAGCGGGACATCACCTCAGAGGTGTCGTCGTCGATGGCACCAGAATGGCGGGACTGGAGGTAGTGCTCAGCCTGTTCGTAGTAGGCCCAGAGCAGCTGGACAGCAGTCATGCTGCGACCATCACGCAGCTCGATGAGCTCCTGCAGACCCGGATCGTGCGACACGGCGTGGAGTGTGGTGACCGGCTTGCGGACGCTGAGGTCAACGCTGAGCTCGTGGTCCTCGATCATCGCCAGCACCAGGCTCGTGCTGCCCACCTTGAGAAGATTTGCGACGTCGCACTGATTGGCGTCGCCGAGGATCACGTGCAAGCGGCGGTATACGTCGGCCACCGCGTGAGGCTCGTCCCGCGTGTTGATGATGGGCCGCTTTAGCGTCGTTTCAAGACCCACCTCAACCTCGAAGAAGTCCGAACGCTGCGCAATCTGAAACCCCGCCTGCGCCGAGTCCTGGCCGATACCAACCCTGCCCGCGCCACACATCACCTGACGGGCCACGAAGAAGGGGATCAGATTGTGGGTGATCTCCGAGAACGGCGTCTCACGCCGCATGAGGTAGTTCTCGTGCGTTCCGTATGACGCACCCTTGCCATCGGTGTTGTTCTTGTAGATGTTCACGCCTGCTGTCCCTGGCACGGCTGAGAGACGCCGAACCGACTCGAGCATGATCCGCTCGCCCGCCCGGTCCCAACGCAGAACCGCGCGTGGCGATGTCACCTCCGGTGAGCTGTACTCCGGGTGCGCGTGGTCGACATACAGGCGAGCACCGTTGGTGAGGACCACGTTGGCAAGCGTGGGGTCCTCCTCGTCGGTCAGCTGGCTGGGATCCGCAACCTGCCGGTTGACCTCGAACCCGCGGGCGTCATGCAGTGGCATCTCGTCCTCGTAGTCCCAGCTCGCCCTGCCTGCGCGCGATCCTCGCGTGCTGGCGTAGGCGTTGACCACATGACCGGACAGCAGCATCGGGTTGGCCGTCGGATCGCCAGGCACCGAGATGCCGTATTCCGTCTCGATCCCCATCACCCGACGCACCGTCATGCTGCAAGCCTAGGTGAACGCTCAGGCCGCGACAGGGTTTCCGTCCGCATGCCACCCCCCGGTGCTGCACGCATCTCCGTTGTTAGGGTCGCCACGTGCGCATCGCTGCCGGCCTGGCTCTCGACACGGTCCTCGTCGTCCTGTTCGCTGCCATCGGTCGGCGCAACCATGCTGAGACGGGTGCGTTGACCGCCATTCTGACCACTGCCTGGCCCTTCTTGGCCGGTATGGCCACCGGTTGGCTCATCTCCCTTTTCATCGTCCGGCGCATCCCGCTGCAGGTGCGCGACGGAGTAACGGTCGCGACCGCCGCAGTGGCTCTGGGCATGTTGCTCCGAGGCGCGACCGGCGAAGGCACGGCTTTCTCGTTCATCATCGTGGCCGCGCTCTTCCTGGGCGCAGCCATGCTGGGCTGGCGGTGGGCATGGACGCTCACGGCTCGCCAGCGCGCATAACGCTGTCGACAGGACCTCCCCAACGTCGGGACACGTCATGCACCATGTCCGTCCCGCTGCACCGGAGCTGACGCTGCAACGGCTCAGAGGTACTGACCCGTGTTGGCGACGTTGTCGATTGAGCGACCCGGCTCGGAACCGTCCTTGCCGGTGATCAGCGTGCGGATGTAGACGATGCGCTCGCCCTTCTTACCCGAGATACGTGCCCAGTCGTCGGGGTTGGTGGTGTTGGGCAGGTCCTCGTTCTCCTTGAACTCATCAAGGCACGAGGCGAGCATGTGCTCGATCCGGATGCCCTTCTGGGCCGTCGTGAGGAAGTCCTTGATCGCCATCTTCTTGGCCCGGTCCACGATGTTCTGGATCATGGCGCCGGAGTTGAAGTCCTTGAAGTAGAGGACCTCCTTGTCGCCATTGGCGTAGGTGACCTCGAGGAACCGGTTGGCCTCGATCTCGGAGTACATCCGCTCGACGGCAGCCTGGATCATCGCTTCGACGGTATGCCGCGCCGACCCGTCATGCTCTGCCAGATCGTGCTCGTGCAGGGGCAGGTCGTCGGTGAGGTACTTGCTGAAGATGTCTCGGGCGCTCTCGGCGTCGGGACGCTCAATCTTGATCTTGACGTCGAGCCGGCCCGGGCGCAGGATCGCGGGGTCGATCATGTCCTCGCGGTTGGAGGCACCGATGACGATGACGTTCTCAAGACGCTCCACGCCGTCGATCTCGGAGAGCAGCTGGGGCACGATTGTCGTCTCGACATCGGAGGAGATGCCGGAGCCACGAGTACGGAACAGCGCGTCCATCTCGTCGAAGAAGACCACCACGGGCGTGCCGTCAGATGCCTTCTCGCGGGCGCGTTGGAAGATGAGGCGAATGTGCCGCTCGGTCTCACCGACGTACTTGTTGAGCAGCTCGGGACCCTTGATGTTCAGGAAGAAGGACTTGCCGACCGGCTTTCCCTCCTTGGCTGCGATCTTGCGGGCCAGGGATGCCGCGACCGCCTTGGCGATCAGCGTCTTCCCGCATCCGGGAGGGCCATAGAGGAGTACGCCCTTGGGTGGCTTGAGCTTGTGCTCCAGGAACAGGTCGGGGTGCAGGTAGGGCAGCTCGACGGCGTCGCGGATCGCCTCGATCTGACTGGCCAGTCCTCCGATGTCGGAGTAGTCGATGTCAGGCACCTCTTCGAGGACCAGGTCCTCGACCTCGGCCTTCGGAATGCGCTCGTAGACGAAGCCAGAACGCGAGTCCAGCAGTAGCGCGTCGCCAACCCGAATCGGCTCTCCGTCAAGGCTTTCGGCCATCCGGCATACGCGCTCTTCATCGGAATGCGCCACCACGAGCACCCGGTCGTCGCCCAGAAGCTCCTTGAGCATCACGATCTCGCCGATCCGCTCGAACCCGCAGGTTGCGACGACGTTCAGCGCTTCGTTGAGCATGACCTCGCGACCTGAGGACAGCTCGCTCGGGTCGACCGATGGAGACACGGCCACCCGCATCTTGCGACCACCGGTAAGGATGTCGACCGTGGCGTCGTCGTACGACTCAAGGATCAAGCCGTAGGCCGAGGGCGGCTGCGCCAGCCGGTCGACCTCGCCCTTGAGGGTGATGATCTGCTCGCGGGCCTCCTTCAGCGCCCGGACGAGGCGCTCGTTCTGGGAGGACAGCGTGGACAGCGAGGTCTGCATCTGCAGCACACGGTTCTCGAGGTCGGGCGCACGTGTTGGCGAGTCCTCGAGGCGGCGCCGGAGTGCGGCAACCTCCTCGGCAAGCTGGGCCTGTTGGCGCTCGGTCTCGGCCGGGTCTACCGGCTCAACCGGAAACTGGTGATGCTCCTCATGCTGAGGCGAGTTGTCGGACATCTCGGAACCTCCTCGCAGGCGCCGTCGGTCTCGTTCGAGACCAACGCTTCGACCCTAACCTGAGACCGCGACAGGAGCGAAGGTATCCGTGAAAGATCGCCGGACACGTCGGATCTTCTTTTCGGACAACAGCCGCTCCCCTACGTCCTCGAGAGACCATTCGCCGGCGACAGCGTCATCGTCATAGCTGCCCTTGGCCGGCCGCCTCTTGC
This sequence comes from Actinomycetales bacterium, assembly GCA_038236365.1. Taxonomy (GTDB): domain Bacteria; phylum Actinomycetota; class Actinomycetes; order Actinomycetales; family Dermatophilaceae; genus UBA4719. The sequence continues at coordinate 64,444 of JBBRZV010000002.1, read as the reverse complement.
GCAGAGGAGGCGTGACGCCGGGCGCGAGCCTTCGGGTCGTGATCAGGAAGCCTGTATGCCCGTGCATGCGGTGCTCGGGGCGGACCGCCAGCCCTTCGAGGTGCCAGCCTCGGACAAGCGACTCCCATGCGGCTGGCTCGGTGAACGACCCGTGGGCCCGCGACGCCTCTGCCACCCGCGATAGCTGCGTGGCTGTGGCGACGTAGCAGATGAGGACACCCCCGGGCGCCAAGGCTTCGGCGACGACGTCCAGACACTCCCAGGGCGCCAGCATGTCCAGAACGACCCGATCGATGGTGCCGGGAGTGACAGCGTTCGGCAGAGACTCCACAAGATCGCCGACGGTGACCTGCCAGGCGGGGTGGGGGCCGCCGAAGAAGCTCTCGACGTTGCCGCGCGCGATCTCGGCGAAGTCCTTGCGCCGTTCAAACGAGTGCAGATGTCCCAGGTCGCCCACTGCCCGAAGCAGCGACATGCTGAGGGCCCCGGACCCGACGCCGGCCTCCACGACGCGAGCGCCGGGAAAGATGTCCGCCATGGCCACGATCTGGCCGGCGTCCTTGGGGTAGATCACGGCAGCACCGCGCGGCATCGAGAGAACGTAGTCGGAGAGCAGTGGACGGACTGCGAGGTACTCGACGCCCGCCGTGTTCTTGGCGGTCGATCCGTCAGGAGCGCCGATCAGGTCGTTGTGGGCGAGTCGGCCGCGGTGGGTGTGGAACTCCTTGTCGAGCACCAGTGTGATGGTGTGCAGGCGCCCCTTGGGGTCGGTCAGCTGGACGCGCTCACCCACGGCGAGTGGTCCCCGCCGCAGGTGCGCCCCGGTCGCACCCTTCTCGGGGATCAGCTTCGGACTCGGGTCAATCGGATCTTCCGGCGTGCCCTGGCTCATGGCGGGCAAGTCTAGGTCCGGCGGGCAGATCCTCGTGACAGTGCGGCCTCGAGGTCAGCGGCCAGGACGATGCCGTCTATCCGGCCGTCGGGGCCCCGCACCGGCACCGCGCCGATCCCGAGTCGCTGCATGGCGCTGACGACGGTGGCGATCGACTGGTCCGGGGTCGCCTCGACGACCCATCCGTCCGGCTGCCGAACCATCACGCTGGTGACGGGGACACTCCCACGGGACAGCTCTGGGATCGCCCGAAGTGCGTCATCCTCCAGGAGCCCGATCGGGTTGCCACTCTCATCTTCGACGACCACAGCCGTGCCACCCGGACCGCTGGTGCGAAGGTCCAGTGCCTGCGCCGCGCTTGCCCGCGTGGGAAGGGATGCCGCGCGCCGCCATACAGAGTCAATCCGGATGCCGGACAGGAGCCGGCTCCCGCGCCCTGAGCGGATCGCGTTGGTGGCGCCCACCCACAGGAAGGCGCCGATGAAGAATGCCCAGGCGAGGCTGAACAGATCCGGCGGCTGCCCGCTCAGCATCGGCCGGCCCACGAAGCCAAGAACCACCAGGACCGTCACGACCCGACCGCACCAACCAGCGGCGATGAGCCCGCTCTCGCGGCTGCCGGTGAGTCGCCATACGAGGGAGTCAACGAGGAATCCGCCGTCCAGCGGAAGTCCTGGAAGCAGGTTGAACGCTGCGACGAAAGCATTGGTCAACACCAACGCGTTGACCAGGAGGTAGAGGACGTCGCCGTCGATATGAGGGAGAGCCAGCCACCCCAGCAGAGCGAGCATGGCGTTGGCGCCGGGGCCGGCTATGGCCACCAGGGCGCTCGCACCGGGACGCGCGTCAGAGGAGTCGTATGCCGTGTGTCCGCCCCACAGGTCGGCCACGACCCGGTTGACCCGGTATCCCGCACGGGTGGCAACGACAGCGTGAGCCGCTTCATGGGCGAGCACCGAGACCAGCAGCAGACCCGCATAGGCGAGGGCAACGGCGTAGGCACCGCTCCCGAGGTCGGGACGGTCGCGCGCGATCTGCGGGCCGTAGGTCACCACGATGATCGCGGCGATGAACGACCACGACCTGCCGATGTAGACGGGGACCCCGCCGATCGTGGTCAGGCGCAGGCCTGAGGCGGAACGCCTTGAGCTCTCGACACCGGCGGACATGAATCGACCCTATGTCAAATGTCGGTGTCACCCATGTCAGTACGGCCACCTAGAGTGCCCTGCATGGTTGCCGCACTGTCTCCGAGCCGAGCATCAGACTTCATGCAGTGTCCGCTGCTCTATCGCTTCCGGGTGATCGACAAGCTCCCGTCAGCCCCCAGCGCGGCCGCAGCGCGGGGGACGCTGGTGCACTCGGTGCTGGAACGGCTCTTCGACCTCCCCGCGGGTGGTCGCACCATCGAGGCCGCCACGGCACTGGTCGAGCCTCAGTGGCTGGCGCTGCTCGAGGGCGAGCCCGAGCTGGCCGAGCTCGTCGACCAGACGGACGTGGCCGCCGTGGCGAGCTGGTTCGGCGATGCAGTCTCGCTGATCGAGCGGTGGTTCACCCTGGAGGACCCGACCCGGCTGGAGCCGGCCGAGCGTGAGCTCTATGTCGAGACCGACCTCGACGGGCTGACTCTGCGCGGCTACGTCGACCGGCTCGACCTCACAGCTACCGGCGAGATGCGCGTGGTCGACTACAAGACGGGGCGGTCACCGTCCGAGCTCTTCGAGGCCAAAGCGCTCTTCCAGATGAAGTTCTACGCGTTGGTGCTCTGGCGCCTGCGTGGCACCGTTCCCAAGATGCTGCAGCTTGTCTATCTCGGCAACTCCGAGATCGTGCGCTACTCCCCTGACGAGACGGACCTGCTCGGCGTCGAACGCAAGCTCAAAGCACTGTGGAAGGCCATCGAGACCGCCGCCCAGACCGGCAACTGGCAGCCCAGCAAGTCCAGGCTGTGCGACTGGTGCGACCACCGCGCGTTGTGTCCGGCGTGGGGTGGCACTCCCCCACCATTGCCCGACGGTGCAGCCATCTTGGCTCTCGACCCCCATGCGTCTGCGGCGATCGTGCTCGCCGACGACTGACCTCAGCTCAATGTCCGACGTAATGCGCGTCGGCGACCTTCAGCGCCTCGTCAAGGATCGCCATGCCTTCCCTGATCTCGTCGGCGGAGGTGGTGCATGGCGGCACGACGTGAGTCCGGTTGAAGTGGATGAACGGCCACAGCCCGCGGTCCTTGCAAGCGTTGGCGAAATCGGCCATGGGCTTGGCGTCGGCACCGCTGGCGTTGAATGGCACCAGTGGCTCACGAGTCCCTCGGTCCCGCACCAGCTCCAGCGCCCAGAACACGCCGAGCCCTCGAACCTCACCGACAGATGGGTGACGTTCCGCGAGAGCCCGCAGCTCTGGTCCGATGACGTCCGACCCCAATGCGCGAGCATGATCGACGATGCCTTCCTCGCGGAAGATGTTGATTGAGGCCACTGCGGCAGCACAGCCAAGGGGATGTCCTGAGTAGGTCAGACCCCCGGGGAAGGCCCGGTCGGCGAAGGTTGCCGCGATCGGGTCCGAGATGACCACGCCCCCCAGCGGCACATAGCCAGAGTTGACGCCCTTCGCGAACGTGATCAGGTCCGGCGTCACGGCCCAGTGGTCGACGGCGAACCACTCGCCACAACGCCCGAAACCTGCCATGACCTCATCGGCGATCAGCACAATGCCAAACTCGTCGCATAGGGCGCGGACCCCGGCGAGATATCCGGGGGGCGGGACCAGGATCCCGTTCGTTCCGACCACGGTCTCCAGAATGATCGCCGCCACCGTGTGGGATCCCTCAACCATCAGGAGGTCCCGCAAGTGTGTCAGCGCGCGCTCCGACTCCTCCAGCTCGGTGGTGGCATGGAAGGCGGAGCGATAGGCGTACGGGCCCCAGTAACGAACGATCCCGGGGATGCCGGGCTCGGAGGCCCAACGGCGCGGGTCACCGGTGAGCGCAATGGCTCCAGCGGTGGCACCGTGGTAGCTGCGGTACGCGGCCAGGATCTTGTGCCGTCCGGTGTGCAGCCGCGCCATCCGGATCGCGTTCTCATTGGCCTCCGCCCCACCGTTGGTGAAGAAGACCGTGTTCAGGTCCCCCGGGGCAATCTCGGCGATCAGCCTGGCAGCCTCGCTGCGAGCATCATTGGCGAAGGCTGGCGAGATGTAGCAGAGCCTCGCTGCCTGCTCCTGGATCGCAGCGATCAGCTTCGGATGCTGGTAGCCGATGTTGACGTTGACCAGCTGCGAGGAGAAGTCGAGATAGCGCTTGCCCGAGTAGTCACTGAAGTACGAACCGGACGCGGAGGCGATAGGCAGCGGGTCGATCTGGGCCTGGGCCGACCACGAGTGGAAGACGTGCGAGCGGTCGTCGGCGCGGACCCGGCTCTCGTCAACAGGGGCTGAGGAGCCTGAGGGGTTCATGAGCGGTTGAGTCTGGGTCAACGCAGCATTCCTAACGTGTGCGGGGGAACCCGAGGTCGACGCTCGAGGTGGCGGGGTCAGGCCAGCGGGAGGTGACGACCTTGCCCCTGGTGTAGAAGCTCATGCCTTCGGCCCCGTACATGTGGGTGTCACCGAACAGTGAGTCCTTCCACCCTCCGAAGGAGTAGTAGGCCACGGGCACCGGGATCGGGACATTGATGCCCACCATGCCCACCTCAACGTCGAACTGGAACGCCCTGGCCGCCCCGCCATCGCGGGTGAAGATCGCCGTCCCGTTGGCGTAGGGGTTTCTGTTGATCAGCGCCAGACCCTCGTCGTAGGTCTCGACACGGACAACGCAGAGCACCGGCCCGAAGATCTCGTCGGTGTAGACCGTCATCTCCGGTGTGACGTGGTCCAGCAGCGTGGTCCCGAGGAAGAAGCCCTCTGCCGGCACGACTTCGCTGCGGCCGTCGACGACCAGGGTGGCACCCTGCTGCTCACCTGCGCCGACATAGCCCGCGACCCTGTCGCGGTGCGCAGCCGTGATCAGCGGACCCATGTCGCTGTCCGGGTGGGTGCCATCGCCGATGGTGAGCTTTGGAAGCCGGGCAGCGATCGCGTCAACCAGTGGGTCCGCAACGTCACCCACGGCAACCGCGACGGAAAGCGCCATGCAACGCTCGCCAGCCGAGCCGTATGCCGCGGAGACCACCGCGTCCGCGGCCATCTCCACATCGGCGTCAGGCAACACGAGAGCGTGGTTCTTGGCGCCACCGAGGGCCTGGACACGCTTGCCATGTGCTGTGCCGGTCTCGTAGATATACTTGGCGATGGGTGTGGAGCCCACAAAGCTGACAGCGGCAATATCGGGGTGGGTCAGCAGTGCGTCGACGGCTTCCTTGTCGCCCTGGACCACGGTGAAGACGCCGTCCGGGAGCCCTGCGTCCTTCCACAGCTGGGCGAGGAACATGGAGGCGGACGGGTCCTTCTCACTCGGCTTGAGGATGAACGCATTCCCGCACGCGATGGCGTTGGCGCACATCCACAGCGGCACCATCACCGGAAAGTTGAACGGGGTGATGCCGGTGACCACGCCCAGCGGCTGTCGGATCGAGTAGACGTCCACCCCCGTGGCTGCCTGCTCGGAGAAGCCGCCCTTGAGCAGCTGAGGCACGCCGGTGGCGAACTCCACATTCTCCAGGCCGCGGGCAATCTCGCCGGTTGCATCCGAGAGAACCTTGCCATGCTCGGCCGTGATGACCGCTGCGAGCTCGTCGGTCCGTTCGTGAAGCAGGTCGCGGAAGGCGAAGAGCACAGCAGAGCGTGCAGACAGGGACGCATGCCGCCAGTCCCTCGAGGCGGCGACCGCTTTGGCGACCGCGTCATTGATCTCGTCCCTGCTGGCAAGATCCACGTCTGCGCTTCGCTGACCCGTCGCCGGGTTATAGACGGGCGCCGTTCGACCCGAGCGCCCCGGAGTTGTCCGGCCATCGATCCAGTGCGAGATGCGACGTGTCTCCGGGATGCCCCGTGCCTCTGGGGTGGTCTGACTCTGCGAGATGCCCTCTGTCATGGCGTCAGAATACGTGTCACCTCTTGAGCACACAATATGACTATTGCTACGTTACAAACATGCAAACCGCGCTTGAGGCCATCGAGGGTCGGCTCGAGGAGCTCAGCTCCCGTGGTCTTGCTCAGGCTGTGAGCCGGGCTGTCCGTGATGGTGCCCTCCGGCCAGGAACCAGGCTTCCCCCCATCCGGACGATGGCGATGGCGCTCGGACTCTCCCCCACGACGGTCAGTGCAGGATGGGGCCTGCTGGCCCGTTCGGGCGCAATTAGGACTGACGGCCGGCGCGGCACGACGGTCGCCAACCTGCGGGATCCGGCTCCCGGCAGATACCGCAAGGCCCTCGAACGACAGCTTGACTTCGCCCTTGACCTGTCGACGGGTATCCCCGACCCGGCGCTCCTGCCGAACCTCGGACCAGCCCTCACCGAGCTCAACACTGCAGGGATACGTGGCAGCTATCTTGAAGACCCCGTTCTCCCGGGGCTGCTCGATGTCCTGAGGGCCCAATGGCCTTACGCCACAGACGAGCTCATGGTGGTGGACGGCGCCATGGACGCGCTGGACCTGGTGTCACGCACCCTGCTCCGCTTTGGCGACAAGGTGATTGTGGAGCACCCCTGCTTTCCTCCCCTGCTGGATCTGCTGGAGTCCATCGGAGTCGAGGCGGTCGGCGTGCCTGTCGATGAGGCCGGACTCGACCCTGAATCCCTGACGACGGCCCTGCTCGGCCACATCTCGGCCGTGTTCTTGCAACCGCGGGCGCAGAACCCGACAGGCGCGTCCATGACTGATGCACGGGCACAGGACCTGGCTGCGGTCCTCGGCCAGACCGCAGTTCCCGTCGTCGAGGACGACTCGGCTGGAGCCGTCGCGGCCACCGCGCCGATCAGCCTGGGCAAGTGGATCCCCGGTCAGGTAATACACATCCGCAGCTTCTCCAAGTCCCATGGTCCCGACCTGCGGCTGGCTGCCATGGGTGGTCCCAGCGATCTGCTGCGAGACGTCATCCACCGACGGGAGCTGGGACAGGGCTGGAGCAGCCGCGTCTTGCAGCGTGTCCTCCTGAACCTGCTCACGGACCCGATGGCTGTGGCCGAAGTCGCCCATGCTCGCGACGAGTACACCCGTCGACGCGTGGCACTGGTTGCTGCGCTGGTCTCACGCGGCGTACAGGTTGCCGATGGCGACGGCCTCAATCTCTGGGTGCCCGTGCATGACGAGTCTGCGGCCATCGTTCGGCTGGCCAGCCAGGGGGTGGGTGTCACACCCGGGTCGCCTTTCGAGGTCATCCCGGGTGGGGGCGCCCACGTTCGGGTGACAGCCGGTCTCGTTTCTCAGGGCCATGAGGAACTGGCGGAGATCCTGGCCGCGGCCGCCAACACCAGCCCCTGGGGCTCGCGGGCACGCTAGGTATTCCGTGAGCTCCGACGCACCGTCCCTAGGTTTGCGGACCTTGAACCTGCACCGTCCCTAGGTTTGCGGACCGGCAGTCGCTTGATCAAACAAGCGCAGGAGATCCGGCGGGGTGAGTCCGGCCAGAGTCGAGATCCGAACAGCGCCAATGGTTTCCGGCACCGCGACATGATGCGGTACCGCGATGGTCGGTATGCCGGCTGCCACCGCCGATGCGACGCCTGGAGGTGAGTCCTCGATCGCCACGCAGGCTCCGATATCGACCCCGAGCAGGCGAGCAGCCATCAGATAGGGCTCAGGATGAGGCTTGCCGTGCAGCACTACGTCTCCCGTGACCACGGCGGCAAAGCTCCCGCGAGGCAGCTTGCTCACCACCGCGGTCGCCAGCGACTCCCACGACATCGTCACGAGGGCACATGGAACGCTGCGCGCCGCAAGGCTTTCGAGCAGCTCGCGGGCCCCTGGTCGCCATGGCACATGTTCCTTGACGCTGGCCACGACGCTGGCGAGCAGCTCACGGACGATATCCAGCGGAGTCAGGTCGATCGGAGAGTGGGCCCGAAGGTACTCGGCCGAGACCAACAGGTCGTTGCCGACCAACTGGTGCGCATGCTCGTCGGTCCACACGCCGCCGTGCGCCTCGACCAAGGCGTGCTCGGCGGCCATCCAGTAGGGCTCGGTGTCGACAAGGGTGCCGTCCATGTCCCAGAGAACCGCAGCCGGAAGGGCGCCAGTCACCTCGCCGACACAGTCATCTCTGGTCGAGGGCATCCTGCGCTGCGGTGAGGGCAGCCTCGAAAGCTAAGTCGCATTGAAATACTTGGCTTCGGGGTGGTGCACGGTCAGAGCATCCGTTGACTGCTCAGGGTGCAGCTGCAGCTCGTCGGAGAGGGTGACGCCGATCCGCGACGGGTCGAGCAGCTCCACCAGCAGCGCACGGTCCTCAAGGTCAGGACACGCTGGGTAGCCGAACGAGTATCGGGAACCTCGGTAGCCCTGACGCAGGATGGCGTCAAGCTCGCCGTTGTCGTCGGCGCCGAAGCCGAGCTCTTCCCGGACGCGCGCATGCCACATCTCGGCCAGGGCCTCGGTCAGCTGAACCGAGAGGCCATGCAGCTCGAGGTAGTCGCGGTAGGCATTCTTGTCGAACAGCTCGGCGGTCGCCTCCGCAACCCGCGAACCCATCGTCACCAGCTGAAAGCCGATCACATCAGGCTCGCTCTCTGACTCGTATCGTTCCCTGGTCTTGAAGAAGTCCGCAAGGCAGAGGCGTCGGTCACGACGCTGGCGCGGGAACGAGAACCGCGCCCGCTCGTCGCCGATCTTCTGCCCGTCTGAGCCCTCTTTGTGATGGAGGACCACGAGCTCGTTTCCCTCGCTGTAGCAAGGGAAGTAGCCGTAGACGACAGCCGCCTCGAGAAGGCTGTCGGTCTTGATCCGGTCCAGCCACATCCGCAGCCGCGGGCGACCTTCGGTCTCCACGAGGTCGTCGTACGACGCACCTGAATCGCCCCTGGTGCCCTTCAGACCCCATTGCCCGAGGAACGTCGCCCGCTCGTCGAGGTAGGAGGCATAGTCGGCCAACGCAATACCCTTGACCACCCGACTCCCCCAGAACGGCGGGGTCGGGATGCTGTTGTCTTGGGCTACGCCCGATCGGGTCGTGTCTGCGGGCGCGTCGTCATCGGACGGGCCCACGACGGCGCGAACTCGGCGCTTGCGCAGCTCGGGCAAGGTGTCCGCGACGCTGAGCTCAGGGTTCGCACGGGCGGCCGCCACGGCATCCATCAGACGTAGGCCTTCGAAAGCGTCTCTGGCGTAACGAACCTCGCCCAGGTAGACCTCAGCCAGATCGTTCTCGACGTAGGCACGCGTCAGCGCAGCGCCACCGAGAAGGACCGGCCAGCGTCCGGCGAACCCGCGGGAGTTCAGCTCCTCGAGGTTCTCCTTCATGACCACGGTTGACTTCACCAGGAGTCCACTCATCCCGATGGCATCGGCGTCACGCTCCTGCGCGACCCTGATGATCTCTGAGATCGGTTGCTTGATGCCCATGTTGACGACGTCGAAGCCGTTGTTGGACAAGATGATGTCCACGAGGTTCTTGCCGATGTCGTGGACGTCCCCCCTGACCGTGGCCAGCACGATGCGGGCCTTGGCCTCGCGTGCGGAGCCGTCCGCATTGCCCTCGATGAACGGCTCGAGATAGGCCACGGCAGCCTTCATGACCTCTGCGGACTGCAGGACGAAGGGCAGCTGCATCTCGCCCTTTCCGAACAGCTCTCCGACGGTCCGCATGCCACCCAGCAGGTGGTCGTTGATGATGTCGAGGGCACTGTGACCCTTGTCGAGTGCCGCCTGCAGATCACCCTCCAGGCCCTGGCGCTCACCGTCGATGATCCGTCGGCCCAGTCTCTCCTCCAGTGGCAGAGCAGCGAACTCGTCGGCACGAGCCTCCTTCAAGGAGGCCGAGTCCACGCCCTCGAACAGCTCGAGCAGTCGGCTCAGAGGGTCGTAGGTGAGCTCGCTCTCCCCCGGCTCCCCGGCCCAGACCCGCCTGTCGTAGACGAGGTCGAGGGCCACCTGGCGCTGCTCCTGCGGGATTCGGGCGATCGGCACGATCCTGGCCGCGTGCACGATGGCCGAGTCGAGGCCGGCCTTGACGCACTCATGGAGGAACACCGAGTTGAGGACCACCCGAACGGCTGGCTTGAGCCCGAACGAGACGTTGGAGACGCCCAAGGTGGTCTGGACGTCAGGGAAGCGGCGCTTGATCTCGCGGATTGCCTCGATGGTCTCAAGGCCGTCGCGACGTGTCTCCTCCTGCCCGGTGGCGATCGGGAAGGTCAGCGTGTCCACGATGATGTCCTCGACGTCCATCCCCCACTCACCGGTGAGCGCCTTGATCAGCCGCGAGGCGACCGCCACCTTGTGTTCCCGGGTGCGGGCCTGACCGGTCTCGTCGATGGTCAGGGCGATGACGGCGGTGCCATGCTCCTTGACGATCGGCATGATCCGGGAGAACCGCGAACCCTCGCCCTCGCCATCCTCATAGTTGACCGAGTTGACGACGGCACGGCCACCGAGCAGCTCGAGACCGGCCTCGACAACGGCGGGCTCGGTGGAGTCGAGCACCAGAGGCAACGTGCTCGACGTGGCGAACCTGCTGACGACCTCACGCATGTCCTTCACGCCATCACGGCCGACGTAGTCGATGCAGACATCGAGCAGGTGGGCGCCGTCCTTTGTCTGGTTGCGGGCGATCTCGACGCACTCGTCCCAGCGAGAAGCCAGCATTGCCTCCTTGAACGCCTTCGAACCATTGGCGTTCGTGCGCTCGCCGATCGACAGGAACGACGTGTCCTGGCGGAAGGGCACTGCAGAGTACAAAGAGGCGACACCGTGCTCGGGTCGCGGTCTGCGTGCCTTGATCGGGGCACCGCCAACAGCCTTCACGACCTCGGCGAGGTGTGCGGGCGTTGTCCCGCAGCAGCCGCCAACGAGGGAGATCCCGAACTCCTGGACGAACTGGGTATGCGCGGCTCCCAGCTGCTCGGGAGTGAGGGGGTATGCCGCGCCATCCTTGGTCAACATGGGCAGCCCGGCGTTGGGCATGCAGCTGATCGGGATGCGGGAGTGCCGCGACAGGTGGCGCAGGTGCTCACTCATCTCGGCCGGACCGGTCGCACAGTTGAGCCCGATCAGATCGATCCCGAGCGGTTCGAGTGCGGTCAGTGCCGCACCGATCTCGGAGCCCATGAGCATGGTGCCGGTCGTCTCCACCGTGACCTGGGCGATGACCGGCAGGTTCTCGCCCGCCGCGGCCAGTGCGCGCCTCGAACCGATCACGGCGGCCTTGGCCTGCAAGAGATCCTGGGAGGTCTCGATCAGGATGACGTCGACGCCACCGTCGATCAGCCCGCGGGCCTGCTCGGCATAGGCGTCGCGCAGCGTGGCGAAGCCAACGTGACCCAGCGAGGGCAGCTTGGTGCCGGGCCCCATGGAACCGATGACGAAGCGAGGATGCTCAGGAGTCGACCAGTGCGCGGCCGCTTCGGCAGCGATCCTCGCTCCGGCCTCCGCCAGCTCGTAGATGCGATCCGAGATGTCGTACTCGCCGAGGTTGGCCAGGTTGGCGCCGAACGTATTGGTCTCAACCGCGTCCACCCCCACGGCAAAGTAGGCGTCGTGGACGCCACGCACCACTTCCGGACGGGTGATGTTGAGGATCTCGTTACAGCCCTCGTGCCCCTGGAAGTCATCCATGGACGGGTCCGCTGCCTGGAGCATTGTGCCCATCGCGCCGTCGGCTACCAGGACGCGCTCGGCAAGGGTCTTACGAAAGAGGTCAGAGCGGCTGCTCAATGTTGTGAACCTTCTCATTAGGGGAATCGGCCCGAAGTCTATCGGCGAGTGGCCGCACCGTCCGCTCCGGATTACGTAGGCTGGTGCCCTCAGCCCACGACGAGCACCCATGGAGGCATCTGATGATCCAGCTCGAAGACGTGACAGGGCTGCGCGACCCCATCATGATCGCCGCCTTTGAGGGCTGGAACGACGCAGGCGAGGCAGCCACCTCAGCCATCGAGCATCTCGTCGAGGTGTGGAAGGCCGAACCCATCGCCGCATTCGATCCCGAGGAGTACTACGACTTTCAGGTCAACCGCCCCCGGGTCGTCCTCGATGAGGGAAAGCGCCGGATCAGCTGGCCCACGACCCGCATCCTGTTGGCGACGTCCACCTCGCTGGATCGCGACGTCCTCCTGGTGCAGGGCATCGAGCCGTCGACCCGCTGGCGCACCTTCACCATTGAGCTGCTCGAGTTCGCGCGACAGGTCGGCGTGACCAAGTTCGTCACGCTGGGCGCCCTGCTGGCAGACGTGCCGCATACCCGCCCCATTCCTGTCACTGCTACCTCAGAGCACGAGGACGTCATTCACCGCTTCGATCTCGAAGCCAGCACCTACGAGGGCCCCACCGGCATCGTCGGGGTTCTGGCCGATGCAGCCAGCCAGGCGGACCTGCCTTCGCTGTCCTGCTGGGCTGCCATTCCGCACTACGCGGGCGGAACCCCATCACCAAAGGCCACCCTTGGTCTGATTGCGAAGCTGGAGGAGCTGCTCGACCTGACCATCCCGCACGGCGACCTTCCGGACCAGTCACGCGCATGGGAGCACGGTGTGGATGAGCTGGCCGAGTCCGATGACGAGGTTGCAGAGTACGTGCGCTCACTCGAAGAGGCGCAGGACACCGCGGAGCTCCCGGAAGCCACCGGCGAGGCCATCGCGCGCGAGTTCCAGCGCTACCTGCGCCGTCGCGAGGACCCACCCGCCAGCTAGAGCCGGATGCCCAGCAGCGCGTCGAGGGCCCGTCCGACCAGGCCTGGTGCGCCCAGCTCGGTGCCGCCACGTTCCAAGCTGTCCCGAACCCAGTCGTCGACCGCGTTGAGGGCTCCGGGCGCATCAAGGTCGTTCGCGAGGCATTCGCGCATCCGCGCAATCGTGGCGTCGGCCGACGGGCCCCCATTGCCGGACAACCCGGCGCGCCATGTCGACAGCCGACTTTGAGCATCCGCGAGGACTTGGTCGGTCCAGTCCCACGGCGCCCGATAGTGGTGGGTCAGCAGGGTCAGGCGGATGGCCATCGGATCAACCCCGGACGCCCGCAACTTCGACACAAGTACCAGATTGCCCTTGGACTTGCTCATCTTCGACCCGTCGAGCCCGACCATGGCCTGGTGGACGTAGGTCTGTGCGAACGGCGAGGTGTCGGTGATGCGGCAGGCCTGGACTGCGCTCATCTCGTGATGAGGAAAGATCAGATCCGTGCCGCCCCCTTGCACGTCAAAAGCCATGCCGAGGTGGTCCAGGGCGATGGTGGTGCACTCGATGTGCCACCCGGGTCGACCATCACCGAGCTCGCCGCCGGGCCAGGACGGTTCGTCGGCCCGCCCAGCCCGCCACAACAAGGGATCAAGCTGGTCACGCTTGCCCGTGCGTTCGGGATCTCCCCCACGTTCGGCGAAGACCGCCAACATCTGATCACGATCCCATGTGGAGACCGCACCGAAGTCCTTGGCGGACGAGAGATCGAAGTAGATGTCGCTGGATCCTGGGAGCCCCTCACCGTCGGGAAGATCCAGCCGGTATGCCGCTCCATCTGAGAGCAGCTCAGTCACGGCTTTGACGACCGAAGGCACGCTCTCGACGACCCCGATGTAGTAGTCCGGAGCGATCACAGCGAGGGCGGTCATGTCCTCGCGAAAGAGAGCGATCTCCATATCTGCCAACGCTTGCCATGAGATGCCGTCACGCTGGGCACGCTCGAGCAAGGGCTCGTCCACGTCGGTGACGTTCTGGACGTAGAGCACCTCATGACCGGCGTCTCGCAAGGCTCGCCCCAAAAGGTCAAACGTGACATAGGTCGCGGCATGGCCCATGTGGGTCGCATCGTAGGGAGTGATCCCGCACACGTACATCCGCGCAGTGTGGCCAGGCGTCAACCTCCGCAGCTTGCCGGAGGCCGAGTCGTGAACGCGGATCGGGCGCCCGGCGCCCGGAAGTACAGGAATGAACGGCGACGGCCAGGATCTCACAGGCCCGAGCCTAATAGGCCCCCTGCAGCGCGGCCGAAAGGGGCGGGCCAGGTGAGGATGACCGACGGCCCGGGCCGGGCCGTCGGATCAGAGAGGAGGCCAGGGGACGGCTGGGCCTCGACCATTGGGGCCCGGGAACAGACGAGTGGTCAAGAGGTTGGCGATGCGCCCGCCCAGCGCTTCGACCTCGGCAGGGGACAAGAGAAGCGCGATGGCGCGTGACAGAGGGCTTCGAGGGTTGCTCAACCATCCAGAGAGGGCTGCCAGCCGCTCCAGGTCGGCTTCGGGCAGCGGCTTGCCTACCCATCCCCAGAGGACGGTGCGCAGCTTGGGATCGGTGTGTGCGCAGAGGCCGTGGTCGAAGCCCCACAAACTCCCGGAGCGATCCACGACCAGATGCGAGCCCTTGCGGTCAGCGTTGTTGATGACCGCGTCGAACACAGCGGCAGAGGCGAGGTCGGGCCGGTCTGCATGAGCCACGACCACCTCGGTGCCATCCGAGAGCTGGGCCTCGAACACGGGCAGCCATCCCGGTGCGAGCTCTTCCAGGGTCACCACGTCGACGAGGGCTTTGCCGCCCTCCTCAACGGCGTCGACCCACAGCTGGACAGAGCCGAGCCCGAACGGCCCCTCCCTCAAGACCGTTGGGGGAACCAGGTTCCAGCCCCCGAAGCTGGAGAGTGCGAACGCGAACGCCTCACGTTGGGCGAGAGTTTCGTCCGGGAAGTCCCAGAGTCGCCGCTCCCCCTTGACCGGCTTGTAGATCACCCTCGTGCTGACACCGTCCAGATCGAGCGTCCCGAGCAGTACGACGTTGCTGGCATCCACGAGGCGACCCTCAACCTGGATCTCGCGCTCCAACAGCGCATCGAGGACGCGAGCCTCCTCTTCCTGGGTCCAGGGAACGGGCAGAGTCATGATGGCTGCTCAGCGCTTGTACCCGTTCGAGCGCGGGCACACGTGCCCGGTCGGGTCGAGGGGGCCTCCGCAGAATGGGCACGGAGGTCTGCCGGCCCTGACGAGCTTGACGCATCGGCGCGCGAAAGCGCGCGCTTGTTCGGGCTCGATCACGACGCGCAGCACCGTATCGAGCTCGGCGGGATGCTCGGGCTCCAGCATGGGCTCGCCCTCTTCATCGGCCTCAATCGCGTCCTGCGCGTCGTGGCACTCCAGGATCACGACGCTTCGTTCGGCGTCCCATCCGAGGCTCATTGTGCCCACCCGGAACTCGTCCTCGATGGGTGTCGCAAGGGGATCTAAGTCCTCGACGGCCGCGGTATCGGGTTCGGTTGCCTCAAGGTTGGCGAAGTCGTCCAGGAGGTCTGTCACCCTGTCAGCGAGGGTGCTCACCTGTTGTTTTTCCAGCGAGACGCTGGTCAACCTGGACCCGGCGCTGGCCTGGAGGAAGAAGGTCCGTTGCCCGGGGGGCCCCACGGTGCCCGCAACGAACCGATCTGGTGGGTCGAACTCAAGGACCGGCATACGGTCGACTTTAGTTGCTGGACCCACTGCCGGAGGAGCCCCCGCCGCCGACCGGCGCGTCTCCGGAGGGCGCCTGCCCATCCTGCGCGACAACGGCTGGCCCGTCAGCGACGAGCGCGTCAGAGGGTGGAGGCGCGAGCACGGCAAGGGCGGCTCCGCTGTCGTTGAGCCGCACAACGAAGGGTCGCCGGGCGGTGTAGCTCACCACCGACAACGACGCCGGTCCAACGACAAACCTCTGGAAGTGGTCCAGATGCGCTCCGGCGGCGTCCGCGAGGATCGACTTGATGACGTCCCCGTGGGAGACCAGAACCCACAACGACTGTGACCCGAACTCGGCACCGACCCGGGTGTCGATCTCCCGGACGGACTGCAGCGCCCGCGCCTGCATCTCGGCGATGGACTCCCCTGCGAACTGCTCACCATCGGGGAACCTGGCAGCACTGGGCTGGTCCTGAACCGTCCTCCACAACGGTTCGAGGGCCAGCTCGTTGAGCGAGCCGCCCGTCCATGCGCCGTAACGGCATTCGCCGAGCCGCTCATCCGTCTGCACGGTGACATCGGAGAGCGCGTCCACCACGATCTGTGCTGTCTCAAGGCATCGCTGAAGCGGGCTTGAGAACACGGCTCGGACCGGCAGTCCTCGCAGCCTCGCCGCCAGATCTGAGGCCTGCCTGCGCCCCGCCTCATCAAGACCCACGCCCTCGGTCCATCCGGCCAGAGTCCCATTGGCGTTGGAGCTGGTGCGTCCGTGGCGGATCAGCAGGCAGGTCGGCACGAACGCCACTGTACGGCGGGGCCGTGCATCGGTCCCCAAACCGTGATCACATGAGCAATGTGATTGTTGACCAAGCCATCTATCGCGACGGACGCAGGTTGCCGTGCGGCGATCTGAGCGACGAGCTCGCGATGCTTCGCGACGAGGGGCACGGATTCATCTGGATCGGGCTGAAGGATCCCACCGACACCGAGTTCGCGTTGGTGAATGACGAGCTCAAGCTCCATCCACTTGCGGTTGAGGACGCGGTCAAAGGCAACCAGCGACCCAAGCTTGATATCTACGACGGCACCATCTTCGTGTCGCTGAAGACCCTGCGCTATATCGAGGCGACCTCTGACGTCGAGACCGGCGAGGTCATGATCTTTGTCGGCGACCGCTTCGTGGTGACCGTCCGCCGGGGTGAGGCCAATCCGCTGGCCAGTGTCCGCGCGCGCCTTGAGCATGCGCCCGAGCACCTGGCACACGGGCCGGTCGCAGTCCTGTACTCGGTGATGGACTCCATCGTCGACAACTACACGCTGATCGACGCCGAGCTCAACGTTGATCTTGATCTCATCGAGCAGCAGGTTTTCTCAGGCGCTAGGGGCGTGGACGCCAGCGAGATCTATCGGCTCAAGCGGGAGGTCCTCGAGGTCAAGCGGGCCGCGTCGCCGCTGGGCTTGCCACTACGGCGGCTGCGATCCGAGGACATGCCGATCATGAACGAGCAGGCCCGCCCGTTCTTCGGGGACATCTCCGACCACCTGCTGCGTGTCATCGACCACGTCGAGTCGTACGACCGCCTGCTCACCGACGTCCTGAGCGCCCACCTCGCCCAGATCTCGGTGCAGCAGAACGACGACATGAGGAAGATCTCGGCCTGGGTGGCAATGGCTGCGGTACCCACGATGGTCGCCGGGATCTACGGGATGAACTTCCACAACATCCCTGAGCTGGAGGCGAGCTTCCACACAGGCGGACACGAGGTCTACTACGGCTACTTCGTCGTCCTGGCCTTGATGGGCGTCGTGGTACTTGGTCTGTACCGCGCGTTCCGCAAGTCCGGGTGGTTGTAGCAACGCCTGCGAACCTCCAGCTTGACCGAGCTCAGGTGGCGCCGAGCCAGCCGGCGCCCAGCACCACGAGGAGGACGAGCCCCAGCGCAACGCGATACCAGACGAACGTCGTGATCGGGTGATGCGCCACGAACGTCAACAACCACGCGATGCTGGCATAGGCCACGATGAAGGCGATGACGATGCCCACACCCAGCTGACCGATGCCGACGACGCTGGCGTTGACATCCTTGAGCTCATAGAGTCCGGCGGCCGTCAGGGCAGGGATGGCCATGAAGAAAGACAGCCGAGTCGCGGTGACCCGGTCGAGCCCGTTGATCAGGCCGACCGAGATGGTGGCGCCCGAGCGGGAGACGCCGGGGATCAACGAGAAGCACTGGACGAGGCCGATGATCACTCCGTCACGCATGCTGACCTGACCCTCACCACGTTGGACACCGCTCGTCTCGAGAACGGCGTGGCGCCTTTCGGCCACCCACATGACCGCGCTCCACAGGATAAGGGCCACGGCCACCACCCACAGGCTGCGCAGACCGCCTGTGATCGCCTTCCGGGCCGCGAAGCCGACGATGGCCACCGGTATCGAGCCGACGATGACGGCCCAGGCGAGCTGGTAGTCGTGATGGGTGCGGTCCTCGGCGTTGCGCAGCCCACGGAACCAGGCACCGAGCAGCCGCACGATGTCCTTGAAAAAGTAGACCACCGTCGCCGCTATCGCGCCGAGCTGGATGATCGCGGTGTACGCCGTGACGGCGGGGTTGTCCACCTTCAGCCCGAGCAGCTTCTCGGTGATCGTCAGGTGGCCCGTCGAGGAGACGGGAAGGTACTCGGTCAGACCTTCCACGATGCCGAGGATGATCGAGTCCGGATAGGTCAAGGGTGGTTGCGTGGGGCCGAGGATGATCGAGCTCAGGTAGGTCAAGGTTTGGTGCACGGTTCTACTTCCTGTTGTCCCGTCAGCCAGCCAGCCCAGTCTCGTCCAGGAGCTCGGCCATCGTGCGTACGACATGCAGGCGTTCGTCCAGCGAGACACCCTCGGCAGCGATCGTCAGCGTCGTGACACCAGACGAAGCGTAGCGACTCATCCGGTCCCTGACCCGCTCTCTCGGACCAATCAGTGAAGTCTGGTCGATGAAGTCCAGGGGCACAGCGGCGGCGGCCTCGCGGTGCGCCTTGGCAAGGAACAGATCCTGCACCTTGGCTGCCCCCTCCTCGAAGCCCATCCGCACGGCAAGTGCGTTGTAGAAGTTCTTGTCCCGCGAACCCATCCCACCCAGGTACAACGCAGAGTAGGAGCGCAGCGGCGCGGCGGCCGCCTCGAGGTCGTCGCCCAGGACTACTGGAACCGTTGGTACGACGTCGAATCCTGCAAGGCGATCTGAGTCCGTACCACGATCAGCTCGCACTCGCCCGGCTGTGAGCGATGCCAACAGGTCACCGGAGTGCTCTGGGCTGAAGAACACTGCGAGCCAGCCATCGGCGATCTCGCCAGCGAGCTCCAGGTTCTTCGGTCCGACAGCAGCCAGGTAGATGGGCAGATGACTGCGTACAGGATGGATGGACATCTTCAGTGCCTTTCCGGGTCCACCCGGGAGCGGCAGGGTCCAGTGCCGGCCCTCGTAGGCGACGGTCTCCCGGCGGAGCGCCATCCTGACGATGTCGACATACTCGCGCGTCCGTCCCAAGGGCTGTTCGAACTTCACCCCGTGCCACCCCTCGCTCACCTGTGGTCCCGAGACCCCCAGGCCCAGACGGAAGCGCCCACCGGACAGGGTGTCGAGCGTCGCGGCCGTCATCGCCGTCATCGCGGGGGTCCGTGCCGGGATCTGCATCACGGCCGAGCCCAGATCGACGTGCCGGGTCAGGGCCCCCATCCACGAAAGGACTGTCACCGCGTCCGAGCCATAGGCCTCCGCGGCCCAGATGACGGAATAGCCCACGCGATCGGCCTCCAGGGCCAACGCGATGTTGTCCGAGTAGTTGCCGGCGCCCCAATAGCCCAGGTTCAAGCCAAGTTTCATGTCGGCGAGGCTATCGGCGCGCTTGTGCAATGGGGAGGGCCGGACGCCGCTAACCTACCGAGATATGCAACACAGACGGATGGGACGTTCCGGACTTTCGGTATCTCGACTTGCCCTGGGGACCATGGGCTGGGGCGCAAGCACGCCGGTGGAGGAAGCCCGCGACCATCTCAAGATCTTCCTGGCGGCCGGCGGAGACTTCGTCGACACGGCTCACGGCTATGCCAATGGCGCCTCCGAGGAAGCTCTGGGCGCCATGCTCGGCCATCTGGTCCCCCGCGACGACCTCGTCATCTGCACCAAGGCCGGGATCTCCCGCCAGACGGGGGCTCGCGTGGTGGACACCTCACGGCGCACCCTGATGCATCAGCTGGAGGTGTCTCTCGAGCGCCTGGGCACGCCATTCGTGGACCTCTGGCTGGTTCACACGTGGAGCGACGACACCCCGCTGGATGAGACGCTCTCGGCGCTGGAATGGGCGGTGAACAGCGGTCGGGCGCGCTATGTCGGGGTCTCGAACTACTCCGGGTGGCAGGCCGCCCACGCGGCGACCTTGCTCTCGGCAAGCCGGATTCCCCTGGTAGCAAACGAGATCGAGTACTCGTTGCTCAACCGGATGCCTGAGGACGAGCTGGCGCCAGCCGCACAGGCCCTAGGGTTCGGTCTGTTGCCCTGGTCACCCCTGGGACGGGGCGTGCTGACCGGAAAGTACAGGCACGGCATACCGGCTGACTCGCGCGCCGCGTCACGTGAGTACATCGGCCTGGATGGTCTCAACCTCACGGAGGAGTCCGGCCAGATCGTGGACGCCGTGACCATCGCTGCACGCGGGATGAACGTGAGCCCGGCGGAGATCGCCTTGGCGTGGGTGCGTGACCGTCCGTGCGTGGTCGCACCGATCGTGGGGGCACGCACGACCGCGCAGCTGAGGACCGCACTGGCCAGCGAGAAACTCGAGCTGCCGGTAGAGCTGACGAACGCACTGGACGACGTCTCCGACTGACGATCCAGAGACCCGGGAGGGGGTCAGCGGCTGCTCGATGGCTCTTCGTCGTACTCACTGTCGTCGAGGCCCAGATAGACGCCGTCGTCGTCCTCGTCACCATGGTTGTCGAGCTCGTCCGGGTCGTCGTCATCTTCGCCGCTGTAGATCTCCAGCGGGGTGACTTCGCCGTAGGTCTCCAGCAAGGCATCGTCATAGAGCTCGAACGCATCGGCGACATCCTGATAGGCAGCAACGACCGTGGGGTCGTTCTCCCCTCGGCGCTGGGCAGATGCCTCGAGATGCCTCTCGAGGGTCGCGGTCAAGTTGGCGAGCGCGGCACGCGGGTCGGCGGTCATGCCTTGAAGGTATCCCGTTCTGGGCCAGAATGGGTGTGATGATCGAGTATGAGTATCGCGTTCTGGTGTTCGACAGGGACGTCTCCCCTGCGGACCTGTGTCGCGCCGTCACCGAAGAGGCCGAATACGGTCACTGGGAGCTGTCCAGATTGTGCCGCTATCGCGGTGGCGCACGCCGGGTCTGGCTTCGTCGCAGGATCATTCGGGTCCAGCGCACCGCCTGATGGCCGACGTTCAGCATGTTGCCAGGAAACGTCGCAGCACCCTGGCGCCGAACTCCAGGGCGTCAACAGGCACATGCTCGTCGATCCCATGGAACATGGAGGCAAAGTCCAGGTCTTCCGGTAGGCGGAGGGGGGCGAACCCGTAGCCGGAGATGCCCAGCGTGCTCAGCGCCTTGTTGTCGGTGCCACCGGACAGGCAGTACGGAAGGATCGATGCTCCCGGGTCCTCGGCCAACAAGGCCTGGCTCATCCGATCCACCAGGTCGCCACTGAATGGGACGTCCAGGGCAATGTCGCGGTGGAGCACCTCGACCACAACGAACTCGCCGGCGAGCTCGGCGATGGTGCTCATCAGGGCATCCTCATGACCCGGCAGGAACCGGCAGTCCAGTGATGCCACTGCAGTCTGCGGCACAACGTTGTGCTTGTAGCCGGACTCGAGCATCGTCACGTTGGCTGTGTCCCGCAAGGTGCCGGCCACGAAGCCGTGCGAACCGCCCGCGTAGGCAAGAATCGGCTCTGGGGACGAGTCGTCATAGGGGGTGCCGGTGATCTCGCTCAGACCATCAAGAAGCATGCGCACCGAACCGATGTACTCGCGCGGCCACACGTGCGCGTCGATCCGCCCGATCGCGGCCGCCAGGCGCACGATCGCGTTCTCGTGGTTGGGCACCGACCCGTGTCCCGCCCGGCCGTGGGCCGTCAACCGAAGCCAGGCCATCCCCTTCTCGGCGGTCTGGATGAAGTAGGCGCGGGTGAGCTCCCCGGTGCCCTTGGTCGGCACGGTCACGCTGTAGCCGCCGACCTCGCTGATCGCCTCGGTAACACCCTCGAAGACCTCAGGGTGGTTGTCCACGATCCAGTGGCTGCCCAACACCCCTCCGGCTTCCTCATCGGCGAAGAACCCGAACACCAGGTCGCGCGGTGGCTTCACGCCGGATCGTGCGAGCTGCCGCACATTGGCCAGGATCATGGCGTCCATATTCTTCATGTCGACCGCACCCCGCCCCCAGATGCAGTCGTCCTTGACCTCGGCAGAGAACGGATCCACCTGCCAGTCAACGGCATTGGCTGGAACGACATCCAGGTGCCCGTGCACGGCCAACCCCGGACGGCTTTGGTCCGAACCCTCGATGCGGACAAAGACATTCGCGCGCCCCGGCGCGCTCTCGACATAGAAGGGGTCAAGCCCCACCTCGGTGAGCTCTCTCATGACGTATTCCGCGCACTCGCGCTCGCCAGGGCCCGAACCATCGCCATAGTTGCTCGAGTCGATCAGGATCAGATCACGGCAGATGCGGGCGACTTCAGCTTCGGGAGTCAGGTTGTCCGTCATCCCGTTCACCCTAGTTGCTGCGTTCGGGAACGGGTCAGCGTGCGTGCTATCGTTCCCCCTCGTTGCTCGTGCTCCACAGCACTCACGCAGCACGCAGCACGCAGCACCCGGTCCGGGTGGCGGAATGGCAGACGCGCTAGCTTGAGGTGCTAGTGCCCTTAACGGGCGTGGGGGTTCAAGTCCCCCTCCGGACACTTTCTTGACGTCAATGACGAGGCGAACCCCGAGGGTGTGAGGACCGGTGTCCAATCCGGCCACTGCCCTGTCGACCAGTTCCACGGGACGCCATCAGCGTGCACACGGCCACTCACACTGCTTGCCCCGTTGCCCAGGTGTGGGTGACAGGAGGGTGGAACAGTGGAACCCCGCAGAAGGGGGAACTAGGTCGCTCGCGAGAGCTTCGCAATCAACCGAGCCGCCCTTCGTCGTGGGCGATCCTCGAGGGGCTCAGGCTGACCCACCTCTGATGTGTCGCTGTCGAAGACATCGGCCGGGCGTCGATCCACAGCGGAGGCGGAGCATCGGATGGTGAAGCGGGTCCCGGAGCCGACCACGCTGTGAACCTCGACAGAGCCGTGCAGCGCCTCGGCTATGGCCGCGACGATCGCCAGGCCCAGGCCGCTGCCAGCTCGATCCGGTGACGCGCTGCCGGTGCGGAAGGTCTCGAACACGTCCGCGACCTCTTCGGGGGGGATCCCGATGCCGGAGTCGCTGACCGTCAGCACCGCCTCACCACGGTCGATGTGGGCTTCGATGCGGATGGAGTCGCCCTGATCGGTGAACTTCACCGCGTTCTCCACCAGGCAGTCCAGGGCGGCTTCGAGCCGTTCAGGGTTTCCGAACATCACGGCGGCCGAGGTGTCGCACGACCATGCCCGTTGGGCGGTCGGTGTCCAGCGGTGCAGCACACCCTCCACCAGGTCGTCGAGGAAGAATCGGACGGGCGAGGGCGCTGTCGGCAGGCCCACCTGGACCAGGGTCAGCAAGCTGGAGTTCAGTGCGGCCGCTTTGTCCAGCTCGCCCATGACCAGCTGGGCGTCCGAGCGGGTGCGTGCTTCGCCTGTGGAGTCCCGGACCAGCTCGACAAAGCCGCGGGCAACGCTGAGCCGGGTCCTTATCTCGTGGGAGCCGAAGCGGGTGGTGAGCTCCTGTTGTGCGGCCCGGCTCCGTTCGGCCTCACCGAGCTTGAGGATTTGGCATTGGGCGTCGCGTTGGCGGTTGACGTGCCAGATGAGCAGGTACACCAGCACATCCATCGAGATGATCTGCCACAGCACCGACCAAGCGCCCGAGCGTGACGTGGTGTGCATGAGCATCGGCACACCGGTGGCAACTGTCAGGCCCCAGAACAGCAGATTGGTGGTCCGCCGTGACCAGGACGCGAGGCCGTAGACGAACGCGAAGCTCGCCCAGATCAGGCGATCGGGGAAGTACTCTTCTCCGCCTACGTACATCAGCAGCAGGTTCGTGCCAGCCACTACCAGCCAGCCCGCTACCAGTGCGCGCCGCTTACGCGACGAGTCGATAGCCAACATTGCGGATCGTCTCGATGGCGCTCTCCCCGAGCTTGGCCCGCAGCCGGCGAACGTACACGTCGACGACGTTGGTCCCCGGGTCAAAGGCCATGTCCCAGACTCCGCTCAACAGCTCAGGACGGCTACACACCTCTCCCTTGCGGTCCAGCAGGTACGTCAGAAGCACGAACTCGCGCTGCGACAGCCCGACCCGCTTGCCATCGGTGATCAGCGCCCGGCGACCGGGATCCAGCTGGATGCCCGACGTCTTCATAGAATCTGTCCCGCTCGGCCGGACAGGCCCCCGCTCTTCGCTCATCCGGATGCGGATCCGCGTGAGCAGCTCGGCATTCGAAAACGGTTTGGCGACGAAGTCGAGTGCGCCGCCCTCGAGTACCGCTACTCGACGGCCCACCTCGGTCACAGAGGACAGAACAAGGACCCGCGCTGACGGCTTGGCGGACATGAGCACGTGTAGCACGTGCTCTCCGGCAACGTCAGGAAGCGTCAGGTCCAGCACGATCAGGTCGAACTCCTCGGCAAGCGCCGTTGCCAAACCCGTCATCCCGGTCTCGCACTCGACGACGTCGAATCCGGCCTCCCCCAGCAGGCGATCCAACAACAACCTCAGGTTCGGTTCGTCCTCAATGACTAATATGCGCGGCATTCGCACCCCCCGTTATGCCGATCGGGCCAGAAGGCGCCGAAAAGGGAACTGGGCCTGTGTGTGCCATGTCAGCGGCCAGCCGAAGCACAGGTGAAGTCGTTGACATGTCATGAAGAAGTACGGCTGTCATACCCGCTCCCTGTCTGCAGCCCCGTGCGAGACAACCCGAGCTCCAGCGGCGGCACTCACCTTTGTGATGAGTCCTCGGCCGGATCCTTGGCCCAACTGATACCGGATCATGAATGTTCTGATACCAACTACTGAGGCTGGCAAGGCTAGAACCGGTGCAATAGGACGAACAATGGTCATTCGTGACTAGCCCGATGTTCCGGGCGTCGAGATTCGCTTGGCAGCCAGATGGCTGGATGGGCAGCCAGACGAGTTCCGAAAAGATGACGAAGCTGTCATCTCTGACGATGCCCCCCGGTTCCGTGATTACATCACTGAGAGAACCCGTGACAACCCGGCTGGCATCCGTCACGCTGTAACAAGGTCCTTCTGACTGCTCGTCAGCCGCACAGATAATCCACTCATCGGGGGCGATAGTGCTCAAGCAACTGAACTACGGGCAGTCGAGCCCGAAGCGCCATGCCCGTGCCCTTGCTGCAGCCCTGCTGTGCTCACTGCTTGCGGCCGGCACAGCGCCAGGCCGCACCCCACCGAACACACACATCAACGCCGAACGCACCAGCGCCTCGGTGACCGGCACATCCAGGACGGTGGCCCCCGACCCCCTGCCCTCACGCGATCCTTCATTTGCGGACTTCCAAGCGGCGGCGAAACCACTCGAGCAGACCGTGGTCATGACCAGCCCCGGAACTCCCCCAGCGCCTGCTGTCGTATCAACCCTGGCCAGCGACGGCATACCCGTCACAGCCATGCGGGCGTACCAGCATGCCGCCGATCTGACCAACCAGCGGACGAGCAGCTGCGCTATCCCATGGACCCTCCTGGCAGCGATCGGACGTGTCGAGTCGGATCATGGTCGCTTCGCCAACTCGGTACTCCTCGCCAATGGCCTCTCCACCCCGCGGATCATTGGAATAGCGCTCAACGGCATCGGCACCGGACTGGTCCTGGACACCGACAATGGTGTGCTTGACGGTGATCGCGTCTTCGACCGCGCCGTGGGGCCCATGCAGTTCATTCCCTCCACCTGGGCCTACTACAAGACGGACGGGAACGGCGACGGCGTCTCGGACCCGTTCAACATCTACGACGCTGCGGCGGCGGCAGGGAAGTATCTGTGCAACGCCGGTAGCGACCTACGAACACGGGCCGGCAAGATGCGGGCGGTCCTGACCTACAACCACTCTGATTCCTACGTCGCCAGCGTGCTGGCACTGGAAGCGACCTACGCCGGGACCCCCATCACCGCGGAGCCTGCCTTCGTGACGCCTGTTCTCAGCGCTCCCCTGCCGCCGGTGAACCCTGGTGTCCCGACAGCGATCGGTCCGAGAGCCATCACGCCAGCGGCGTCGACCCCGACGGCACCAGCCCCGAGCCAGTCCGGTGCAACACCCGTCCTCCCGATAACGACACCCACACCCGTCGACCCGGTGACGACACCGACACCCGTTGTCCCAACACCCACACCCGTCGACCCGGTAACCACACCGACACCCGTTGTCCCAACACCCGTTGTCCCGACACCCGTTGTCCCAACACCCATTGTCCCGACACCCATTGTCCCGACACCCGGTGTCCCGACACCGACGCCAACACCAACACCCACGTGCGCCACTCCCCTAAACCCCACGGCCGATGCACCCGTGGGGACCCTCACGGAACCGCAGAAGGCCGCGCTCGCAGCCATGGCGGAGGAGCAACAGCTGGCACACGACCTCTATCTCGCCTTTGCCGACAAGTATGGGCCGTCGGTGTTCGGCTGCATGAGCAACAACCAGGCAACACAGCTGACCGCCACGCGCATCCTGCTGCAGCGGTACCAGGTCGCCGATCCAACGACCGCACCACCGGCGGCAGTGGGGGCCGTCTCAACCGCGAGCACCCAGACGCTCTACGACAGTCTCCTGGTGCAGGGCATGATCAGCGTTGACAGCGCTTACGTCGCCGCCCGAACGCTCGAGTCGACGAGGATCACCCATCTCAAGGCGGCGACTGCCGACCTGACTCCGCCAGCGTCCGCAGCTTCACCCTCACCCGATGCCCTGCAGCTGTATACGAACCTTCTAGCCGCCTCCCGGAGCCAGCTCCTGGCACTGGGCAGCTGACCACCCAAAGCTGTCCTGAAACGTCGGTTGGCGGCCAGGCTTTGGAGGACGTTCCGGTGCCCACACCGGCCCCCGGACGGGCCCTGGTCAAGCTGATCAGCAGCAACAGTGCCGATCGGAACATGCCAGAGACCGTGGGCGTGATCGAAGCTCGTGAGTACGCCAATTGTTGGTTGCTCACCGATGTTCGACGACGTAGCGTCCGTGCACCCAGTCGAGCAAGGAGATGATGAAATGCCTGAGTTCATGGACGTCCACCATGGGATGGTCGGGATCACCGCAGAGGGCCTGAAGGAAGCGCACGACGCTGACCTCGCCATTCAGGGTGAGGAGAACGTCGAGTTCAAGCAAGCGTGGGCCGACCCGGAAAGTGGGAACGTCTACTGCCTGTCCGAGGCCAGCTCGGCCGAAGCCGTCCAACGTATCCACGTGAGAGCTGGTCACCCCTACGACGAGATCCATGCCGTTCCGTTGAAGGTGTGAGGCGCAGATCGCGCTCGCGACCACCATCGGTACACCGGGTCCCTGCCGTTCCGAGGACACGGCATACCTGTCGTTGGCTGCTGTCTGGGGAGGGGCCAGCGCGCGGTCCATGTCGATTTAGAAGCAAGCCATACGTCGTTGTGGTTAGACGGGGCCGAGCGGCCCCGCGAACCACAGGAGGTCGACATGTCCAACCCCATCGTCCACGCCGAGATCCGTTCCACGGATCCGGATGCGACGCGCGCGTTCTTCGGGTCACTCTTCGGGTGGAAGTATCCCCCGGGCGCATTCGATGGCTACACGTATGTGGACAGTGGCGTGCCCGATGCCCTGCCGGCTGGCATCAGTCCGCTGCAGGGCGGGAGTCCACTGGTGACGTTCTTTGTCGGTGTCGAGGACATCGATGCCACGATTGCCGACGTCACGCGACTGGGAGGCAGCGTCGTCCAGGAGCCGGCCCGGGTGCCCGGGGTGGCCTTCGCGTTGATCGCCGACCCCGCCGGTCAGGTTGTCGGCCTGGCACAGCAAGGCTGAGTGCCTCTCAGGCCATGGGCTGGATGGGCGGAACAGGCCCTCGCTGACGCTGGCGGGTTGAACCTCACCACCTAAGACGGCGCGGGCGTAGTCTTCGAACACACCCGCGTCGTCATAGGAGTTGGCCGGTGTGGGGGAACAGCCCGTGAAGATCAATGTGCCTGCCGAAAGAAGTTGCCATGCAACCATTCGTTGTCAACCGTCACGATCGAATTGTGTTTCCCTCCAACTTCATTCCGCAGCTTGACCTGTCGGTCATCGACACCCTTGACCAGCTCGACAGCGTGATAAGACGCGACTTCGAGGTGAAGGCGCCGACGGGCACGGACATCCTGCATCGCATCGAAGGGACCGGCTATTCCAGCCGGTACGAGCTGATGCGCGACGTCGCCCTCAACCTCTTCTGGACCAACCGTTTTGCCACGACGCTCTATGAGAAGCGGCCGACGCGCTGGGCCGACGTGCCCCGTACGCGTCCCGACGTCTTCCTGCCCATCGTGACCCCATGGGCAGACGGTGACCGCAAGATCGCCGCCGTGCAGGGTGCCTACGAGACCCTCCCACCCACCTGGAACGAGAGCGTGGAGGACCGCATCTTCACCACGCTGTTCGACATCTTCGGGCACCGCCGGCACCATGCCACTGACCTGCCGACGATCAAGCCCACCGTTGCCAAGATCCTCTCCGACCCGACGAACCTCACCTTCCGGCTGCCGGGCTATGACCCCGACTACCCGGTCTACGACTTCAACCAGATCATGGACTGCGACGAAGACGTGCCAGAGCTCGAGGCTCTGAGCCGCTGGGCGATGGTGCTGCACAACCTCTATCCCTGGGACCGCTCCAAGGCTGAGCTCGTCGAGGTCGGCCAGCTGCGCGACGACGACTACGTCGTGGTCATGCACCCGCGCGACGAGGAGGTTCGGCACTTCCTGCGACGCCTCGAGGCCGGGATAGTGCCAGCGTCCGGCTCGAAGGCCGAGCCGGCGAGCCAACCGGTCCGCCCCTACCCGCCGGTCAACGTCCGGAACCAGTTCACGGTGATGCCCAAGATCGAGGCCCTGGCCGTGGTCCACGGTGAGGTCATCTGCAGCAATGAGGACCTGATCCGCAACGCCGCCTACAACTGGTCGCCGATGACGGCGGACGAGATCTTCCACAAGACCGGCATCCAGCAACGGCGTTACACGTCGCGGAGCATGGAGGAGATCGCCCTCGAAGCCGCAAAGTCTGCACTGGCCCACTCGGGTCATGGGCCCGAGGAAATCGGGGCTGTTCTGGTCTGCACCTGTACGAGCACCCGGATCATCCCCTCCGTAGCGACCTGGATCTCTGGCCAGCTGGGCATCTACCAGACCCACGCCTCCTGCGACATCATCGCCGCGTGTGCCGGCATGTCTTACGGCCTTTCCGATGCGACCCGGATCCTGCAGGAGGTCCAGCGCCCCGTGCTCGTGGTCTGCGTCGAGAAGTTCTCGGACAAGATCGGCAACGTTCGCCCGTCGCGCATGATCTTCGGTGACGGTGCAGCAGCCTTCGTGATCGGTGTCGCCCCCGAGGGTGAGCCTCCGGACATCGAGTTCATGCAGACCTACGCGAGCGGTCCGGCGACGCAGGTGAACTCGATCATCTGGCCAAACCCCGCTTTCGACAACAACATCACCGTGTACGGCCCAGAGGTCAAGGCGCTTGCCGGGCGTTACCTCGAGCAGATGATCGGTGAGCTGAAGGTGCTCCCTGATCCCGATGGCGTGAACGACTCGCTCCTCACGAGCATCGACCTGATCGTGCCCCACCAGGCGAACAAGCCGATGGTGACCAACCTTGCGCTGCAGGCAGGACTGACTACCGACAGCCTCTACTTCAACATCGAGTCGGTGGGCAACGCGTCCGCGGCGAGCATCCCGCTGGCCATCCACGACGCCGTCCGCGACGACGTCATCAAGGAGCCCACACGGATCTTCGCTCCGGGCTTCGGTGCCGGTGCCGTGGCCGGGTACTGCGTCATGCGCATCGACCCAGCCGTCGTGGCGATCGAGGGCGACAAGGAGGCTGAGGCCGGAGTCCCCGAGTCCACCAGCGGGTCATCGTTCCCGAAGCCATCGGCGGATGACGTCCAGCTGGCTTTTGGTTAGCACCGACAGGACTGACGGAGAGCCTCGTCCCAGTCGAAAGTCCCCGGCCTGCGCTGGGGGCCTTCCTCCGTCATACGCTGCTCAGCATCCGCAGGGTAGTCGAAATCGGACGGTCGGTCCGACACCACAGCACTTGATATGCCGAGCATTCGTGAACGGACTCCTGTCCGGGCCACTCCTGCAAGAGCAGGACGTGCACCTCTATGGTCAGGGGGTCCGCCGAGCAATGGAGCCCGTCACATGATCAGTCGCATCGCGATCGTCAACCGGGGAGAGGCCGCAATGCGGCTGATCCACGCAGTCCGGGAGCTCAACGCGCAGGGCGGGGCCCAGCTCGAGACCGTTGCGTTGCACACCGACGGCGAGAAGTCGGCCATGTTCGTACGGGAGGCGGACGCCGCCTACGCCCTCGGACCTGCCGCAAATCGCCCCTACCTCGACCTTGCCGTCCTCGAACGAGCGTTGAAGCAGACAGGTTCGGACGCCGCATGGGTCGGTTGGGGCTTCGTCGCCGAGGACCCGAACTTCGCCGAGATGTGCGAGCGGATCGGCGTCACGTTCATAGGCCCGAGTGCGAGCGCGATGCGACGCCTTGGCGACAAGATCGGCTCGAAGCTGCTCGCCGAGGAGGTCGGCGTACCCGTCGCACCGTGGAGCCGCGGCGCTGTCGACGACATCGAGGCCGCACATGCGGCAGCGAAGCGGATCGGTTACCCCTTGATGCTCAAGGCCACTGCCGGCGGCGGCGGACGCGGCATTCGTATGGTCAGCTCCGACGATGAGCTCACCGACGCCTTCGATCGCACTCGCGACGAGGCGGCACGCGCCTTTGGCAGCGGGGTGGTCTTCCTCGAGCGCCTGGTGACTGGCGCCCGGCATGTTGAGGTTCAGGTCATCGGCGATGGCCAGGGGACGGCGTGGGCCCTCGGGGTACGCGACTGCTCGGTGCAGAGGCGCAACCAGAAGGCCATCGAGGAGTCGGCCTCCCCGGTACTGGACGACGAGCAGGCCGCCGACCTCAAGGGATCGGCCGAGCGGCTTGCCCTGGCGGTCGACTACTGCGGTGCTGCAACCGTCGAGTTCCTGTACCACCCTGGTGAGCGCACTTTTGCCTTCCTGGAGGTGAACACGCGGCTGCAGGTCGAACACCCCATCACCGAGCTGACCACAGGCTTCGACCTGGTCAAGGCGCAGCTGCACGTGGCTTACGGGGGGAAGCTCGAGGGCGAACGTCCGATCGAAGCCGGCCACGCAGTCGAGGCGAGACTCAACGCCGAGGACCCCGACCGCGACTTCGCACCCTCACCCGGCCGCATCGCCCTGCTCAACCTCCCGTCAGGCCCCGGCATCCGGGTTGACACGGGCGTGGGCCAGGGTGACCTGATTCCAGCGGACTTCGACTCGATGATCGCCAAGGTCATTGCCTACGGACGCACGCGCGACGAGGCCTACTCCCGTCTGAGACGGGCGCTGTCCGACACCACAGTCCTCATTGAGGGCGGAACCACGAACAAGAGCTTCCTGCTCGACCTGCTCGACCAGCCCGAGATCATCGACGGGAGCGCCGATACCGGGTGGATCGACAGGGTCCGTGGCCAAGGCCGGTTGCAGCCCGAGCGGTACGCCGGAGTCGCCCTGGTAGCCGCAGCGATCGAGGCCTACGAGGAGCAGGAACGGGCCGAGCGCCTGCACTTTCTTTCCACTGCTCACGGAGGTCGGCCCCAGGCACGGCACGAGGTCGGCCGCGCCATCGACCTGAAGCTGCGTGGCGCATCACACCGGGTCACTGTGGCGCAGGTTGGCCCGGCCCGCTTCCGGGTCGGGTTTGCCGAAGCTCAGCAGGACCGCCAGGTCGACGCAGACCTGGAGAAGTTCGACGACTACGTTGGCCGACTGGTCATCGGGGACCAGCGGTTCCGACTGGTCAGCGCTACCCACGGCCCTGTCCACCTGGTCGAGGTCAACTCGACAACACATCGAGTCAGCCGCGATGAGGGAGGGGTGATGCGTTCGCCAGCACCGGCGCTCGTTGTGGCCGTGCCGGTTGCCGTTGGGGACCTCGTCGACATGGGTGCCCCGGTCCTCGTGCTGGAGTCCATGAAGATGGAGACGGTGCTGCACTCCCCGTTCGCCGCTCGAGTCCGCGAGGTACTCGTCACCACTGGCGGTCAGGTCGAGACGGGCACTCCCGTCATCCGGCTGGAACCCGTTGCCGAAGATGACGCGTCAGGGTTGGTTGAGGAGGCCGCACCGCTTCAGGTCCTGGACCTGCCGGCGCCGCCGGAGACGACTGCGGCCACACGCAGCAGGCGCAGCCTCGACGACCTGCGCAGCCTCCTGCTCGGGTTCGACTTCGCACCCGGCGACGCAGCACGAACCCTTTCCGACTATCAGCGGGTGCGCGCCGAGCTGGTCGCGACCGGCGAGCATCAGCTGAGCCATGAGATCGAGGTCTTCGGCGCGTTCGCCGACCTGGCCGAGCTGGCCCGAAACCGCCCCGCTGCCGAGGAGTCAGAGGACGAGCGGGTTCACAGCCCCCGCGAGCATTTCCACGCCTATCTGCACAGCCTGGACGTCGACCGTGAACACCTGCCCGACGGCTTCCGCAGGCGCTTGTCCCGAGCACTCGCGCACTACGACGTCAGCGACCTCGAGCGTACCCCCGCGCTGGAGGAGGCAGTCTTCCGCATCTTCCTGGCGCAGCGAGCGGCTTCCGATCTGGTCGTCGTCACCACACTCTTGCAGCAGTGGATGGTCGAGGCACCACCTGTGGGCGAAGTCGCGGACCAGGCGCATGAGGTGCTGGACCGGCTCGTCATGGCTACCCAGCTGCGCTACCCCATGGTGGGCGACCTGGCTCGCAGCGCACGGTTCCGCTGGTTCGACCAGCCCGTGGTCGACGCCGAGCGGCAGGCTGTCCTGGCCGGCGTAGGCGCCGAGCTGGTCTACCTGTCCGACCATCCGGATGCCTCCGACTACGGCACCCGGCTTGACGCTCTGGCAGCGATCCCCGAGCAGATCGTGCGATTCCTCGCGAAACGGATCGAGCACGAGCTGCCCGAGCAGGAGCCGATGCTCGAGGTCCTCGTTCGCCGGCACTACCGGGAGCACGAGCTGCACGACCTACACCAGCTCACCGCAGCCGGGCGGCCGTTCGTGGTCGCTGACTACACCCTGGACGAACAACCGAGGCATCTGGTCACGACCATCGCCAAGTGGTCGGAGCTGAACCAGGGGTCCGACCTGGTCGAGGCCATCGACACTCAGCTGGCGCTGGGGCCGGACGACAAGGACGCAGTCGTCCTGGACCTGTACGTGTCCTGGCCGGGCGCTCCCGACTCGGTAACGGCAGTCTCGGCCGCACTACGAGAGGCTCTCGGCGCGCTGCCCTTCTCCGGTCGGGCACGGCGCACCGCAGTCGCCGTCTGCCCGGGCGACGACCGTCCCGTGTCGTACTTCACGTTCCGCCCAGGCCCTGACGGCATCTTCGAGGATGATCTGGTGCGCGGCCTCCACCCGATGGTTGGTCGCCGGCTCAACCTGTGGCGGTTGCGCGACTTCGACATCACCCGACTCGACGCACCAGAGGACGTGTTGCTCTATCACTGCGTCGCGCCTGGCAACGCAGCCGACCAGCGCCTCGTGGCTTTGGCGCAGATTCGCGAGATGGCCATCGTCCGGGACGCCGAGGGACACGTCACCTCCTTGCCCCACGCAGAGCGGGCCGTCGCGACCTGTCTTGAGGCGATCCGGCGCGAACGCAGCGCGCGCGGGGCAGCAGGGTCACGCCTCGACATGAACCACGTATTTCTGCACATCTGGCCGGTGATCGCCGCGCCCCTCGACGAGCTCACGGCGCTGCAACGCACGATTGCTCCTTTGACGTCGGGTGCAGGGGTCGAGGAGGTGCTCGCTCAGGGCCGAATCGCAGCCCCCGACGGGCGCGTGCATGACGCAGCTGTCCGGTTCTCCTACCAGCCGGGCGCTGGTGTCGTCACCGCGGTGACTGGCCCACCGACCGAGCGTCTTCGACCACTGGACGACTACGCACAGAAGGTGCTGCGCTCGCGACGGCGAGGCACGGTCTACCCGTACGAGCTCGTAAGCCTGATCAGTGGGCCCTACGGAAGCTTCGTCGAGCACGACCTGGACGAGCACCGAGCATTAGTGCCCGTTCACCGTCCGGCTGGCGGAAACCGTGCCGGGCTGGTGGTCGGGCTGGTACAGACCCTGACCGTGCGTCACCCCGAAGGTGTCACAAGGGTTGTCCTGCTAGGTGACCCCACCCGGGCACTGGGAGCCGTCGCCGAGGCCGAGTGCGCCAGGGTGATAGCTGCCCTCGACCTGGCTCAGGAGCTCGGCGTACCCGTCGAGTGGTTTGCCTTGTCAGCAGGCGCGCGCATCTCGATGGACTCGGGCACCGAGAACATGGACTGGGTCGCGAAGGCACTGCGCCGCATCGTGACCTTCACCCAGGAGGGCGGC
This sequence comes from Actinomycetales bacterium, assembly GCA_038236365.1. Lineage (GTDB taxonomy): Bacteria > Actinomycetota > Actinomycetes > Actinomycetales > Dermatophilaceae > UBA4719. The sequence continues at coordinate 30,224 of JBBRZV010000002.1, read as the reverse complement.
GAGATCAACATCGTCGTGGCCGGGATCAACGTCGGGGCTCAGCCGTACTGGAACGCCGAAGCCACGATGTTGATGCACACCAAAGGAATCCTGGTGATGACACCGGACAGCGCCATGGTGCTGACCGGCAAACAGTCGCTCGACTTCTCGGGTGGCGTCTCGGCTGAGGACAACTTCGGCATCGGCGGCTACGACAGGGTCATGGGCCCGAACGGTCAGGCGCAGTACTGGGCACCGGACCTGGCCGGAGCCTGCGAGGTATTGCTGGCGCACTACGACCACACGTATGTCGTACCGGGCGAGGCGGTGCCCAGGCGGGCTGCCACCAGCGACCCCCTCGATCGCGACGTGTGCCTGTATCCGCATCATGTGGCCGACAGCGAGTTCCGCACCATCGGTGACATCTTCTCGTCAGCGACCAACCCTGACCGGAAGAAGCCGTTCGACATCCGCACGCTCATGCACTCAGTGGCCGATCAGGACCACGAGGTGCTCGAACGCTGGGCGGGCATGGCCGGCGGCGAGACCTCCGTCATCATTGACGCGCACCTCGGTGGGTGGCCGGTGTCGTTGATCGGGATCGAGTCCAGGCCCCAGCCGCGGCCCGGATTCCCGCCCAGCGATGGCCCTGACACCTGGACGGCGGGGACGCTTTTCCCGGGCTCGTCAAAGAAGACGGCCCGCGCGATCAACGCCGCCAGCGGTAACCGCCCCGTGGTCGTTCTGGCAAACCTGTCGGGCTTCGACGGTTCGCCAGACTCGATGCGGCACCTGCAGCTGGAGTACGGCGCTGAGATCGGCCGGGCGGTGGTGAACTTCGAAGGACCCATCGTCTTCTGCGTCGTGTCCCGGTACCACGGAGGCGCCTTCGTGGTCTTCTCCAAGGCGCTCAATGCCGAGATGACGGTGCTCGCCGTCGAAGGTTCGTTCGCGTCGGTCATCGGTGGCGCACCGGCTGCGGCAGTCGTCTTCGCCGGCGAGGTGGACTCCCGGACCGCATCTGATCCGCGTGTCGCCAGCCTGGAGGCTCGTGTGTCCGTCGCGGTGGGCGCGAAGCGGGCGTCCCTCGCCACCGAAGCGACACAGCTGCGCTCCAGCATCCGGTCCGAGAAGCTTGGAGAGGTCGCCGCCGAGTTCGACGCCGTACACAGCATCGAGCGGGCCGTGAAGGTGGGCTCGGTCGACGCCGTAATCCGTGCCGCGGAGCTGCGTCCACAGCTGATCGCGGCCATCGAGCGCGGACTCGGGTAGCTCAGTGCCCATGAGTCATGGACGCGGGCGGCCGCCGCCGGCCTAACGCGGGGTTGCGGGACCTCGTGAACCTCGCCCGCGCAGGCCACTGAGCCACCCGAGCAAGAAGGTTTATCAAATCGCCGGTATGGCGCGCGGGACCATGCAGGTCCGTGAGAACGTGCTAGGTCAGCGATCAAGCGCGCGACGAGAGGACCTAGGACATGACCGTCAACCAGCGCAGCAAGGCACATCACCCGGCACTGCTGGCCGAGGCCGAACGGAGATCGGCGAAGGTCCAGCTACGCGTAGCCGACACGATCACGGCCTTCGCCGGCTCGATGAACTTCGTGTACCTGCATGCCGGGGTGTTTGCCTTGTGGATGCTGGTGTTCGAGAAGAGCCCGTGGCCGACGCTGACGCTCATCGTCTCGCTCGAGGCGATCTTCCTTTCGACCTTCGTGATGATCGGGCAGAACCGCCAGGCCGCTTTTCAGCAGGTCAAGGCCGACCACGACTTCGTTGAGAGCGAGCTGGAGCTGCACCACAACACCGAGCTGACCACGCTGATCCACCAGCTCACCACCCAGATCCACGCGCAGCTCGTGCCACCCTCGGGGGACACAACTGCAACCGCCGGAGCGACAGCGACAGACGCCGCAACCTGACCGCAGCCCAACGGCCGCGTGCGAGGGAAGATCCCTTGCACGCGGCCGTTGATCCCTGAGGCAGCGAGGGGCGAGGTCCAGCGGTTCAGCCCACCAGTAGCCGATCGACGCCAGCTGCGCTCGGGCTCGATGCGGGCCCTCCCGCTGGGCCGCCGGGGCCGCCGGGGCCCATGCCGGTCTGGATGGCGGTCACGCCGAAGCTCTTGTCGAACTTGACGGTGACGTGCGTGCCGTCGGCCTTGGTCATGTGCGCCTCGTACGTAGCGCCGTCAGCATCGGTCTCGACCCGGAAGACGGTGCCACCGGGTACCGCCTTGAGCGCGGCCGCCTTGGCGGTTGCCAGGTCGGTACCGGTCAGTGCCTTCTCTCCCGCGCGAACGGGTGTGGCGGTGTCGGCAGGGCGCCCCGGCCCTGTTGCGGCTGGCGCTGTCAGGGGCGCGGCTGCCCTCGACGCAGTGGTGGCGGCCGCCGAGGCTGAGCTCGTCGCGGCAAGCGCGCCGCCGGCTAGTCCACCTGCCAGAAGCAGGCCGACCGCTCCCACCAGTCGCTTGGTGCGCCGACTCGCCTTGTTCGGTTCGTTGTCATACATCTGGTTCTCCTTCGTTGTCACCTGCCGAAGCGGCCGGTCCATGAAGGAGACGTTGCCGACCAAGACTGGGATTTCCCTCTCAGTTGCGTGGCTACCCGCTATGGCTTGAGCCATTCGGAGAGACGTGATCCACAGAGGCAATTCAGAGGAAGAACCCACATCCTGCACAGGGAGGGGCTAGAAAGTTGAGCACATGGACCTACACCAGCACCCTCAGCGCACACCCCGTGCGGGATCGGAGCCCGAAGTGAACAGCACAACACCCGCAGGTTCAGACCGGCAGCTTCACCGCAACAAGGGGCTTGCTCGGATCTCAGCCCTGACCCTCGGCGCCGGAGCCGCGAGTCTTGTCGGCGCCGTCGCGATTGCCGTCACCCTGCCGGGCTCGACTGTGGTGAGCGCATTGCAGAGCTCCACCGCCTCCACCCTGACATCGGGCTCGACGGCTGCGGGCAATGACGACTCGACGTCGAGCGGCTCCGGTGACGATGGCTCGACCTCCGTGTCCCAAGCACAGGCCCAAGCACAGGCCCGGGCCCAGACCCAGACCCAAGCACAGTCTCAGCTCCAGTCCGGAACAGCGCCCACGACCACGAACAGGCCGCCGGCAGCCACCTCCGGAGCATCGTGATGAGCACCACCTCGACACTTCCTCAACCCATGTCAGAGCGCATCCGCTCGAGCGCCTGGAATGCGATCGGCACCACGATCCGCGTCGTCGTCACCGACCCCTCCAAGGTTGGCGCTGCGCGGGCGATCCTCACCGAGGACCTGGCCGCCCTGGATGAAGCGTGCAGCAGGTTTCGAGGCGACTCCGAGCTGATTCGCCTCGAGGCGAGCGCCGGCCGGCCGACCAGGGTCAGTCCCCTCCTCGCTGGCGCGATCCGTGCAGCGCTGCGCGGAGCTCAGCTCACCGACGGCGACCTGGATCCCACGCTGGGCCGAGCGATGGAGACACTCGGGTATGACCACGACTTCGCGTCGTTGCCGGTCCAGGGTGGGGCGATCCGGGTCACGGTCCGCCACGTCCCGCAGTGGCGGCAGATCGAGCTGGACGAGACGACAGACACGCTCACCGTGCCGGCCGGGGTCCGGCTCGACCTGGGGGCGACGGCCAAGGCTTGGGCTGCCGATCGTTCGGCCCAGCGAATCGCACAAGCGCTCGGCTGTGGCGTACTGGTCAGCCTCGGCGGCGACATCGCCATTGCGGGTGACGTACCACCAGATGGTTGGCCGATCCGGGTCCAGGACGTCACCGGCGATCCCCTCGTACCCGCCGAAGGGCCTTCAGGTCTGATCGCCATCCGCGCAGGCGGGCTGGCAACGTCCAGCACGACCTCCCGTAAATGGCAGCAGGGCGGCGACCTGATGCATCACATCCTCGACCCGCGCACCGGCCGCCCCGCCGCAAGCAAATGGCGGACGGTCTCCGTGGCAGCGGGCTCAGCACTGGACGCCAACATTGCCAGCACCACCGCCATCATCCGTGGTGAGCGCGCCCCTGGCTGGCTGGCCCAGCTGGGGTTGCCCGCTCGCCTGGTCGCCGTTGACGGGTCCGTAACCACGATCGCGGACTGGCCGAAGGACGGCTCACGATGATCTCCGGAACCGCACTCTGGTACGCCAGTCGCGCGACTGGCGTCGTCTCCCTCATCCTGCTCTCGGTCGTGGCCATCCTGGGCATCGTGGTCAACCGGCAGGGCCAGCTCCCTGGACTGCCTCGCTTCGCGGTGACCGGGCTTCACCGGAGCCTGTCACTGCTCACCGTCGCCTTCCTCGGCACTCACATCGTCACGGCCATCGCCGACGGATATGTGCACATCCCCTGGCTCTCGACGGTTGTTCCATTCACCTCTGCCTATGAGCGCTTCTGGGTCGGGCTTGGCACGGTGGCCGTGGACCTGGTTGCCGCGGTCATCGTCACCAGCCTGCTCCGCGCCAGGATCAGGCCGGCTGTATGGCGGGCCGTGCACTGGCTCTCCTATGCCTCCTACCCGGTGGTCGTCATCCACAGCCTCGGTGCCAGCAAAGACCTCCGCTCCGGCTGGCTCCTCACCCTCACGCTGGCGTCAGTCTTCGCCGTGGTCACTGCCATCGGCTACCGGATCATCGACGCGTCCGCAGCCATACCCCGCCCGCGACGCGTGTCCCAGCTCTTGGCCCGGACCGAGAAGTCAGGAGCTCAGCGATGACCACTGCCATGCGAGAGACCACAGGACCCTCATACACCGGCACCAGCTTGCTACCCCGACTTCTCCCCAGCTCTGGTCAGCCCATGGATCTGTCGGCGCACCTGAAGACGCACGGCCCGACGCCATACCGTGGGGGCGCCGGGATGCTCATCCACACGATCGAGTCGGCAGGCCTGACAGGGCGAGGCGGAGCGGCGTTCCCGACCCACCGAAAGCTCACCGCCGTCGGCAGCCAGAAGGGCGTCCCTGTCGTCGTTGCGAACGGTGCCGAAGGCGAGCCGGCGAGCGACAAGGACAAGGTGCTGCTGTGGTCATCGCCCCATCTGGTCCTGGACGGTCTCCAGCTAGCGGCCGAGGCGGTCGGCGCCAGGGAGGTCCACGTCTATGTGCATCGCGAACCCAGGTTGTGGGAGCGACTTTCGTCGGTGCTCGCTGATCGGGCAGCTGCTGGCGTCGATCGCCTCAGGGTCGATCTGGTCAGCGCCCCACCCCGGTTCCTGGCCGGAGAGGAGTCGGCCCTGGCCAGCCGTGTCGAGGGCGGCTCAGCGCTGCCCCGATTCACGCCGCACCGGATCTTCGAGCGTGGAGTCCATGGAGCACCGACACTGGTTCAGAACGTCGAGACCCTGGCCCAGCTGGCGCTGATCTCGCGATACGGCCCGGCGTGGTTCCGGGCCTTTGGCACCGACGCGGAGCCCGGCAGCATGCTGACGACGCTGCGGTTGTCGAATGGAAGCGGCGGCGTCGCGGAAACAGCAATCGGCACCCCCGTCGCCGAGCTACTCAGGCTGGCTGAGCACCCGGCACAAGCCGTCCTGGTGGGCGGTTACCACGGCGCCTGGCTCTCCAGCGATCAGGCGAGGCACCTCACCCTCAGCAACGCCGACCTCCGCCCGCTCGGCGCTTCGGTTGGCGCCGGGGTGCTGGCCGCGCTGCCGACCAACCGTTGCGGCCTCGTAGAGTCAGCCCGGGTCGTCAGCTATCTGGCACTCGAGTCCGCCGGCCAGTGTGGCCCGTGCCTCAACGGACTCCCGCGCATCGCGGCCACCTTCTCGCGGCTCGCCCGCGAAGGCTCCACGCCGACCACGCGCGACGATCTGGCGCGTTGGTCCCAGCTGGTCGAGCGAAGGGGTGCCTGCCATCACCCTGATGGCACGGTGCGATTCCTGCGCAGTGCCTTGACCGTCTTCGCAGACGAGGTCGCTATGCACGAGGCCGGCCGATGCAGCGCAGGCACCAAGGAACCCTTCCTGCCCATCCCGGCGGGCTCACCGGCATACGAGGAAGACTGGAGCTGACCCATGAACGAACGACTGCGCGTCAACCCGATCCTCTGCACGGGCCACGGCCTGTGTGCGGAGCTGCTCCCGGAGCTGGTCACCCTCGACGAATGGGGCTACCCCATCCTCTCCGGCGAGCCGGTCCCCGGGGAGCTCCGGAAGCTGGCGCGCCGCGCCGTGACCGACTGCCCCGCGCTGGCGCTCCAGCTCGTCCGGGACGGCTGACTTGCCGCTCACAGACTTTCATAGGAGCCTCAGAGGAAACGCTCAGGATCTCCTGAGCGTTGGCGTCCAACCTTGACGAATGAGTGTAATGACAGCACGAGAGAGCACTTCCAGGTCCACGGACCTGATCCGCCCCGACGGAACTCCCGTTCGGGTCCTGGTTGTCGACGACGAGCCCAACCTCGCGGAGGTCATGTCGAGCGTGCTGCGGCATGAGGGATGGGAGGTCCGAACGGCCGGCACAGGCATCAGCGCTGTCCGCACGGGGCGCGAGTTCCGGCCAGACGCAGTCGTGCTCGACATGATGCTGCCGGACTTCGACGGGCTGGAGGTGATGCGGCGGCTGCGCGCGGACAACCCCCGGGTCGGTGTGCTCTTCCTCACCGCCCGCGACTCCGTCGAGGATCGGATCGCAGGAATCACCGCCGGCGGCGACGACTACGTGACCAAGCCGTTCAGCCTCGAAGAGGTACTGGCCCGCCTGCGCGGAATGCTGCGCAGAGCAGGGATGAGCCACGACAACGCAGACACTCTCCTCGCGCTCGACGACCTGACGATGGACGAGGAAGCCCGCGAGGTACGCCGGGCCGGAGGGGTGGTCGAACTGACCGCAACAGAGTTCGAATTGCTGCGTTTCCTGATGAGGAACCCGCGCCGGGTGCTGAGCAAGGCACAGATCCTCGACCGGGTCTGGAACTACGACTTCGGCGGCCAGGCGCACGTCGTGGAGCTCTACATCAGCTACCTGCGCAAGAAGATCGACGTCGGTCACGACCCGCTCATCCATACCGTGCGCGGTGTGGGATATGTCCTTAAGAGGGCTTCCTGACCATGCGAGGCTGGCTGGCCGGTCGGACCTTGACGACCCGTCTGATCGCTGGCGTACTCATCCTCCTGGCCTCGTCGTGCCTGGCAGTCGCGGTCGCCACGAACGTCGCCCTGAACGGCTTCCTGGTCGACCGCCTCGACCAGAATCTGGCCAGCGCCGGGAGCCGCCTCGATGTCAGCCTTGAGCATGCTGACGGGCCGGGCAGCCCTGGTGCGACTCCCCCACTTGGCAGTGAACCCGGAGTCGAGGGCCAGGCGGTTGGAACGCTCGCGGTGAGGATCGCGGAAGGTTCGATCGCCCAGGCAGTAGTCGTCAACGACAACGCCGGCCTCGTGGGCCTGAGCAACGTCACATTGAACCAGGCAGACCAGGCGTTGCTGCTGAAGATGTCCGCCGACGGCCGGCCGATGACCGCCCATCTTTCCGCGGTCGGGGACTACCGGCTACGGGCGACCCGCAGCCCTGACGGCGACACCCATATCACCGGGTTGGCGCTGGGCGACGTCGAGTCCACCGTGCACAAGCTCGTGGCGACCGAGCTCGTCGTATTCGCCGCCGCACTCCTGCTCACCGGTCTGGCCGGCGCCGGTTGGGTGCGACTGTCGCTCCGTCCACTTCATCGCGTCACCACAACCGCCAACCGCGTCGCGTCCATGTCCCTTGGCAGCGGTGCTGTGGACCTTCCGCACCGGGTGCCCGAGACCGATCCACGCACCGAAGTAGGACAGCTCAGCGTGGCCTTCAACCGGATGCTCGGGCACGTCGAGACCTCCCTTGAAGAGCGCCAAGCCAGTGAGGCCAGGCTTCGTCGTTTCGTGGCGGACGCCAGCCACGAGCTCCGTACGCCGCTGGCCGGCATCCGCGGCTACGCCGAGCTGGCCCTGCGCAGCACAGAGCCTGTCCCCGACGAGGTCAGTCACGCTCTGGGCCGGGTGGAGGCCGAGGCCGTAAGGATGGGTGGCCTGGTCAACGACCTCCTCCTACTTGCCCGGCTCGACGCCGGGCGACCGCTGGAACAGCAGGACGTTGACCTGTCACGGCTGGTCATCGAGGTGACCAGTGACGCACGGGTGGCAGGCCCCGACCACCGGTGGTCCCTTGAGCTGCCCGACGAACCAGTCGTCGTGCGCGGTGACGAGCACAGGCTGCACCAGGTCATGGCCAACCTGCTGTCTAACGCTCGCACCCATACCCCTGCTGGGACCTCCGTAGTGGTCCGGCTCAGCGCCGCTCAGGCCCCGGACCACCAGGTCCTGCTCTCGGTCAGCGACGATGGCCCTGGGATTCCGAGGGATCTGCACGCCGACGTCTTTGAGCGCTTCGTGCGCGCCGACGACTCGCGATCGAGGGCCATGGGCAGCACTGGCCTGGGCCTGCCCATCGCGCGTGCCGTGATACTTGCTCATGGGGGGGCGCTGACGTTGGTCAGCGACGGTGGCGGTACCGAGTTCCGCATCGCCCTTCCAGAGGCCACGGCCCGTAGCACCGACGTGCAGGTGGGTGCTACCGGGTAGCTGACCTGCCCTCATCAGTCATCCGGCTCGTAGCTACAGTGAGCGCCAGACCGGCCAGGCGACCTGACTTCAGCTCGGTGTCCGCTCGGCTTGAGACAACGGCCTCGGACGAGACGCAGGCCGCCCAACGAGAGGCTGCATCATGGTCACGATCCACCCGTCCGCCGGCAACACGCTGACACTGCGCGTGTCCCTGGAGCGCGTCCCCGGCACGTTGGGAAAGCTGACCTCAGCGCTTGGAAGGGCAGGGGCCCTTGTTGGCTCGATCGACATCATCGAGCACCAGCGTGAGGTGATCGTCCGGCAGATCCAGGTGGAGACCCGCGGTGAGTCACATGGCCTGGAGGTCGTCGCTGCAGCCAGGGAGGTCTCGGGCGTGAAGCTGCTGTCGGTCACCGACCGGGTCTTCGACCGACACCTCGGCGGAAAGATCGAGGTGACGCCGAAGTTCGCGGTGCTCACCCGTGACGACCTGTCGATGGCCTACACCCCTGGTGTGGGGCGGGTGTGTACCGCGATTGCGGAACAGTCCCATCTGGTCTGGGACTACACCATCAAGTCGAACTCGGTTGCAGTGCTGACCGACGGCACAGCGGTCCTGGGCCTGGGAGACATCGGTCCAGAGGCGGCCATGCCGGTGATGGAGGGCAAGGCGATGCTGTTCAAGCAGCTCGCCAACATCGATGCCTACCCCATCTGTGTGCGCACCTCAGGCGTCGAGGAGCTCGTCGCGGTGGGCAAGGCGATCGCGCCCGGCTTCGGTGGCATCAACCTGGAGGATGTCGCGGCGCCGGTGTGCTTCGAGGTCGAGCGACGGCTCCAGGAAGAGCTGGACATCCCGGTCTTCCACGATGACCAGCACGGCACCGCAATCGTCTCCCTGGCCGCTCTGTACGGCGCGTGCGAGGTGGTCGGGAAGCCGCTGGAAGATCTCAAGGTCGTCTTTCTCGGCATGGGAGCAGCCGGAGTCGCCTGCGTCAAGCTGTGGCAGCATGCCGGCGTCGGCCACTTCATCGGGGTGGACCGGAAGGGCATCGTCTCCCGTGACCGAACTGACCTCAACGAGGCGAAGCGATCCATCGCCAAGACAACAAACCGCGAGGGAATGCGCGGCAGCCTCGAGGACGCACTGGTGGGTGCCGACGTCTTCGTCGGCGTCAGCGGTCCCGGTCTGGTCAAGCCTGAGTGGATTGCCAACATGGCCAAGGACGCCATCGTGTTCGCCATGGCCAACCCCATTCCGGAGATCCAGCCTGAGGAGATGCCGGACAACGTGGCTGTGGTGGCCACGGGTCGCAGCGACTATGCCAACCAGATCAACAACGTCCTGGTCTTTCCTGGCATGTTCCGTGGTCTGCTCGACAGCCGTGCGCGCTCAGTAACCATGTCGATGAAGGTGGCAGCCGCCCGCGCGATCGCCGACATCGTGGCCGAGGACGGGGTGACCGCTGAGTACATCGTGCCGTCGATCTTCGATGCGCGGGTTGTGCCCAACGTGGCAAGAGAAGTGATGAAGGCGGCGGCAGCTGCCGGACTGGTCTCCGCGCCGGCTCCGAAGAAGGCAACGCTGACCTGACTCTGCTCCCATCCGGTCCCCTGCTCTCGCAGGGGTCGGTCGGCGGGTTTCCCATGGACCAGGCTTGTCCCTCCAGCAGGACCCGCCGCTCAGGTCGGGGTTGCCCGGATGGTTCCCCCCTGCTGCTGGCTCTAGTGGGAGCCGTTGCTGTCGTCGTCGTTCCTGATCTGTCCGGCCAGTCGCTGCGAATGCTCGGGCTCGAGTCCTTCCGACACGTCGACGGGCCGACGGCCGCGTTCGACACGCATCGCGTTGAACGCTGCCGCCATGGCCGCGACCCATGCGCCCCCAAGGACAAAGCCACCTAGGACGTCGGAGAGGTAGTGAACGCCCAGAGCGATGCGCGAGAAGCCGATCGCCAGGACCATGAACACTGCCAGGGCGATCCCCAGCCTGCGCCATGCTCCGTGCATGACGGGCAGGAAGACGAGTAGCAGGATCGAGTAGCCGACGATGGCAGCCTGGGCGTGGCCGCTGGGAAAGCTGAGCCCAGGCTCATGAGCCACGGGGTTGGTCAGAACCGGGCGGAGTCGATGGACCGACGCCTTGGCCACGGTGTTCAGCAGTGACGACCCAAGCCCTGTGATCACCACGAACAGGGCAAGTCTGGGCAGCCGGCGCCAGAGCAACCAGAAGACGACAACGGCCAGCACGCCCATCCAAGCCACTCCTGACCCGGAATCGCTGATCAGCTGCATCGCACGGACGAACCCTGCGTGGGCCACGGCGTAGCCATGCAGGCTGTCGCGTGCACCCGCGTCGGCTCGCAACAACGGCGGCCACTTGTCCTCAACCAAGAGCAGTACGAGTCCAAAAGGAACGGCCACGAGAAGGAGCGCGAAGGCGACCAGCACGGACCGGGCACCGAATCGGGTCGTGGGCTGAACCGATGACGAGGATGACGAGGATGACGCAGCAGGCTCCTTTCGCATGATATTCATCCTCCACCTCGTTCCCGGTCAGGTTAAGAACCAAACACAACCTGCTTGGACGAACCATGCGCGACAACCGTAACGAGCAGCCGCAGCCCGCTCACGGGCGCCGGTGCACCAGCAACGGCAGCACCATCGACGCCTCAGCCTGACGCAGATGTGCCGCCGCCACAGTAATCGGCCACTGTGACGATGAGGCGTCAACCACGAGCAGTACCACCTTGCCGGCGACCGCGGAGAGTAGCTCGTCGTTGACCCGAATGGCATCCCGCCATAGCGCGGCCTCCTCGGGCGAGGACAGATCCTGAGGTGACCCATGATCCGCCGCCACAGTGAGGTCCGCTCGCGCCAGCTGACCCACCTCTGCCAGATGCTCGGCGAGGCCACCCACCATATGGGGGTAGCCGGCAGCTGGAAGGGCTACGACCACCTCGGGACGTGCTGCCCATGAGTCACGCCACTGGCCCAGCGCAGCCACCGCAGCGGCGCGCAGCTCCTCGGATGGCGGCGCGTCATGGTGAAAGGTCGACTTGATGAGCTCGCGCCATTCGGGCGCATCGGCATAGGCGATCGCCCTGCCCGCCTGCGCCATCAGCCCTGCGGGGATCCGGCCCCTCGTACCGAAGGCTCCCCCAGGCCACATCTTCCGTGGCTCGAGAAGCGTGACCTCGCCTCTCAGCCGGCGGGTCACCGCCTCGACGGTGCCTGCCTCGGGGCGCCCCCGCAGCGGCTCCGGCAGCTGACCAAGACAGACCGAGCACCTACCGCACTTCTGGGCGCTGGTGTCGTCAAGGGACTCCTGCAGCAGCTGCATGAGGCAGCTCTGCCCTCGGGTGTAGGCGCGCATGATGTCTGCTTCGCGACGACGGGTGGCGATGATGCCGTTGTAGTGGTCCTGGTCATAAGTCCACTCGACACCGGTCGGGCGCCATCCCCCCTCGATACGTTCGACCACGCCGTCTACGGCGAGCTGTTTGAGCATCAGCTCGACCCGTCCACGCCTGAGCCCGGTCTCGGCCTCTAGCGCCGGGATCGTGGCGGGTTGACCCTCCAAGTAGGCCGAGAGTCCGACGAGCAGGCGCTCGACCTGAGCGCGATCGGGGATCGTGGCGGTCGCAAAGTAGTCCCACACGCCTGCGTCCGCGTCCGAGGGCAGCAGTGCCACCAGTGCGTGGTCGATACCGCGACCGGCACGCCCGACCTGCTGGTAGTACGACACCGGTGACGGTGGCGAGCCGACGTGCACGACGAAACCGAGGTCCGGCTTGTCGTAGCCCATGCCCAGAGCGGATGTCGCGATCAAAGCCTTCATCCGGTTCCCCCGAAGCGCGTCCTCCAGCCGTTCGCGCTCGCCCGACTCCAGACCGCCCGTGTATGCCGCAACCTTGTACTCATCGCCGTGGACGAACTGCACTGCCGCAGCTAGACGTTCGGCGTCAGCGACGGTCAGCGTGTAGACGATCCCCGAACCCTGGAGTCGCGGCAGGTGGTCAACGACCCAGGCGAAACGTTCGATCGGCGAGAGTGAGTCCACGACGGTCAGCTGCAGGCTCTTTCGCGCGAGTGGACCGCGAAGGACCAGGGTCGCCTCGCCGAGCTGAGCAGCCACGTCCAGCGTCACACGCGCATTGGCAGTTGCCGTGGTCGCCAAGACCGGAGTCTGTGGGTTCAGGGTCTGCAGGACGTCGGAAACGCGACGGTAGTCGGGGCGGAAGTCGTGTCCCCAGTCAGAGACGGCGTGCGCCTCGTCGATGACCAGGAGCCCGAGCCGCCCGGACAGCTCATCGAGCACGCGGCGACCGAATCCAGGGTTGGCCAGCCGCTCAGGTGAGACCAGCAGGACGTCGAGCTCATTGGCGCGCAGGGCAGCCTCGACCTGCGACCAGGCATCGATGTTGGAAGAGTTGAGCGTGGCAGCCTGAAGCCCGGCCCGTCCTGCCGCCGCGACCTGGTCGCGCATCAGCGACAGCAACGGTGAGACGACCAGTGCGGGGCCAGCGCCCTCGTGGCGGCGGATAGCGGTCGCTGCCCAGTACACGGCCGACTTGCCCCAGCCCGTGGCCTGGACCACCAGGACCCTCGCTGCTGGTCCACCCGCTGTTGGCTCACAGAGTGCCGCCACCGCCAGAGCCTGGTCCTCACGCAGAACCGCGCCATCGCCGGCGATTGCGGTGATCACGCGGGCAGCGATGTCTGACCGTTCGGCAGAGAGGGGGGATGGAGTCGGAGCTGAAGCCATGGCATCGACCCTAGGCGCCATCGGCCACGCCCTTGCCGATCCGTCCACAGGTCAGCGAGCGGGGCGGCCGTGAGCCGGTTTGTTGCACGGCTACCAGTGCGATTCCCGGCGTCGCAGAAACAGGGCCAAGGGCGGTCAACCGGCTCAGCCGACGGGTTGGGGTGCCTCGAGGTCCTCGTCCGCGATCGCACCACTGAACTGAGCGGAGTACAGCCGGTGATAGGCACCTCCGGCGGCAAGCAGCGCGGGATGCGTCCCCTGCTCGACGATGGCCCCACCAACCATGACGACGATGCGGTCGGCGTCACGGATCGTGGACAGCCGGTGGGCGATGACGAAGCTGGTACGACCAGTCCGAAGCGCTGCCATGGCCCGCTGCACCAGAGCCTCGGTCCGGGTGTCCACGGAGCTGGTTGCCTCGTCCAGGATGAGGATCGCAGGATCGGCCAGGAAGGCACGTGCGATCGTGAGCAGCTGTCGCTGACCTGCGCTCACGCTCGCTCCGTCGTCGTCGATCACCGTGTCATAGCCGTCGGGCAGTGTCCGCACGAAGTGGTCCGCGTATGCCGCCTCTGCCGCCTCGCTGATCTGCGCCTCGGAGGCATCCTCGGCGCCATACGCGATGTTCTCGCGGATCGAGCCACCGAACAGCCAGGTGTCCTGCAGGACCATCCCGAAGTTGGCGCGCAGGTCCTCGCGGCGCATGTCCCGGATATCGACACCATCGAGGGTGACCCGTCCGGAGTCCACGTCGTAGAAACGCAACAACAGGTTGGCCAGAGTGGTCTTGCCCGCACCGGTAGGCCCGACGATGGCGATGGTCTGACCCGGCTCGGCCACAAGATCCAGATTCTCGATCAGCGGCCGTGCCGGGTCGTAGGAGAATGAGACGTCCTCGAAGGCGATTCGGCCACTCACCTTCGTCGGGCTCACCACCGGGCTGTCGTCGGCCGACTGCTCCGGAGCGTCGAGCACCTCGAAGACCCGCTCGGCCGAGGCGGCCCCGCTCTGCAGCAGGTTGGCCATGGAGGCGACCTGCGTCAGCGGCTGTGTGAACTGTCTGGAGTACTGGATGAACGCCTGGACGTCACCCAGGCTGATCGCACCAGAGGCAACCCGCAGACCCCCGATCACAGCAATGGCAACGTAGTTGAGATTGGCGACGAACATCATGGACGGCTGGATCAGGCCAGAGATGAACTGTGCCTTGAAGCTTGAGGTGTACAGCTCGGCGTTGAGCTCGCGGAAGGCCGCCACAGACTCGTCCTTGCGACCGAACACGGTGACCAGCTCGTGCCCGGTGTAGGTCTCCTCGACGTGACCGTTGAGCTTGCCCGTCGTGGACCACTGGCGGAGGAACTGAGGCTGGGAGCGCTTGGCAATGGTGATCGTGATGAAGGCGGAAATGGGAACGGTCACCAGGGCCACCACGGCCAGTACCGGCGAGATGTAGACCATCACCGCAATGACGCCGACGACGGTGAGCAGGGAGGTGAGCAGCTGGCTCAACGTCTGCTGCAGCGACTGGGCGACGTTGTCGATGTCGTTGGTGACCCGGCTGAGCAGCTCGCCCCGAGGCTTGGAGTCGAAGTAGGACAACGGCATCCGGCCGAACTTCGCCTCGACGTCGGCCCTCATCCGGTAGACCGCGTTCTGCACGATGACCGTCGTGACCCTGCCCTGGAACCAGGCGAAGACAGATGCTGCGACATACACCATGAGGACGACGAGCAGAATCTGGCCGACCGCGGCGAAGTCGACGCCACGCCCAGGCACCACGTCCATGGCCGAGACCATGTCCGCGGTGCGGCCCTGACCGCTGGCTCGCAGGTCGGCGATGGCTTGTGCCTTGCTCGCGCCAGCGGGCAGACGTCCGCCGACCAGCCCCGTGAAGATCAGGTCCGTGGCGTTTCCCAGGAGCTTGGGCCCGATCACCGACAGCGTCACGCTGACGATCGCGAGACCAAAAGTGGTGGCCACCAGCCGACGCTCACTGCGCAACCTGCCGACCAACCGGCGCATTGACCCCTTGAAGTCCATCGCCTTGGCTGGCGGCCCTCCCATCATGTGCCCCAGCGGACCGCGCGGCGGTGCGGGCCTCGAGGTGGAGGTGCTCATGCTGCCTCCTCCTCGCTCAGCTGCGAGAGCACGATCTGCCGGTAGGTCTCACACGACGACATGAGCGCGGCGTGGGTGCCCGTCCCCACGACGGATCCCTCATCCAGGACTACGATCCGCTCGGCGTTTCGGATCGTGCTGATTCGTTGCCCCACAATGATCACCGCGCTCTGGGCTGTGACGGCTCGGAGCGCCACCCTCAGCCGGGCGTCCGTGTCGTAGTCGAGCGCCGAGAAGGAGTCGTCGAACAGATAGATGTCCGGCGCCTTGACCACTGCGCGGGCAATGGCCAGTCGCTGTCTCTGTCCACCGGACACGTTGGTGCCGCCCTGGGCGATGACGGAGCTCAGCCCCTCCGGCATCGCCTCGACGAAGTCACGCGCCTGCGCGATCTCCAGCGCAGCCCACAGCTCCTCGTCGGTCGCGTCAGGCTTGCCATAGCGCAGGTTCGTGGCGACAGTTCCGCCGAACAGGAACGGCCGTTGGGGCACCAGTCCGATGGAGGACCGGAGATCGGCCGGATCCAGCAAGCGGATGTCGTGGCCATCGACGAGAACCACGCCTCCGGTGACGTCCACGAGTCGTGGAATGAGGTTGAGCAACGTGGACTTCCCGCTGCCGGTCGAGCCGACGATCGCGGTCGTCTCCCCGGGCCGGGCCACCAGGCTGACCCCGTGAAGGACCGCCTCCTGCGCCCCCGGGTAGCTGAACGACGCCTCACGCAGTTCCACATCACCCGTATGCCGCGTACGCACCAGGGGCGCCTCCGGTGCCTGCACGCTGGGGACCGTGTCAAGGACCTCGGTCATCCGTTCGGCACTGACCTCGGCCCGAGGCACCATCATGACCATGAAGGTCGCCATCATCACCGATATCAGGATCTGCATGAGATAGCTGAGAAAGGCGGTCAAGGTGCCGATCTGCATGTCCCCGTCGGCGATCCGATGACCGCCGACCCACATCACGGCGACGCTCGAGACGTTCATGACCAGCATCACCGTGGGGAACATCAACGCCATCAGGCGGCCGACCCGAACCGACACGTCCATCAGGTCGGTGCTGGCACCATCGAACCGTTGACGCTCATGGGTGTCCTTGACGAAGGCCCGGATCACGCGAACCCCACCGATCTGCTCGCGCAGGACCTGGTTGATCAGGTCGATCTTGACCTGCATCGACCGGAACAAGGGCCGCATCTTCGAGATGATCAGGATCACGCACACCAAGAGGGTCGGGACGATGACCAGCAGCAGGGAGGACAGGTACACGTCCTGACGCAGAGCCATGATGATGCCGCCGATGGACATGATCGGTGCCGCGATCATCATCGTGAAGGTCAGGAGGACCACCATCTGCACCTGCTGGATGTCGTTGGTGGATCTGGTGATCAACGACGGTGCGCCGAACCGGCCGACCTCCTGCGCGGCGAAGGTCCCAACCTTGACGAAGACCGACTCGCGCAGGTCCCTGCCCAGCGCCATCGCCGTGCGGGCGCCGAAATAGACGGCAGCGATCGCGCTCACGATCTGCACGGCCGTCACGCCGAGCATCACGACACCGGTATGCACGATGTATCCCGTGTCGCCGGTGACGACACCAAGGTCGATGATCTGTGCGTTCAGACCAGGGAGATAGAGACTTGCGATCGTCGAGATGAGCTGGAACAGCACGATCAGGGCGATTGGCCGTTGGTAGGGGCGCAGATACACGCGCAAGAGCGAAACGAGCACTGCGGTCAGCCAGCCTTGCCGCGCCGGGCAGCCCGGCGTACAACATCTTCGTCGTCCAGCACTGTGGCCTGCTCGAGAGTCGGGGCGGAGCCGCCAAGACGCGCCGGCAGGTACTTCAGCTCATCGGTCGGCATTGCCGGATAGACCTCCTGAGCCGCGTGGAGGAGCTCGTTCATACGCGCCCGGATCTGCGCTTTGATCTCATCTGCGTCGTCCTTGCGTCCGGCCGGGATCGGCACACCGACGCTGAGCGTGATCGCCACGTTCGTGCGGCCCAACCGCTTGGGATAACCCTTGGTCCACACTCTCTGTGACCCCCAGATGATCATCGGCACCACCGGCACCCCGGCCGCCTGAGCCATCCGGACCGCGCCGCTCTTGAAACCCTTGAGCTCGAACGAACGCGAGATGGTCGCCTCGGGAAACACCCCGACGATCTCCCCGGCTCTGAGGGCACTGACGGCCGCCCGGAACGATGCAGCCCCGGCGCTTCGGTCCACTGGGATGTGGTGCATTCCCCGCATCAGCGGGCCACTGATCCTGTGGGCGAAGACACCGTCCTTGGCCATGAACCGCACCAGGCGCTTGCTGGGGCGCGCCGCCAGACCGGCATACGCGAAGTCGAAGTAGCCCAAGTGGTTGATCATCAGCACTGCGCCACCGGTGGCCGGGATATTCTCTGCGCCGGTGATGGTGAACTTGAGACCCTGTGCTGCGAACACTGCTCTCGCGATCCCGATGACGGGGGTGTAGACCGGCTCCATGGCTCCACCGTAAGGGGTCACACCAATCCGGTGGCTGCCGATAACGGATCGGTCCTGGGCACCCGGGGGCCTTTCGCCCGAACGGCCACCCCGGTGGCCGTCACGGTGGTACCGTGCGGCCACCACTCGGCCAGTGCATGCATCGGCCGGATGTCCTCTTGGGTGAGCCAGCCCCGGCGCACCGAGGGCTCCAGATGGGGGATCGATGGTGGGGCCGATCGGCACTGCGCTCTTACCCATGAGTGACTTCGGGCCCTTCGACGCCCTTGCGGATCGAGCCCACGAGCTGTACATCGACGGGTTCTCAGAACGCGCCGTACGAGCTTGCCGTGAAGGGGTGCTCGTGACCACGAGCGCTGGTGACCTGAGCACGACCCGCTTCCTTCGCTACATCGAGGGCATCGCCCTCCTGAACGTGGGCCGCCATCACGAGTCGGTCACCGTTGCCCTCGATCTCCTCGCAGAGATAGGGGCCGAACCCGACCCGATGTGGCGAGCAAAGACGCTGGCCCTGCTTGCAGAGTCCTCGACCCACGTCAATGAGGTCAGCAGGGCGATGGATGCGCTGGCCGAGGGGTCCTGGCTCGTCGCACACACGGAGCCTGGAGGCTACGGCCACCTCTCGGCAAGCAATGCGGTAGCCGTGGCTCTGCGCACGGTCTACCTGTTCGAGCAGGCCGACGAGCTGCTGCATGCCAGCCAGGTCGGTGCCGAAGTCGAGGTCGAGCTTCTGGTGGTGCAGGAGCGTGCGCTGACGAGCGTCTTCTGGGCCGCGACGCTGATCGTCGTCGGCCAGGCCAAGGCCGCCGTTCCTCATCTCGTCAGAACGGCTGAGCAGGCACTTCGGATGGGCAGGATCGCCAGGCTGGCAGGAAACTCCGAGATGGCGGCGCGCGCCGAGGTCATCGAGGCGTACTCGCTCAGCCGGCTCGGGTATGCGGAACTGGCCGCAGCTCGGGTCAATGATGCCATCCTTCGCTTCAGGCTCAGCGATGAGCTCGTGGAGACCCATCTTGCTCACCTCGTCCTGGGCCAGGCGGCCACGGAAGCGCAGGACTACGACAACGCGCGCCGACACCTGCTCGCCGCACTGACGAACGCCCAGCACGCCAGCCGCGAGATCTGGGCGACCGCCGCGATGGAGGCTCTGGCCGATCTGGAGGTGGCGGAGAGTGGCCCGCATCCGGCGGTCGACCTGTGGAAGCGTCTGGCCCGAGAGGCCCTAGGGCGGGTGTGGGTCGAGCGCGAGAGCCGGTTCACCTCTCTCCAGACGCGCAACCAGGTGCGCGCGCTAACCGCCGAGACCAGCCGGATGGGTCAGGCCGCACTGCTCGACCCGCTCACGGGTCTGGGAAACCGGCAGATGATGACCAACGCCATCGACCAAGGCGGGGAGGAGCTCTCTGCAGTCTTCGTGGACGTCGACGCGTTCAAACAGGTCAACGACACCTACTCGCACGCAGTGGGGGACGAGGTGCTGCGCCGGATCGCCGTCATACTGCGCAGCCACTGCCGGTCCGACGACGTCCCTGTTCGTTATGGTGGTGACGAGTTCGTCATCCTCGTGTTCAGCGGGGGTGATGCTGCTGACGGAGTCGCGGTTCGGCTGCACGACGCAGTGCGCAGTGCGCCCTGGGAGCAGGTCGCACCGGGTCTGGAGGTCACAGTCTCGGTAGGGGTGGGCCGTACGCTCGCCTCCCGCGGCGCGATCGCCGCCGCAGACGCCGCGCTCTATGAGGCGAAGCGGGCCGGCCGCGACCGCGTCGTCACGGTCTGACGCCCGACCGAACACGCAGACGGCGCGAAAACGGTCTTCAGACAGCCAGCTTCACGCGATCAGCGGTGTTCAGATGCCGAGGGCCGGGGCGCAGAGCCCAGAGGGCCACGGCACTCGCCGCAGCGATGTTCAGTGAGTCCACTCCCCCGGACATCGGGATCTTCACGACCAGGTCAGCGCCCTTGACCGCCAGCCTCGAAAGCCCGTCGCCCTCGGTCCCAAAGACCATCGCAAGTCGATCAGGCTGGTTGGCGGCAAGGTCGTCCAGGCTGACCGCCCCATCCCCGAGGGCGAATGCGGCGATGGTGAACCCGTGGTCCCGCAGCAGCTGCAGGCCGTCGGGCCACGGCTCAATCCGCGTCCACGGCACCTGGAACACCGTGCCCATGGATACCCGAACGGCGCGCCTGTACAGCGGGTCGGCACATCGCGGAGTGGTCAGCACGGCGTCGACACCCAGGGCCGCGGCGGAGCGGAACACCGCGCCCACGTTTGTGTGGTCGACGATGTCCTCGAGGACGAGGACCCGGGAGACGTCGCGTTGCAGAGCGTTCTGCAAAAGCTCCGCGGGTTCGACCAGTTGCGGCCGGTGCATGGACGCCAGAGCCCCGCGATGGAGGTGGAAGCCGGTCATTCTCTCGATGATGCCGGCCGATGCGAAGTACACGGGCACGCCCTGCGACTCGGCCCTCTCGACGATGTCCGAGAGCTCCGTGACCCAGCGCTTCCCCATCAGGAAGGAACGCGGCCGGTGTCCGGCGCCGAGCGCTCGCCTGATGACCTTCTCGCTCTCTGCCAGATACAGTCCGCGCTCAGGCTCGACCTTGGTGCGCAACGCAACATCGGTCAGCGTGAAGTAGTCACGAACGCGCTCGTCGGCCGGGTCTGTGATCTCGATCGGCATCTCAGATGGTCATTTCTGTTGGTGGCCAGTCAGACCATGATCTTCGCAATGGCGAGCACCCCGATGACGACGATCAGCCCGCGCAGCAACACCGGTGACAGCCGTCGCCCGACCTTCGCGCCGATATACCCACCGATCAGTGCGCCTGCCGCGATCAGGCCGGCAACGGACCAGTCGATCAGGTCCCAGCCCACAAGCATGAAGACCACTGCGGCAACGGCATTGGCCACCGTGGCCAGCACGTTCTTCAGCCCATTGATGCGTTGGAGGCTGATCACCATCAATACGCTCATGATTCCCACGAGAAGGATGCCCTGGGCGGCCCCGAAGTAGCCGCCGTACACCCCGGTGGTGAAGATGCCCATGGTCAGCAGCAGCCGCCGGCCGGGGCTGTCATGATCTGGATGACGAGTGGCAGCCCAGGCCTGCAGCCGCGGTCCGAGCAGGACCAACAGCAGAGCTGAGGCGATAAGGGCAGGCACGATGGCGTTGAACGCGGACTCTGGGAGCTTGAGCAGAAGGATCGCGCCGGTCAGTGCTCCGAGGAATGCGAACGGCACCAGCCGGCGCAGAGCGCGGCCCTGGCCAACCAGCTCCAGGCGGTAGCCATGAATGCCCGTGATTCCGCCGGCGACGAGGCCCACGGTGTTGGAGACGTTGGCGACCAATGGCGGAACCCCGAAGAACAACAGCGTGGGAAACGTGATCAGCGTGCCTGACCCGACCATCGTGTTGATGGTCCCTGCAGCCATGCCTGCCGCTAGCAGGGCAACGACTTCATACCAGGGCACCCGGTCACCCTAGGCGAGAGGGACCGGTTCTTCTGTGTGCGGCCTTAGCGCGGGTCGGACTTCCCGGACTCCCCGTGGGCCGGGGGGCCTGGGTCGACATCGCCCGATACGTTCAGCTCTGAGTCGTGCAGAGCGGACAGCTGCTCAGCCGCGGAGTCCGCGGCTGGAAGCCCCGATGTCTGCATGCGTCGCTGGCTCGTGCTCGCGTGGCTCTCGGCTTCGGCGGTCGCGCCGGCGG
Organism: Actinomycetales bacterium; assembly: GCA_038236365.1. GTDB lineage: Bacteria > Actinomycetota > Actinomycetes > Actinomycetales > Dermatophilaceae > UBA4719. The sequence goes on along the minus strand of JBBRZV010000002.1, from coordinate 8,628 downwards.
CCTCATCACGTGCCTCGGCGAGTGCCTTGGCCGGGTCCTCAAGCCTGGTCTCATCAAAAGCGGTAGGCATGATCTCACCGGTGTCGACCCACTTGTCGTCCTGATCCTCGATCTCCTTTCCACCGAGCGCGCTGCCGATCCCCTTCAGAGCCTCGGTCAGCTCGCTGGGGATGATCCACAGCTTGTTGGCGTCACCGCGGGCGAGCTGCGGAAGCACCTGGAGGTACTGGTAGGCGAGCAGCTTCTGGTCCGGCTTCCCGCGGTGGATTGCCTCGAACACCTGGGTGATCGCCCTGGACTGGCCCTGGGCCTCCAGGATGCGGGCCTGGGCAGAACCTTCGGCGCGAAGGATCTGGCTCTGCTTGTCACCCTCTGCGGTCAAGATGGCCGACTGCTTGATCCCCTCTGCGGTGAGGATGGTCGCCCGGCGGTCACGCTCAGCGCGCATCTGCTTCTCCATCGAGTCCTGCACCGATCGAGGCGGGTCGATGGCCTTGAGCTCAACACGGTTGACCCTGATTCCCCACTTGCCCGTCGCCTCGTCGAGAACGCCTCGCAGCTGTGCGTTGATCTGGTCCCGGCTGGTCAGTGTCTGCTCCAGATCGAGTGAGCCGATGACGTTACGGAGGGTCGTGACCGTGAGCTGCTCGATGCCCGTGATGAAGTTGGCGATCTCGTAGACCGCCGACTTGGAGTCGATCACCGAGTAGTAGATGACGGTGTCAATGTTCACCACCAGGTTGTCCGAGGTGATCACCGGCTGAGGCGGGAACGACACGACCTGCTCGCGCAGGTCGACGTTGGCCCGCACCTTGTCGACGAACGGGACAAGGAAGTGAAGACCTCCCTCGAGGGTTCGTGAGAACTTGCCGAGCCTCTCGATGATCAGCGACACCTGTTGCGGCACGATCTTCACCGTACGAAAGATCACGAGGACGACAAAGGCGACGAGAAGGACCAGGACCAATACAGCTGCGCCTGCGGGTGTCACGAAGTACTCCGGTTCCGACCATCAGCGACGTTGCTCACGATCGCGGTGGCCCCCTCGATGGAAACTACCCGGACCTCTTGTCCAGGCAGGCATGCTTCGGCTTCTGGGGCCGTGCGCGCCGACCAAGTCTCGCCGCCGAGCTTGACTCGACCATCGTGCTCAGTGACGGTCTGCAGCACCATCGCCACGCGACCGACCTGGGCGACGGCACCGATGTCGCCTCGATCCGGCACCATAAAACGGCCCTTGATGATGGGACGCACCCCCAGTAGCAGCGCAACCGCCACGAAAACAGCCGAAATCACCTGGACTGCCAACGGGAAGCCGAACGTAGCCGCAAGAGCCCCGGCCAGTGCGCCACCCGCCAGCATGAGAAATACGAAGGCAACACTGACGACCTCGATCGCCCCAAGGACGAGAGCCAGGCCCACCCAGGCCAGCCAGCCATGATCCCCGAACCACGACATGCCGTTGCCCTCCTGTGCTCATTGAACCCACACCGTACTGCGATCAGGACGAAAAGTGTGGACCCGGGTCTCCGGGACCGACCTTGGCTGCGGCGCGCGCAAACCACCTCTCACCGTGGCGCTCCAGGACAAGGGGCAGACCAAACGTCTCGGACAGCTTCGCCGCAGTCAGAGTGATCTCCACCGGCCCGGCGGCGACGATGCGACCTTCGCGCATCAGCAGCACGTCGGTGAACGACGGCGGGATCTCCTCGACGTGATGGGTCACCAGTACGAGCGCGGGAGCTTCGACATCCGCGGCCAGCACACCGAGACGCTCCACCAGGTCCTCCCGGCCGCCCAGGTCGAGGCCCGCGGCGGGCTCATCGAGCAGCATCAGCTCGGGGTCGGTCATCAGGGCCCGGGCAATCTGGACCCGCTTGCGTTCACCCTCGCTGAGTGTGCCGAAGGTCCGGTCGCTCAGGTGGGCAGCACCCAGAGACTCAAGAAGTGCTTCGGCCCGTGCATGGTCCAGCGCCTCGTACTTCTCCCGCCAACGCCCAACGATCCCGTAGGAGGCAGTGACCACGACATCGTGGACCCGCTCGTCAGCAGAGAGTCTTTCGGCGATTGCCGCGCTGGCCAAGCCGATTCGCGGGCGTAGCTCGAAGACGTCCACTGCGCCCAGCACCTCACCGAGAACCCCTGCCACACCTGTCGTGGGATGAATCCGCCCCGCGGCCAGCTCCAGCAGGGTGGTCTTGCCGGCCCCGTTCGGCCCGAGGATGACCCATCGCTGGCCTTCCTCGACCTCCCAGGTGATGTCGTCGAGCAGCGTGTTGTCTCCGCGAATCACGCTGACGCCGGCGAACTCCAGGACGTCGCTCATGATCCCTGACCCTAGGCCACAGCCCCGACGCCGCGGGTCACGACACCTACGATGAGGCGATGTCCGTCCTCCCCGTGTCCGTCCGGCTCGCCCTCTGGGCGACCGCAGCGTATGCCGGGCGGCTACCGATCGAAGAGGTCGTGGCGAAGGCACACCCGGACATCGACCATGTCGCAGGCGAGCTCGACCACCTCTCCCTGTGGCATGACCTCGGTGAACGCGCAGTTCTCGTCGCCCTGCCCCGTCCGGGCAAGCTCTCGGGTATGCCGAGGGGTTCGGCCGAGCTGATCGCGGCCGCCACGGATGCCGGTGAATGCATCTTCGTGCCCGGCGTCGGCGGAGCACTGGTCCCGACGATCGAGACCTTTGGCTCCTCCGGCGATCAGGGCACGCGGGTGACGTGGACGGCCTACGATGCCGAACCGGTCCAGACCCACGTGCTGGAGGCGCTGTCCCTCGGTGAGATCGCACTGGACCTGCGACAGGCGGTGCGGGACACCACGGCCATGATCGACGCACTGGACGCCAAGCCGTGGAGCTCGAGACTGCGCTCACTCGCGGACGACCTGCCGGGCAAGGGGTGGGGCCTGCCGGACGGACTGCCACCTCGAGCTCACCGCATTATGGCGACAGCGTCCCAGGTCGGTGCGGCCGCCGAGCTCGGCCTCAGCATTCACGCCGAGTCCCAGGTTCTGACCAGCCAGCTGACCGGGCAGCGACGGCTGCTGCTCACCCACCTCGATGCCATCGCCGACTTGGCCATGGCGGGCGCCGCGACGGTGGCCGCGCTGAGCCTCGCTGGTCTTCGCCCGGACCACGGTGACCGCTGACGAATCGAGGTCTCTACCGCCTCACCGACTCATAGACCGCCATGGTCTGGTCGCCGATGGATGACCACGAGAAGCTCTCCACCGCCCGCTCACGCCCGGCCTGACCGCGCGCACGCGCACGAACCGGATCCGAGACGGCGTCCGTCAGGGCCGCAGCCAGGTTGGATACGAAGCGGTCGGGGTCCACAGGAACCCCACTGCCATCTACCACCTGCTCGATGGGCACCAACCAGCCGGTCTCGCCGTGGATGACGACCTCCGGGATGCCCCCCGTCGCCGTTGCCACAACTGCGAGCTCGCACGCCATGGCTTCGAGGTTGACGATCCCGAGGGGCTCATAGACCGAGGGACAGGCGAAAACCGTTGCGGCGCTGAGCAAGGCGATCACCTCGGCCCTCGGCAGCATCTCTGCAATCCACACCACCCCGTGGCGGCCCCGTCGCAGCTCCGCGATCAGTGCTCCGACCTCCGCGTAGATCTCAGGGGTGTCTGGAGCGCCTGCACACAGGACGAGCTGCACCTCTGGGGGCAGCTGGGCAGCCGCACGCAACAGGTAGGGCAGCCCCTTCTGCCGTGTGATCCGACCTACGAAGACAATGGCCGGGCGCGTGGGATCGACGCCGTATCGGCGCACGATCTCGAGCGCTTCCTGGCTTGAGTCCCGTTGCCAGAGCGCGGAGTCGATGCCGTTGTGGACGACATGGACCAAGGACGGGTTGACGTCTGGATAACAGTTCAGCACGTCCAGCCTCATGCCGGCGCTCACCGCGATCACCGCAGCGGCTGCTTCATATGCCGTTCGCTCGGCCCAACGGGAAACCTCGTACCCGCCGCCCAGCTGCTCCGCCTTCCATGGACGCATCGGCTCCAGGCTGTGGGCGGAGACGACGTGGGGCACCCCGGCCAGGAGAGACGCCAGGTGTCCTGCGAAGTTGGCATACCAGGTGTGGGAGTGGACAAGATCCGCCCCGACACAGTCGCTGGCCATGCCCAGGTCGATACCGAGCGTCTGGAGTGCCGGGTTCGCGGACGAGAGCTGCGGCAGGTCGGCATACCCGGTGGTGCCGGCTTCCTCACGTGGCTCACCGAAGCAGCGGACCATGACGTCTGTGTCCCCCCGTGCGCGCAACGCGCGGACCAGCTCACTTACGTGGACGCCTGCTCCGCCGTAAATATGCGGCGGGTACTCCTTGGTCAGGATGTCGACTCTCACGTCGTGAACGCTAGCGCGGTGAGGGGTCGCCTGCGAGACCGTCCGCGCCGTAGGGTCAGGCCATGGCTAAGAGGACTGGCAACCCGAAGGTTCTGGCGATAGTCCTTGCCGGCGGTGAGGGCAAGCGACTGATGCCCTTGACCGCGGACCGGGCCAAGCCAGCCGTGCCGTTCGGCGGCATCTACCGGTTGATCGACTTCGCTCTGAGCAACATCGTGAACTCGGGGTATCTCAAGATTGTCGTGCTCACGCAGTACAAGTCCCACAGCCTGGACCGTCACATCACCAAGACGTGGCGGATGTCGACGATGCTTGGCAACTACGTGACTCCGGTTCCTGCCCAGCAACGGATCGACAAGAGCTGGTTCCTGGGTAGTGCCGACGCGATCTACCAGAGCCTGAACCTCGTCCACGACGAGATGCCCGACATCGTCGTGGTGGCAGGCGCGGACCACGTCTATCGCATGGACTTCAGCCACATGGTCGAGCAACACATCGAGAACGGTGCTGGCGTGACGGTCGCGGCGATCCGCCAACCGATCTCCATGTCCGACCAGTTCGGTGTCATCGAGGTCGACGATGAGAACGCCCGAAAGATCAAGTCGTTCACGGAGAAGCCCACGGACGTGACCGGCCTGCGGGACTCCCCCGACGAGATTCTGGCCTCGATGGGGATCTACGTGTTCGATGCCTCCGTCCTTGTCGACGCAGTCACACGTGACGCGGACCGGGTGGGGAGCAGCCGGGATATGGGCGGCGACATTGTTCCCGACTTCGTGCGTCGGGGCGAGGCCTACGTCTACGACGTCAAGGACAACCCGATCCCGGGTTCGACTGATCGCGACCACGGCTACTGGCGTGACGTCGGCACGATCGACTCCTACTACGAGGCCCAGATGGACCTCATCTCGTTTCATCCGGTGTTCAACCTCTACAACTACGAATGGCCGATCTACACCGACCACGGCAACTACCCGCCAGCCAAGTTCGTCCACGGGTCGAGGAACCGGGTCGGCGAGGCGCTCAACTCTTCGGTCTCTCCAGGCGTAGTGATCAGCGGTGGGCAGGTGTCCAACTCCGTGCTGTCCCCCGGGGTTCACATCCACAGCTACGCCACGATCACCGACAGCGTGCTACTTGACTTCGTCGAGGTCGGCCGAAACGCCACGATCCATCGAGCCATCATCGACAAGTTCGTCACCGTCCCGCCGGGAGTGAGCATCGGCGTCAACCGTGCCGACGACCTGGATCGCGGCTTCACCGTGACCGAATCGGGCATCACGGTGGTTGGCAAGGGGCAGGAAGTTCGCGCATGACCGGGCCCAACCCGCGCCCCGCAAGGGTTGGCGTGCAGCTGCAACAGCAGCACGCGGCATATCGCGACCTCCGGCGAGCCTGCGCGCAGGCCGAGGAGCTGGGCGTTGACGTGGTCTTCAACTGGGACCACTTCTACCCCCTGTATGGCGAGCCGGATGGCCGGCATTTCGAGTGCTGGACCATGCTGGCGGCGTTCGCCGAGGCGACCGAACGGGTGGAGATCGGCGCCCTCGTCACCTGTAACTCCTATCGAAACCCTCAGCTCCTCGCCGACATGGCGCGCACTGTCGACCACATCAGCGACGGACGGCTGATCCTCGGCATTGGTTCGGGCTGGTTCGAGAAGGACTACACGGAGTACGGCTTCGAGTTCGGGACCGCCGGCGGTCGTCTCGATGCGCTGGACCGGGACCTGCCGTTGATCAGGAGCCGTTGGGCGAAGCTCAACCCGTCCCCGGCGCGAGACATCCCCGTGCTGATCGGTGGTGGCGGCGAACGCAAGACGCTGCGGATCGTCGCCGAACAGGGCGATATCTGGCACGGGTTTGGCGGCGCCGAGACGATCGCCCACAAGCACAAGGTGCTCGACGAGTGGTGTGCCAAGGTGGGGCGGGACCCGCTGGAGATCGAGCGCTCCGCCGGGGTCTCGGCCAAGAACCCGGCCCAGAGCGCCGAAGCCCTTTATGCCGTCGGGACGCGCCTATTCACCGTCGGCCTCGAAGGGCCGGCATACGACCTCGGCCCGTTGCGCGATCTGGTCGTCTGGCGGGATGAGCGCAACCGGGCATAGCGATCACCAGCTGAACCGACCGCATCCCGGGACCGGGTGAACGCCCGGTTCTTCCGTCGATAGCCTTGCAGCGTGCCCGATCTCGCAACACATACCCTTCTGGTTACTGTCTCCGGCGACGACCGTCCCGGCGTCACAAGCACGCTCTTCGACGCCATCGCTGATGTCGGGGCCGAGGTCCTCGACCTCGAGCAGGTGGTCGTCCGCGGACATCTGACCCTGGCTCTGCTGCTTGCGGCCGGACCTCAGGACACCCGGCTCCGCGACGTCGTCACGACCGTTGCCACGTCGCTCGGCATGCACGTCACCGTTGCATCAGGCAGCGGCGACAACGCACCTCGCCGCAGTGGGCGAGCCGCCGTGGTCCTCCTTGGGGCGCCGCTCCTGGCCAGCGCAGTGGCCGCCGTCACTACCCGTATCGCGACGCATGGGGCCAACATCGACCGGATCCGGCGACTCTCGCGCTATCCCGTCACCACGGTCGAGTTCGACATCTCGGGGGCTGATGTCGCGGTGCTGCGCAGCGAGCTCTCGCTAGAGGCCGCCGTTCGTGGGGTGGATATCGCTGTCGCCCCCGCTGGTCTGGCTCGCCGCGGCCGGCGCCTGATCGTGATCGATGTGGACTCCACCCTCATCCAGGACGAGGTGATCGAGATGCTGGCCGGACACGCCGGCAGGGAGGCTGAGGTCGCCGAGGTGACCGCCGCCGCCATGCGAGGCGAGCTCGACTTCGCCGAGAGCCTGCGCGCCCGGGTGGCCACTCTCGCCGGACTTCCGGTCAGCGTCCTGGACGAGGTGGGCAACGAGATACGGCTCACGCCCGGGGCTCGCACCTTGGTGCGGACGCTGAAACGACTCGGTTTCACGGTCGCCGTCGTCTCCGGCGGTTTCATCGAGGTCGTAGGCCCCATCGCGGCCAAGCTTGACATCGACCGCGCCCACGCCAACCGCCTCGAGGTGAAGGACGGCTTCCTCACCGGGGGCCTCGTCGGCGAGATCGTCGACCGCCAGGGCAAGGCCGCAGCCCTTCGCCGCTTCGCCGCTGAGGAGCAGCTGCCACTCTCAAGAACAGTGGCCATCGGCGACGGCGCCAACGACCTGGATATGCTCTCCGCTGCCGGTCTCGGAATCGCGTTCAATGCCAAGCCGATCGTTCGCGACCAAGCCGACACCTCGGTCAACGTGCCCTATCTGGACGCCGTCCTCTATCTGCTGGGAATCACCCGGGAGGAGATCGAGGAAGCCGACGCGGCCGACGGCACGCCGACACCCGCTCCACCGTTGCCCTCTCGCTGACTCCTGGCCTGTCGCAATGGCCAGCACCGTGCGCACGAAGCGTCACAGGGGCAAGGAGTGCGCATGCGGCGGACTCCAGTCGTCCTGTTCGCCCGGTTACTGACCCATCGCGTGGAAGCCACCGTCGACGTGGATGATCTCGCCCGTGGTCGCAGGAAACCAGTCGGAGAAGAGCGCAGTGCAAGCCTTCGCCGCAGGGACTGCGTCATCGACGTCCCAGCCCAGAGGAGCACGCTTACCCCAGATCTCCTCGAAGGCGAGGAACCCGGGAACGGACTTTGCGGCGGTCGTCCGGATGGGGCCAGCGGCCACGAGGTTCACGCGCACACCCTTGGGACCGAGGTCGCGGGCGCAGTATCGGCTGGTGGACTCGAACGCAGCTTTGGCCACACCCATCCAGTCGTAGAGCGGCCACGCGTACCTGGCGTCGAAGGTCAGGCCGACGACGCTACCGCCGTCTGCCATGAGTGGAAGTGCAGCAACCGCAAGTGCCTTGAGGGAGTAGGCCGACGTATGCACGGCGGTTGCGACGTCTTCCCATGTGCCTTCGAGGAAGTTGAAGGCGCCCTGCGGAGCGAAGCCGATCGAGTGCAGCACTCCGTCGAGGTGATCGACATGCTCGCCCAGCCTCTCGGCCAGCGTGTCGAGCTGGTCCTGGTTGGTCACGTCCAGCTCGACGACCGGAGGCGTCGACGGAAGTCGCTTGGCGATGGCCTGGGTGATCTTCATGGCGCGACCGAACGATGTCAGCACGACCTCGGCGCCCTCCTCCTGCGCCAGCTTGGCCACGTGAAAGGCGATCGAGGAGTCCATGAGGACACCAGTGATCAACAGCTTCTTGCCTTGCAACAACATG
>JBBRZV010000001.1:0-116044 GCA_038236365.1 Actinomycetales bacterium | reverse complement strand
GGGCTCTGCGCATGGCGGCCACCGCCGGTGTGCCTCCCGCCGACGTTCTTGCCCGCGCCGCCGTGGAGGTGCGCCGTGCCGAGCAGCAGCGCCTCGAGGTGGCGACGGCGAGGCTGGGCGTTCGCATCGTTCTGCCCCTAGCCTCGATCTTTCATCGCTCGGGTGTTGAGCGTTGTTGCGGCTGCTGGTCGCCGGCGGGGGTCAATTCTGGCATCGGGGTGTGACAGTGGCCCGAGTGTCGTCTCGGGTGGGCGCCGGTTCCAGGTGGCCGGGGGTCGTGCGGTGGTTGCAGGGACGGGTGGGGTGGCTACTACCCGGGGACCGCGAGGGCCCTGAGCCGCGCGACGCCTTCGTTGACCAGGTCGACCCAGGGGGCTTTGGTTGCGAGGTGGAGGCGGACCTGGCGTCCGGTGCGGGCGATCGTTGCCGGGAGGATGAACAGGCGTAGCCGCAACCGTTTTGGTTCCCAGCGCCTGGCTTGGTGCCCGGCCAGTGCGAGCATCTGCATCCACGCGGTGATCTCCACGGCCAGGGCCACGATCGCGCACCAGATCCGATTCTGGGCAAACCCAAACAGGGGCAGGTTCATCAGCCCCGTGTCCTTCGAGACCCTGATCCGATCCTCACACCGGGCCCGGCGGCGGTGCCGCAGCTCAAGGTCGGGCAGCTGGGTGGCGGGGCCGCCCGTTCTAGTGTTGGTCGCGAACGCGGTGACCCGGTGCCCGTCGACGTCGGTGATCCGCAGCTGCGCGCCGGGGTGGGGCCGCTCCTTGCGGACGATGACGCGCATCCCTGCCGGCCACCTGGTCATGTCCAGCAGGCCGGTCAGCTCGGCGACCCACGCGCCGTCGCGGATCTGGTCGTGGGCGTCATAGGCCGGGGTCCACGTGCCGGCCGGGATCAGGTCCAACAGCTGAGTTGTGTTGTGGGGCAACGGGAACCCGACTGAGTACGAGAGGCGCTGGCCGCTCATCCAGGCCAGGACCTTGTGGGTGCATCCGGCGCTGTCGGTACGGATCAGGATCTTACGGCCCGCACGGTGGCCTCGGCGGTGGGAGGGCAGTTGAGCCAGGGCGGCCTTGATGACCGCGATGTGGTCTGTGGCGGTATTGGACCCGGCGTTGCCCGGGCGCAGCAGCACCGACAGTGGCTCACCGGTCCCCTCGCCGCCGTGGTCGACGAAAGAGAACAACGGGTGAAAACCGAAGCCCCGCTTATAAGTCGGAGCCGCCAACTCCTTTTCTGAGTGTGAGCCCACCAGGGTCGCATCCAGGTCCACGATCAGCGGTGTCCGCGGGCTGGCGCCGTGGTCCGGGGCATGCTTGCCGGCCAGCTTCCACGCCCGAGCCCGACCCGCAGCCCGGGCGGTGTCGATAGCAGCCAACGCCGCCGGGGCGTCAGCGGCCAGCGCGCTGATCGTCCGCGAGACCGTCGCGTCAGAGGCCACCAGCCCATACAGCCCCGGCTCGGCGCGCAGCAACGCGATGTCGGCCAGGGCGTCCCCACCCAACGCCAACGTGAGCGCCAGATCCACGACGACCTTGGCCGGGTCATGGACCGCCAACGGCTTGCGCCAACCCGACAGCGCCGCCGACATCGCCAGCCCCAAACCCGACGCGGCGATCGTCTCGGTCAACAGCACCCCACCGGCCTGACCCACCGCCCCAGAGTTGGCCGTGTCGACCTGGATACGTGGATAGAACCCGGTACTGTTACTCACCTGAAAGGTGCTCCTTCAACTTGCGGAATATGGACCTCGACAATCCACATTCTCCCAGGTCAGGGGCACTTTTCAGTTCTCCCACACCGGCTCAAACCGGCGCCTCATGAAATCTCGAGGCTAGGGCTCGTGTTCCTCCCCGCGTTCGTCCTGACCACGGTGGTCCCCATCGTGCTCGCGCTGGCCCACCAAGTGCTGGTCACCCAATGACCCAACAGCCGATCCAACGCTCAGCAAAAGGACATCTACCGGGCCCGTCTGGAGCATGCGGACAATGGCGACCATCGCCTTAAGTTTCATCCAGCCATGCCGATCGTGGCCCTCTACCCAGGAAATACGCCGCGTACTATTGTGCGAGTTCCCGGACTTTTGTACGCTTCAGACGTGGACTTCAGCCAACCGTTTCGCGCTGTGACGCCGACCCTCGACGGTCCGGTGCTGCGCGTGCTGGCCAGAACGACACACCCGATGACCCGCCAACAGGTGGCTGACCTGGTCGGTGAAGCCAGTGAGGCTGGCGTCCGCAAGGTGTTGGGACGCCTGGCCGGGCAGGGCATGGTCATCGAAGCGCGGATCGGTAGGCATTACACCTATGTGGGCAACCGCGAGCACATCTTGTGGCCGGCCGTGGAGGTCTTCATGAGCGCCTCGGACCGGCTGGACACCGCGATCCGTGAGCATGTTGAGGCTTGGGAGGTTTCGGCGCTCTCGGTGGAGCTGTTCGGGTCAGTCGCGACCGGGACATCGACCTCTGGCTCCGATATCGACCTGATGGTCTACCGTCCCTCCCTGGCCGACGACCAGGTCGGGCTCTGGGACAGTCAGGTCGCCGAGCTACGCATGGCCGTCGAGCGCTGGACAGGCAATGCGTGCGAGATATTGGAGATCGACCCGCGGACGCTGGTGGAGATGGCAGCCGAGGACGAGCCGGTGCTGAAGGCCCCCCGGGTCCCCATCAGCGGTCTCAACATCGCCGCTGCTTCTCCAAGCATGGAGATAGCCAGAAGGCTCCAGAAAGCGATGTCCAGCAGTGACATCAGCAGGTCCCTGGCTCGCGTGAACTCTCAGCATCTTGCTGATGCTGCGAACAGCCCAGAGCTCCGGCGCACGATGGAAGAGCTACTCAAAGCCTTCGCCTCGCCTGCCATGAAGTCCCTTGACAGGCGATGACCCTGATGGCGCGGCAGGACAAGACCCGCGCGGTCGATCGGACGTATGCCGACACCCGGCTCGGCGACGCGCGGGCCTACCTTCAACAGGCCGACATCAGCCTGCAACTCGTTGATGGCCCTCGGCGCAACGCGACCGTGGTCTCGTCCGCGGTTCTCGCAGGTATCGCCGCCTGCGATGCCGCTTGTGCACTGGCCCTTGGCATGGTCTCCGCCGGCGCGCACGACCAGGCGGTTAGGCTGCTCGCTCGAGTCAGCGGCAGCACCAGAGCTGTTGGCGACCTGTCCAAGCTGATGGCCATCAAGACGGCCGCCCAATACACCGGGAAGTCGATGGCCGAGCGACAGGTTAGGGATGCCATCGCACGAGCGCTTCGGCTAGTCGCATACGCCGAATCCCAGCGCCGTCGATGAACATGTCCGCCAAACCTGGCCGTAGCCTCGGTGAGCGGACTTGGCAAAACTGGCCATCGGGATAGGAGAACCGCCTCCCAGGCCAGCCGTAAAGTCACACCGCGACGACGCTCACTCGCCGACCACAGCATCGGCGGGCTGCAATCCCCGGCGCGCCTAGCTTTCCGCGGTGAGCCCAGGGCTGTCGTCATCCACAGGGGTAGGGGAGACCGTCCCCCGGTCCACAGGTGGGAGATGGGGGCTGGCTGTGACTCAAGGTAGCGAACACGATGGGGGTCGAGCCCGGGCTGGCCGGGCTTGGCACCCTTCGGGTCGTCTTGAGTAGTAGGGGATTCGATGAGACGTTCATTCATTATCCGGTGTCGCGCCATCCGCGAAGCGGCCGACGCCGGCATGACCACGGCGGAGTATGCCGTGGGCACTCTCGCCGCCTGCGCGTTCGCGGCGGTGCTGCTGGCCGTCGTGCGTTCTGGGGCGGTCAAAACCGCACTCACTGACTTGATCGCGTCGGCGTTGTCGATCGCCTCTTGATGCCGTCGACCGCGCTTGGGTCCCTCCGCCGAACACGGCGTGACCCACGGGCAGTTTCGTGGCCGAACCGGTCCGGCCGCCGCTCGAGGTTTGGGCAGCGTGGGATGGTCACGGCCGAGTTTGCGGTCGTCCTGCCCGCGGTCGTTCTCGTCCTGGCTCTGTCAGTGGGCGCGTTGGGTCTGGCCTCGGATCAGATCCGCTGCGTTGACGCGGCGCGGGCTGGGGCTCGCGCCGCCGCACGCGGTGACAGCCTTGGGGCGGTGATCCTGGTTGCCAGCCGTGCGGCGCCATCGGATGCGGTGGTCTCGGTGGCTACAACAGCCGACATCGTCAGCGTCTCGGTGGTGTCCGGGCCACGGATGGCTGCCAGCCTCCTCCCCGCGTGGATACGCGCCAGCTCGACCGCTTCGGCCGCTCGCGAGTCATCGGACCCGGAGCCCTGAGGAGGACCGCCGTCATGAGGACGCGGTACGAGGACGACGCGGCACATAAAGAGGGCCATCAGTGGCCCCTGGGACCGCAACCCGGTTCATCGAAGGCACGAGGTTCGGTCACCGTGGTCATGGTCGGTGTGATTGCCTCGCTGTTGATCCTTACGATCTCGGGACTCCTGCTGGCGAGCGCCGTCCTGGCCAGTCATCGTGCCCGGGCGGCGGCAGATCTCGCAGGGTTGGCTGCGGCCGGTGTGCTGATGCGGGGCGGATCGGGTGTTGCCGCCTGCGACTTGGCGGCTCAGGTCGCCGCCATGAATCACGGCCGGATCGCAGACTGCTTAGCCTCCGGAACGGAAGTGCAGCTCAAAGTCGCCGTGCTGGCGGGTGTGAAGGGTGTGGGTGTCGCGACTGCCAGGTCGCGAGCCGGACCGAGCCCCGGCGGTGCGCCGTGAGGTAGAGGATCGGAGCGCTGAGCCGCTGGCCGCGGACTCACGCCTTCCGGTCAGGTCGATGAGGGTGGTTCGGATCCCTCGTGCCGGTCTGACGGACTCGTGCCACTTTCCGGGCTGGCCTCGGCCTCGGTGTCGCTACCGGTGTCAGTGTTGCTGCCGGTGTCGCTGTTGTTGTCAGTGCTGGTGCTGGTGCTGGTGCTGGTCTGGCCGTCCGTCTGGTGGCGGTCGCGGCGGCTTGAACGGTGACCGCCTTCGGCGGACGGACCGGTGCCAGCGGCTGCTTGCTCCTTGCGGAGCTGGCGGAGCTCCTTGCGCGACCTCGCCTTGCGACGGGAGCCCCTGCTGATCAGGACATACGCCAGGCCCAACAGCACGACCGACACTGCGCCGGCAATGAACATCGCCAGAGGAGAGGCCGATACCTTGACTCCAAGGGCTGTGACCACGATTGTCTCGTTCGTGGCAGACGGGGCCATCACGGCGAATACCGTGGCGCCGACAACGGCCAAGATCAACAGCAGACCGAGCACGATCATCCGATCAGCCTCCACGACTTATGCAATGTTGATGACCAGGCGCCACCGGCGCAATCGTACCCATTCCAGACGGCTCACCCGTTTTCGGCCGACGCTGGCTGTCTCTGCTGCAGAACTGGCGACCCCACGAGGACGGCTTCCAGGAGTGCGACGGCGCCTGCCTTGTCCAGTGGCTCGTTGCCGTTGCCACACTTGGGGGACTGCACACAGGACGGGCAACCGGTCGAGCACTGGCACGCACGGATCGTGTCCCGGGTTGCCGTCAGCCAGACCGCGGCTGCGTCGAAACCACGCTCGGCGAACCCTGCGCCACCGGGATGACCGTCGTACACCACGATTGTCGGACGGTTGGTGTCTGGATGCAGCGCTGTTGAGACGCCACCGATATCCCATCGATCCGATGTGGCCACCAGAGGCAACATGGCGATGGCAGCATGCTCGGCGGCATGAGCCGCCCCCGGGATCTCGCTCGCTGAGATCCCGACGGCATCCAGCATCTCCTCGGTCATGGTCCACCACACGGCCTTGGTGTGCAGAGTTCGCTCAGGCAGGTCGAGCGCGTGCTCGCCGAGAACCTCGCCGCCAGGGCGTATGCGCAGGAAGGACGTCACCTGAGAGCGCACATCCACGCTTCCGAAGCACATGTCGACCGGCCCCCAGACCTGCGACTTCTCGACCCGACCGATATCGAATGCGCTCACAGACCGTGCGTGTGTGGACCACCCCGGGTCGCCAGCCACCACGACTGCGTGGGAGTCCACCACATCAAGATGGGCAACCACGTACGGCTGACCCTGATGCACGTACACCGCGCCGGTGTGGACGCTCGAGTGGGCGGCCGGGCCATCGACCGTGCCCAGGACCCGCCCGGTGGACCACTCGACGATACGTACGGTCTCGCCGGTGCCGCGCAGTGAGACGTGCTCTGTGGCTCGCTCCGGTCGCGTCCAGAACCACCCGCCCGGGCGTCGACGCAGCATTCCCTGCGTCACCAGATCCCCCAAGAGTCCGAGCACGGTCGGACCGAACAGGTCAGCGTCCTCGGTGGTGAGTGGCAGCTCGGCCGCGGCAGCGGTCAGGTGGGGCCCGAGAACGAAGGGGTTGTGCGGATCGAGGACCGCAGCCTCCACCGGCCGGTCGAACAACGCCTCAGGATGGTGGACCAGATAGGTGTCCAGCGGATCGTCTCCGGCGACCAGGACCGCGAGCGAGCAGGAACCGGTGCGCCCGGCGCGGCCCGCCTGCTGCCACATGGACGACAGGGTCCCGGGCCACCCGGCAAGCAGGACGGCGTCCAGACCGCTCACGTCGATGCCAAGCTCAAGGGCGTTGGTGGCCGCGAGTCCCCGCAATGCACCCGATCGCAGGCGTTGCTCCAGCTCACGTCTCTCCTCCGGAAGATACCCACCGCGGTACGCCGCAACGGCAGACTCGAGGGCCGGGTCGACCTCGCCCAGCGATCGTCGCGCGCTCGCCGCGATCGCCTCCACCCCCGCACGGGAATGGGCGAACGCGACCGTCTGTACGCCGTCGACCACAAGGTCTGCCAGCAGGTCGGCGCTCTCGGCAACGGCGCTACGGCGATGCAGCGTGTTCCCCTGGTCATCACTCCCATCACGGCCTCCGAGCACAAGCGCCGGCTCCCAGAGACCAAAGGTCATCGACTCCCGGGGCGACCCGTCCTCGACGACGGCACGTGTCGGCATACCGATCAGTGCACTGGCCTGAGCTGCCGGGTCAGCCACAGTTGCGCTGGCGAGGATGAACGTCGGGAAAGAGCCGTAGTGTGCCGCCACCCGACGCAGCCGACGCATCAAGACAGCCAGATGCGAGCCGAAGACCCCTCTGTACACATGGCATTCATCAATCACGACGTATTGCAGCGACCGCATGAACGGAGCCCATCGCTGGTGGCCTGGCAGCAACGAATGATGCACGAGGTCGGGGTTGGTCAGAACATACTGGCAGTGGTCGCGGATCCAGCGGCGTTCGTCCGGTGGGGTGTCGCCGTCGTAGGTCGAGGCGCGAAGCCCCGGGATGGCCAGCGCGGTCAGGCGCGCCATCTGGTCGGCGGCCAGCGCCTTCGTGGGGCTCAGATAGAGGGCGGTGGCTCCCCGCCCCGAAGCGGCATCGGCCCCTTCGAGGACGTCTGAGAGCACCGGCAGAAGATAGCCGAGGCTCTTGCCCGATGACGTGCCCGTTGAGATGACGACGTGCGAACCGCCATGCGCAAGGTCGGCGGCTTCGCGCTGGTGAGACCAGAGCTGGGTGACTCCGGACATGCTGAACGCCGAGTACAGCGCCGGGGCAACCCAGTCGGGCCATGGCATCAGCTGCTGGTCGCGAGCTGGCACCTCATGAACGTGAAGCAGCCGTTCCCTGCGCCGCCCGCCGGCCAGACGCGAGAGCACATCCGCGGGGTCAAAGGCCCGTCGTGTCGAAGGCAGAGGATCTCTGGGCATCGCTCAAACCGTAACCGTCCCGCGCCCCCGGCGCCGCTCTGCGCAGCGCGGCGAGGCTGCGCTGCGGGGGCTAGTGTGTGTTTCTCGAGTGGCCGACGGCGGCCCCGAACGATGAGGAGCACGGGTGGATCTGTCGATCTCCAGCGAGTCTCGCGGTGCGGTGACCATTGTTCATGTCGGCGGCGAGATTGACGTCTACACCGCTCCGATGCTGCGCGAGCACCTCGATGAGCACATCGCGCGCGGTCGCAACAACCTGGTCGTCGACCTCGAGGATGTCCCCTTCATGGACTCAACCGGCCTGGGCGTGCTGGTGGGGCGTCTCAAGCTGATCAGGGTCAATGCCGGCACCCTGCGTCTGGTGTGCTCCAGCGAGCGAATCCTGAAGGTCTTTTCGATCACCGGCCTTGACAAGGTCTTTCAGATCTTTGGCAGCCTTGACGAGGCTCTCGCGGCCACCGCCTGAAGCCTGGTCGCGACCGCCTGAAGCCTTCCGCGACCGCCTGACGCACGGAATGGGACGCGTTCGCGCCCGTCTCTCAGGGCCCCTACAATGACCGCCAGCACACCTGCCGCGGCGGGTGTGAGCCGCGTCACGAGGGACTTGCTGGGTACAGCCACCAGAATCCGTCGGGCGCACGTCCGAGTGCGAACTGATTGTCCCTCAGGAGGATTTGAATGCCAGGCCTTATCCGAGCCGCCGGCGCTACACCATTGACGTTGGCAGGCACCGACCTCACGTTGGTGGTTGTCGTTGCCGTGATCGCCGTCGTGGCGCTGGTCATGGGAGTCATCTTCCGCCGCCAGGTCCTTGCCGCTGACCCCGGCACCCCCAAGATGCAAGAGATCGGCCAAGCCGTCGAGGAGGGTGCCCACGCCTATCTGGCGCGCCAGTTCAAGACGTTGTCCGTCTTCGTGGTCATCGTCTTCTTCCTCCTGATGGCTCTGCCAGCAGACACCGCAGGGATCCGCTTCGGCCGTTCCGGTTTCTTCGTGCTGGGGGCGCTCTTCTCCGCGGCTGTCGGGTACTTCGGCATGAGCCTCGCGGTCAAGGCCAACGTGCGCGTCGCGGCGGCTGCGAACGACTCCGGGCGCGACGTCGGAATGCGCATCGCCTTCCGCACGGGTGGCACCGTCGGCATGATGACCGTCGGCCTTGGCCTGGCGGGTGCCGCTTCGGTGGTGCTCCTCTACAAGGGTGACGCCCCCAAGGTGCTCGAGGGCTTCGGCTTCGGTGCAGCACTGTTGGCCATGTTCATGCGAGTCGGCGGCGGCATCTTCACCAAGGCCGCTGACGTGGGCGCCGACCTGGTCGGCAAGGTTGAGGCCGGCATCCCCGAGGACGACCCGCGCAACGCGGCGACGATCGCCGACAATGTGGGCGACAACGTCGGTGACTGCGCCGGTATGGCCGCCGACCTTTTCGAGTCGTATGCCGTCACGCTCGTGGCCGCACTCATCCTGGGCAAGGCCGCCTTCGGCGAGCAGGGTCTGGTGTTCCCCCTGATCGTTCCCGCCATCGGCGCCCTGACCGCAATCATGGGCGTCTTCATCACCAGGCCTCGTCCCGGCGAGAACGGCCTTGTCGCGATCAACCGTGGCTTCTTCACCTCGGCCGCAGTCTCAGCTGTCCTCTCGGCAGCTGCCGCATACATCTACCTGCCTGCGAAGTTCAGCGACCTCGTGGGTGTGCCAGCGGCGATCAAGGCCCTGGACGGCCAGAAGCTGATCTTCCTGACGCTGAACCCCCGCCTCGCGGCCACGTTGGCCGTCTTTATCGGTATCGCGTTGGCTGTCGTCATCCTCATGCTCACCGGACACTTCACCGGCACCGACAAGCGCCCCACCATGGACGTTGCCCGGACCTCACTGACGGGCGCGGCCACGGTTGTGCTGTCCGGCATCGGGGTCGGCCTCGAGTCTGCGGTCTACACCACCGTCATCATCGGTACGGCCGTCTACCTCGCCTTCCTGCTCGGCGGCGGGTCCATCGCGCTGGCCCTGTTCCTGATCGCTTTGGCCGGCTGTGGCCTGCTGACCACGGTGGGCGTCATCGTCGCGATGGACACCTTCGGCCCGGTCTCGGACAACGCTCAGGGCATCGCTGAGATGTCCGGCGACGTGCACGGTGACGGAGTGCAGGTCCTGACCGAGCTCGACGCGGTCGGCAACACCACCAAGGCCATCACCAAGGGCATCGCCATCGCCACAGCGGTTCTGGCGGCCACCGCCCTCTTCGGGTCGTACACCGACGCGTGGCAGACAGAGGTCACAAAGATCATTAACAAGGGGCTCAAGGAACAGCCGAGTGCTTTTGTCCAGTCGATGTTCGACCTGCAGATCGTGACACCGAGCACCATGGTGGGTCTGCTCATCGGATCCTCCGTTGTCTTCCTGTTCTCCGGTCTGGCCATCAACGCCGTGACCCGAGCGGCTGGCGCCATCGTCTTCGAGGTGCGACGCCAGTTCCGCGAGCACCCCGGGATCATGGACTACACCGAGAAGCCGGAGTACGGCCGCGTCGTGGACATCTGCACCAAGGACTCGTTGCGTGAGCTTGCGACGCCCGGACTGCTGGCCGCGCTCATGCCGGTGGTCGTCGGCTTCGGCCTGGGCATCGGCCCTCTCGCAGGCTTCCTGGCAGGTGCGATCGGCACCGGCGCACTGATGGCGGTCTTCCTTGCCAACTCAGGAGGCGCCTGGGACAACGCGAAAAAGATCGTTGAGGACGGCGCTCACGGCGGCAAGGGATCCGCTGCCCACGAGGCCACGATCATCGGTGACACCGTCGGTGACCCCTTCAAGGACACTGCTGGACCGGCCATCAACCCGTTGATCAAGGTCATGAACCTCGTGTCCCTGCTTATCGCTCCGGCAATCGTTACCCTGACCGTCGGTGATGGCGCCAACAAGCCCGTCCGGATCGGCATCGCGCTGGTCGCCTTGCTCATCGTGGTCATCGCTGTGGCCATCAGCCGCAGTCGCGAGATCGGAATCGGTGTCGACGGCGACGGAGACGCTGAGCCGGCGACAACCGCGGCGCCTGCGTCCGTATAGGCGGAGACTGACTAGTTCGACATCAGCTGTGGCCGGCCACCTCGTCAGGGGTGATCGGCCACAGCTGAGTGCGGCGCGGCTTGGCTACGTCAGCCGTCGCATGGGCCAGGTTCGTTCCGGTCGGCTCCGCGTCCGGCAGCGGGGGCGCGGCGGTCTGGGCAACCTCAGCTGAACTGCCAGGAACGCTTGGACAGGCCGTACCAGAAGCCGTCGATGACGCTGCGGTTCTTCAGCTCACCGCTCTCGTAGGCCGCGCCGAGCGAGACGAACAAGGGCGCGAAGTGCTCGGTGCGCGGGTGGGCTTCGTGAGCGGCCGGGGCTTTGTTGAGGAAGTCGAGCGCCGCGTCGATGTCGCCGGCCTGGATGATCTCGCGGGCCCAGGCATCGAACTCCGCCGAGGCTGCGGGGGGAGGGGCGTCCGCACCGGCGCTCGGGTTGAACCAGCGCAGGTTGTGCGTGGTGAATCCAGACCCAACGATCAGCGTGCCCTGATCACGCAGGGGAGCGATCTTGCGGCCGATCTCGAAGAGCTTGCGGGGATCCAGAGTCGGCATCGACATCTGAAGGACGGGCAGGTCAGCCTTGGGGAACATCTCCACGAGCGGCACGTACGCACCGTGGTCGAGGCCTCGGCTCAGGTCCCGGTGCACGGGTGTGCCGGGAGTGTGCAACAGCCTGGTGACATCGGCGGCCAGCGCGGGGGCGACCGGCGCGTCATACGTCACCTCGTAGTAGTGCTGCGGGAACCCCCAGAAGTCGTAGACCAGAGGCACTTTCGTCGTCGCCGACAGGGCGATCGGGGCTTTCTCCCAGTGCGCCGAGACCATCAGGATGTTCTCCGGCTCCGGCAGATCCGCCGACCAGGCCGCCAGCTCGCGGGTCCACGTGCGATCGTCAGCAAGTGGCGGGGCGCCATGGCTGAGGTACAGCACCGGCATCTTGGGGCCGGTGCTGCTGGGCGTGGTCATGACCCCACCATAGTCACAACAAGTTCAACATTCAACTACATTCTGGTATGTCGTGCCTCACCTTCCCGCTGCCGTGGGTTCTTGAAAATGACCAGTAGGGGCTACGGTCTAGGCGCATTGCCATGTCGGAGCAGCGACGAATCCGCTGCACGTGGTGATGGGGAGTGAGGGTGGAACGTGGCAACTACTTCGGGGCGAACGCTCGTCATCGTCGAGTCACCGGCCAAGGCCAAGAAGATCGGCGAGTACCTCGGCAAGGGCTATGACGTCGACGCCAGTGTTGGGCACATCCGGGACCTGCCCAACCCCAGTGAGCTGCCGGCGGACATGAAGAAGGGTCCCTACGGCCGGTTCGCCGTCGACGTGGACAACGGGTTCGACGCCTACTACGTGATCGACCCGGACAAGCGCAAGAAGGTAGCCGAGCTCAAGCGCCTGCTCAAGAACGCCGACGCGCTCCTGCTGGCCACAGATGAGGACCGCGAGGGCGAGGCCATCGCCTGGCACCTGCTCGAGGTGCTCAAGCCCAAGGTGCCGGTGAGTCGGATGGTGTTCCACGAGATCACCAAGGAAGCAATCATCCGCGCTGCCAACGAAACCCGTGAGCTCGACACTCGCCTGGTGGACGCTCAGGAGACACGCCGAATCCTCGACCGCCTCTACGGCTACGAGGTCTCGCCGGTGCTGTGGCGAAAGGTGCGCCAGGGGCTTTCGGCCGGCCGGGTGCAGTCCGTGGCCACCCGCATCGTGGTCGAGCGTGAGCGCGAACGAATGGCTTTCCGGCGTGCGTCGTACTGGGACGTCGAGGGCGACTTCGCGCCGGACTCTGCCGCCTCCCAGGCATTCACGGCGCGACTCAGCATGGTCGACGGTTCGCGGGTGGCGACAGGCCGGGACTTCGGCGACGACGGGGTCATCAAGGGCGCCAACGTGGTCCAGCTCGACGAGGCCGCCGCCAACATCATCGCCAATGCGGTCATGGATGACGCCAGCGTCCGGGTCACCGACGTCGCGGAAAAGCCCTACACCCGCCGCCCCTACGCGCCGTTCACGACCTCGACACTGCAGCAGGAGGCGAGCCGCAAGCTGCGTCTGTCGAGCAAGAACGCCATGCGGGTGGCCCAACGCCTGTACGAGAACGGCTACATCACCTATATGCGAACCGACTCGACCACCCTGTCGGAGGCGGCGCTGACAGCCGCCCGCAGCCAGGCTCGGGAGATGTATGGCGCCGAGTATGTCCCGGACTCACCCCGCCGCTATGAGAAGAAGGTCAAGAACGCGCAGGAGGCCCACGAGGCGATCCGACCGGCCGGAGACCGCTTCCGCACGCCGGCCCAGGTTGCCGGCGAGCTGCGCGGTGAGGAGTTCGCGCTCTACGAGCTGATCTGGAAGCGCACGGTTGCCTCGCAGATGGCCGACGCGCGCGGATCCACCGCAACGGTCAAGCTGGGGGCCACTCTGGCCGATGGCCGCATGGTGGAGTTCTCCGCCAGCGGGACGGTCATCACGTTCCGCGGCTTCCTGGCGGCTTACGAAGAGGGCCGTGACGACGACGCCACCGCGCGCGCCCAGGCGGCCGACGAGGAGCGCCGCCTGCCCAGGCTCTCTGTGGGGGTCCCGCTCGACGTACTGCGCGCCCAGGCGAGCGGGCATGAGACCTCGCCTCCGGCCCGTTATACAGAGGCAACGCTGGTCAAAGCTATGGAGGAGAAGGGGATTGGCCGACCGTCGACCTACGCGTCCACGGTCGGCACGATCCAGGACCGCGGCTACGTCAACAAGCGTGGCACTGCCCTGATCCCGACCTGGCTGGCGTTCGCCGTGACCAGGTTGCTCGAGGAGCACTTCAGCAAGCTCGTCGACTACGACTTCACGGCGTCGATGGAAGAGGACCTCGACCGCATCGCCAACGGGGAGGAGCAGCGTATCGACTGGCTCAAGCGCTTCTACTTCGGCGAGGAGTCCACCTCGGGCGAAGGCCTGCAGCAGCTCGTGAACGACCTCGGAGAGATCGATGCGCGCGAGATCTCGACCATCCCCATCGGCGAGGGAATCGTCGTACGGGTCGGCCGCTACGGCCCCTACGTCGAGGAGACCACCCCGCAGGGGGTCGATTCCGCAACGGGCGAGGTCGCCGAGGGCGCCAACGGCCAGGTTCGGCGAGCCACCATCAAGGACGACATCGCCCCCGACGAGATGACGCCGGCCATGGCCCGCGAGCTGCTCGAAGCGGCAGCCGACGATGGTCGCGTCCTTGGCCGGGATCCTGAGACCGGGCGCGACATCGTGGCCAAGGCCGGCCGCTACGGTCCCTACGTCGCCGAGGTCCTGCCGGAGGAGGTCGCGGCGCTCAAGGGCAAGTCCAAGGTCAAGCCACGCACGGCCAGTCTCTTCAAGGACATGGACCTCGCCTCCCTCGATATCGCCACAGCCCTGCAGCTGTTGACGCTGCCGCGTTCTCTGGGCAAGGACACGGAGGAAGGCGAGGAGATCACGGCGCAGAACGGTCGCTATGGCCCCTACCTGAAGAAGGGCACAGACTCGCGCTCACTCCAGACCGAGTCGCAGCTGTTCACGATCACCCTTGAGGAGGCGCTGGCGATCTATGCCCAGCCCAAACAGCACGGGCGCGCGGCGGCGGCTCCGCTCAAGGAGCTGGGCGTCGACCCCGTGTCCGGCAAGACGATGGTGGTCAAGGAAGGCCGCTTCGGCGCATACGTCACGGACGGCGAGACCAACGCGACCCTGCGCAAGGACGACCAGCCTGAGTCGATCACACTCGAGCGCGGCGCGGAACTGTTGGCGGATAAGCGTGCTCGCGGTCCGGTGACTCGAAAGCGCGCCGCCAAGAAGTCCACTACGAAGAAGTCGGCGGCCAAGAAGACTGCGACCAAGAAGGCCGCCTCTAAGAAGGCTGCCACGAACAAGGCCTGAGCCCGGCCGGCACTAGACGCGGGGTGTTGTCCAGCCCGCGAGCTGTGCAGCCAGCTCTTCATAGGGGAGTCGACCGTCGGCAACCCCAAGGACCCGGTCGTATGCCGGATCCTCGGGTGCGCTCAGGGCCATGCCATTGATGCCGTAGAAGACCACAGCGGCCACCCAGGAGAGGCGCTTGTTGCCGTCGACCAGGGGATGATTGCGCGCGATCGACTCGAGGAGGACTGCTGCCTTGGTGTCCAGATCCGCGTAGGCATCGTCGCCGAAGACGGTTGCCTGGGGTCGGTGGGCGGCTGAGTCGAGCAAGCCGAAATCCCGTACCGGCAGCCCGCCCAGCTCTTCAATGAGAACCAGCAGGTCGTCGGTCGTCAAGTAGGCCGTCATTGCCTGCGAGGCGTCATTGAGCCAGGCGGTCGAGCAGTGGCCCGTAGTCCTTGATGGCATCGCGAGCAAGCGCACGGACCTCCCTTTCGCGGGACAGCCGTGCCCCGCGATCAAGGATTGCCCGGTTGATCTCCTCGTTCTTGCTGACCCCCTCAGACTCGGCAAGAGCTGTCAGCACGCGCTCAGCCTCACTGGTCAGTCGCAGATTCATCGCCATGATCTTCATGGTACCAACTTCGCACCACCGACCGACAGTCCCGAGACCTATCCTCGGGAGCAATAGGCTTGACCCTCACCTGACGTGAGGCCCCACGGTAGGGACATGACCTCGATGACGAAGGTGAACGAACTGGCGCTCACACCTCTCACGGTGGGCCAGCTGGCCGAGCAGTACGGCGTGACGGTGCGCACCTTGCACCACTACGACAAGATCGGCCTGCTGGTTCCCGGTGAGCGCACGTCGGCGGGCTACCGGCTGTACTCCGACAAGGACATCGCGCGCCTGCAGCACGTGGTGGTCTATCGGCGGCTCGGGTTCGCCCTGGAGGAGATCGCTCTCCTGCTCGACGATGCCTCCGCCGATCTGGGTGAGCACCTTCGTCGTCAACGCGAAACGGTCATGTCCCGGCTGGACGAGATGCACGAGCTCGTGACGGCCATCGACCGAGCACTGGAGAAAGAGTTGTCTGGCACCAAGCTGACCAAGGAAGAGCAGAAAAAGCTGTTCGGCGACGGCTTCTCCGATGACTACGCCAAGGAGGCCGAGCAGCGGTGGGGCGAGACCGAGGCCTGGAAGCAGTCGCAGAGGCGGACGTCGACGTACAGCAAGGAGGACTGGGCTCAGGTCAAGGTCGAGATGGACGCCACCAATGCGGCATTCGTGTCGGCCATGGCTGATGGCGAGCTGGCGACCAGCGAGCGCGCAATGGACGCCGCCGAGCAGCATCGCCTGCACATCCACAACCGTTTCTACGACCTCACGCCCGAGTTCCACCGGGGCCTCGGCGACATGTATCTCGCGGACCCGCGGTTCACGAAGACCTACGAGCACATCAGGCCGGGGATGGCGCAGTACGTCCGGGACGCGATCCACGCCAACGCTGACAGAGCAGCCCTCGCCTCGGGTGGTGAGTCCTAGCAAAAGCGGTATGCCGTGTCCCGCATCTGAGGTGCGGGGCAGGCATACCGCTGGGTGCGGGTGCGGCATACCTCTCGGTGCAGGGTCTGTGGGCGCTCTGCCATAGGCTCGGCCGCGTGACCCAGCCGGAGCCTGCACAGCGCTCGCGCGGTCTGTTCATCGCCCTTGAGGGCGGCGACGGGGCGGGCAAGTCGACCCAGGCCGGGCTGCTGCGTGACTGGCTGCAGAGCCTGGGGCGCACCGTGGTTGTGACCCGCGAGCCGGGAGGCACCGACTTCGGCCGAACTGTCCGCGAGCTCGTGCTGCACGGTGACCACGTGGCGCCGCGCGCGGAGGCCTTGCTGTTCGCCGCGGACCGGGCCCATCACGTGGAGACCCTGATCAGGCCTGCACTGCGGCGAGGGGAGGTGGTCATCACCGACCGCTATATGGACTCCTCGATCGCCTACCAGGGTGCCGGTCGGGACCTTGGGGTCGATGAGGTGCGCGAGCTCAGCATGTGGGCCACCGGCGGTCTGGTGCCCGCCCTCACCGTCCTGGTCGACCTGCCGGCTGCGGTCGGTCGGACTCGCCGCGAAGGGGTTCACGATCGCCTTGAGTCGGAGGCTGATGCCTTCCATGACGCGGTCCGCGAGCATTTCCTGGCCCTTGTCGGGGCTGATCCCGACCGGTACCTCGTCGTCGACGGTGAGCTGTCAGCTGCACAGATACATCAGCTGGTCCGGGTGAGGGTTGCCACCTTGCTCACAGTGCCGGGCGTGACGCCGTGAGCGTCTGGGACGACGTCGTGGGCCAGGAGCCAGCCGTCGCCACGCTCCGTCGCGCAGTGACCGACCCGAGTGCCATGACCCATGCCTGGCTGCTCACGGGGCCGCCGGGGTCGGGCAGATCCGTTGCGGCCAAAGCGTTTGCTGCTGCGCTTCAGTGTCCGGACGGCGGCTGTGGCACGTGCCACGAGTGCCGCACGGCGCTGGAGGGCACCCACGCAGACGTCGACGTCATCGCGACCGAGGGCCTTACCCTCAAGGTGGACCTGGCGCGCGAGCTCGTTCAGCTGGCCGCCTTGCGCCCTTCGGTCGGACGCTGGCGGGTGATCGTGATCGAGGATGCCGACCGGCTGCACGAGCGGGCTGCCGACTCGCTGCTCAAGGCGCTCGAGGAGCCGGCTGCCCGAACGGTCTGGATCCTGTGCGCACCATCGCTGGAGGACGTGATCATCACGATCCGGTCGCGCTCTCGGCATGTCCGGCTTCGAACGCCCCCGGTCGCTGCGGTCGCGGCATTGCTCGTGCGTCGTGACGGCATCGACCCTGCTATGGCTACCTTCGCTGCCCGCGCGGCTCAGTGTCACGTGGGGCTCGCCCGCCGGCTGGCACGAGATGAGGGCGCCCGGATCAGGCGGCGTGACGTCGTCTCGCTCGCCGGGAAGATCCGGACCGTCGGTGACGCCATCGGCGCTGCCGCCGATCTTGACGCCATCGCGAAGGAGGAGGCGGCCGCGTCATCCACCGAACGGGACAGCGATGAGAAGGCTCGGCTGATTGAGACCCTCGGCGCCGACCCCAGTGCACGCACCCAACCGGCGCATGTGCGCTCGCAGGTCGCCGCCCTTGAGAGAGAGCAGAAGACCCGGGCGACGCGGTTCTCCCGTGACGTCATCGACCGATCCCTGATCGACCTGATGTCGATCTACCGCGACGCCATGGTGGTGCACACCGGCGCCGCGATCGGGCTGGTCAACCAGGACATGGCCGAGCAGGTCCACCAGCTTGCCCGAGTCCTGTCGCCCGAACGCCTCCTCCAGTCCATGGACGCCATCGGCACCGCCCGTGAGCGCATCGATGCCAATGTCCTGCCGCTGCTGGCCCTCGAGGCGATGGCGATCTCCCTTCAGCTGCCCCGCTGATCAAGACTGACAACCCCGCACACCCTCGACCCGCACTGCCACCACACAGCATTGGCCCAAGCGCTCAGTCCGGACGTGCGACACGGGCGACGTCCTGAGACGTCGCCCGTGTCCGCGTTTGTCACGGCCAGCCAGTCTCCGCACAGAGACTGGCCGCTGTGGTCAGCCGGCGACGGGAGTGCGGCTTGCCGGTGTGTGCTGTTGGCGGCGGTTGCGCGAGCTGACCGTCGCTGCTCCCGCGCCAGCCACTGCGACTCCGCCGGCTGCGCCGAGGGCGATCTTCAGCCAAGGTGTTGCCTCGGGCGTCGGGTGAGCTGGGGCGATGCAGCCCGAGGTGCCGCAGGCTGGAGGGTCCGGGAGGACCATTGCCTGGGCGGGTGCCATTGAGAGGATGCTGGCGATTCCTGCCGCCGCCAGTCCTGAAGCGATTCGTGTTGCCATGCGTGCCATCTCGATCTCCTGCTCGTGTCGGGTGCCGTTGAGTGGACTCTTCGACTATCGCCCTGGCCGGGCGCGGCCCGCATCGGGCACGACACCTCATCTTCTGGGTGGAACCCCTTAGGTCCGTGACTCGTAGCCCTTATTTCCAGATGACAGGGGATGGCAGCAGGCGGGACACTTCGGTGATGGGTAACGGGGCGGTGGCCGCCGGCGGCCTGCTCGCTGGGCGGGTCGCCGAGCAGCGGCGCCTGGCCGAGGTGTTGTCCGCGTCCGCTGAGGGGCTGCCGGCGGCGGTCCTGGTCCATGGGGAGGCAGGCGTCGTCAAGACGCGGCTGGTGCGTGAGGTGACCGGGCAGTACCGGGCCGGCGGCCGTGAGGTGTTGAAGGGAACCTGTGTGCATTTCGGCGCTTCGTCGGTGCCATTCGCGCCGCTGGTTCAGGCCTTGGACAGCTGGGCCCTGCAGGTGGCCCCGGCAGTTCGTTCAGCGGTGCTCGAAGACTGTCACGAGGTATCGGTCCTCCTGCCCTCGATGGGTTCCAATCCTCCGACTTACCTGAGAGCCGGTTGTTGCCGCTGGTAGACCGGGTGGTTCAGCGGATCGCAGCGAGGCAGCCCACTGTGCTGGTCGTGGATGACCTGCAATGGGCAGACGTCTCATCGCTGGACATGCTTGCCTACCTGATCGCTGGTTTCCGCGGCCAGAACCTTGCGCTCGTGGTCACGATTCGGGAGGAGGACCGTCCCGTCGGCCATCCGCTGCACGGCTGGCTTGCCGACGTCCGTCGCCTGCCCGGCGTCTCCGAAATGATGCTGGCGCGCCTCGACTCAGACGAGGCCACCCAGCAGATTGCCGCGCTGCTGGGTCGACCTCCTGGCGAAGAGCTTGTTGCTGATGTTCTGAAGAGGTCTGGTGGGAACGCCTACTTCACGGAGCTGCTGGTCCATGATCTGCCGCCGGATGCGGTGCGCCTATCCGACGCGCTACCTCACGCTTTGCGTGAGGCGCTGTTAGCGCGCTGGCACTCGCTGTCGGAGCCGGCCAGGCTGTTGGCCCAGCTTCTGGCAGTCGGAGGGCGGCCCGCCACGTACGCCACGCTGGGTGCCGTCTCCGACGGGGTTGTCCCGATAGGCGACCTGCCCGCCGTACTTCGTGAGGCCGTCGAGGGTGGCGTTGCGCAGGTGGTCGGCGACGACACCTACTGGTTCCGCCACCCCTTGCTGGCTGAGGTGCTCGCGGGGACCTTGACAAAACAGGAGCTGGCGCCGGTGCACGCCGCCTACGCGGAGGCGCTGGAGGCCAGCGTCGCCGTCCGGCCGGACCTCGCCGGTCCCCTGTCGGCCGACCTCGCCGTCCATCACGAAGCGGCGGGTCACCTTGACCAGGCGTTCGCCTTCTCGATCCGCGCGGCCGACTACGCCCACGAGCTCCATGCGTCCACCATGGAGGCGGCACAGCTGATGAGGGCCTGTGCGCTTTGGGAGGGCGTCAGCGAGGGGGCGCGCGGATCAACGGATGACCAGATCGCCCTGTTGCTGAGGACCAGCCAGGTGGGCGAGCAGGCAGGCGTTCTGGAGAACACGGAAATTCTCGACCGTGCACTCTCGCTCGTGGATCCGCAACGTCAACCGCTGCTGACCAGCACCTTGCTGGCCGAGAGAGGTAACAACGCGTGGCTGCACGATCCGGCGAACACCCACGTTCGCCCGGAGCTCCTCGAAGCGGTCCGCCTCACCGAGCCGTTCCCCGAAAGTGCCGAGCGGGCCGTCGCGCTCGCACATCTCGTGGCTGCGGAGCTGTGGCAGCAGTGGGATCTGCGATCCCGGGAGATGCCTGCACACATCTTGGCTCATGTGGGCGAGGCAGTTGAGGTCGCGGAACGCTGCGGTTCGGCCGCCGCGCTGGCACGGGCGCTCTACTGTCGCGGCAGGTA
This sequence comes from Actinomycetales bacterium, assembly GCA_038236365.1. GTDB lineage: Bacteria > Actinomycetota > Actinomycetes > Actinomycetales > Dermatophilaceae > UBA4719. Next base: position 95,560 of record JBBRZV010000001.1, on the reverse strand, counting down.
CCTGTGTGACGACCACCAGTCGTCCGAGGGCCTTGCGGACGTCGAGGCGGCCTATCTGCTGGCCAGAAAGACCGGGCACGTGGCCACCATGGAGATGGCGGCGATCTGGCAGGTCAACGCTCTCCTGGACCTTGGGCGGATCGTCGAGGTCGCGCAGCTGGGGAAGACCGTCGTCAAGGAGCTCTTTGCTGCGGGGTCCACCCAATGGGGTTGTTTCGTCGCCGCGATGGCTGCCGAAGCGCTCCTCGAGCTGGGTAGATGGCCGGAGTGCGACGACCTTTTGCGCCAGGCCTTGTCAGCCAGCCGTATCGGTATCGCCGGCGCCAACGTTCGCCAAGCGGCGGCGAGCCTGGCAGCGCGACGTGGAGAGTCCGCGGTCGCGCAGCAGCATATGGACCGCGCACTCGAACTCGTATCCATCGACTTCGTCGGGCTCGACATGCACTCGACCCTGGTGGAGCTGCTGGTGGGTCGCGGTGACCCGGAGCAGGCGCTCGAGCTCATCCAACCGGTTCTGAAGGAACGGCTCGCTCTGCTGGTTGATCGAGATGCCGACTACGTGCTGCTCTGGGCTGCGCGGACTGCTGCTGACGTGGCCGAAGCAGCACGCGACCGCCGTGAAGTCGAGACGGAACAGAAGGCGACTCACCTCCTGGATGAGCTCGTGGCCATCGCTGAGACGACGCCGCTGGCCCGTCACGGGCTGTCGGTTGAGGCTGACCCGGTCTGGTCTGCCTACCGGGCCACCACCAGCGCCGAGACCGAGCGGTGCCACGGTTCGGCTGGGCAGGCAGCGGCCTGGGAACGTGCCGCGGGCAAGCATCGCGACATCGGCTTTCGATGGTTCGAGGCGATGGCGTGCTGGCGCCAAGCGCAGGCGCTGCTGTCCGAAGGCGCCGCAAGGAGCATGGTCGCCGAGCGGCTGCGCTTGGCACATGCCATCGCCGTGAACCTTGGCGCGCAACCCCTGGTCGCCGAGACTGAGTCCCTCGCACGTGCGGCCCGGATCAGCCTCGCCGAGCCAGGCGGGCCGGTGGAGCCTTCCAAGCAGCAGTCGGTCCTGGCAGCCCTGACCTCCCGGGAGCGAGAGGTGCTGGGCCACCTGGTCGCTGGCCGGACGAACGCGGAGATCGCTCGCGACCTGTTCATCAGCGACAAGACCGTGAGTGTCCATGTGACGAACGTGCTGCGCAAGACTGGAACGGCTAACAGGGTCGAGGCAGCGAGCCTGGCGCGCCGACTTGAGCTGAGGCGTTCCCCTTCACCGGGAGACCGCGGGCCTCAAGCCACGGCCGCATCGCGATTCAGGCTGCTCCAGTCGGGCCCGACAGGTAACCTCGATCCCTGGACCACCAACGAAGGGACCTGAACGGTGCTACCGCTGTTCAACATGGGGAAACCACCTGCTTGTATGTCGCAGACGTCACCATCCGCTCGGACCAGGCGCACCCTCGGTGCCTTGGTGGGGGCCCTTGCACTCGCACTCACCCTCTCGTCGTGCGTCATCATCCCGAGCGGCCGGAGCCAGGCCCAGACGCAGAGCCCTGCCGAGAAGAAGGCGGCCCAGGTGCCACCGACGGGTGGGCAGGATCTGACCAGGTTCTACAAACAGGACCTCGTGTGGTCGGACTGTGGCGACAACCAGTGCGCCGGCCTGACGGTGCCGATCGACTACTCCAACCCCGCGGGCGACACCCTCAAGCTCGCTTTGCTCAAGGTCCCCGCCAAGGACTCCTCCAGGCGGATCGGTTCGCTCGTGGTGAATCCTGGAGGTCCCGGTGGGTCAGGTGTCGCCTATGCCCGCGCAGCGGATGTCATCGTCACCGCGCCGGTCCGAGCGGCATACGACATCGTGGGCTTCGACCCCCGCGGCGTCGGGAGCTCGTCGCCGATCAAGTGCCTGAACGACCGCGAGCTCGACAGCTTCCTGGGCACGGACCCGACGCCGGACAACACCACCGAAGAGCAACATCTCGCAGATGTGGCCAAGGCCTTTGCCGACAAGTGCAAGGCCAATGGCGGGCCCCTGCTCGGACACGTCTCGACGATCGAGGCGGCGAAGGACATGGACGTCTTGCGGGCAGCGTTGGGCGAGACCACGCTGGACTACCTGGGCAAGTCCTACGGCACCTTCCTCGGCGCAACGTATGCCGACCTGTTCCCCACCAAGGTCGGAAAGTTCGTCCTTGACGGCGCCATCGACCCCAACCTCACGTCGAGCCAGGTCAACGAGGGTCAGGCGGTGGGGTTTGAAACCGAGACCAGGGCCTACGTCCAGGACTGCGTCCGGCGGGGCGGCTGCCCGCTGGGCAGCTCCGTCGACTCGGGCATGCAGAAGCTGCGTGAGTTCCTCAAGGCGCTGGACAGGCAGCCGCTTCCCCTGAGCGACCGGTATGTCAAACAGCTGACCGAGGGGTGGGGGTCGCTTGGGATCGCGGTCGCGATGTACGACCAGGGACTGTGGAGCCAGCTGACCGACGCTCTTCGTCGCGCGTTCGCAGGCGATGCCGGGCCCTTGATGAACCTTGCTGACGCCTATGCGTACCGCAGCAACCAAGGCGCCTACTCCGGCAACCTGATGCAGGTCATCTACGCCATCAACTGCCTAGACCGTTCCGACTCCAAGGACCTCGCCCATTACGAGTCTCAGGCCCTCTCGTTGACCGCCAAGGCCCCGACGTGGGGCCCGTTCCTGGCCTGGAGCACGGTGCCATGTGGCTACTGGCCTGTGACCGCCAACAACGCACCGAAGAAGATCACGGCAGCCGGCAGTGGCCCGATCGTGGTCGTGGGGACCACGCGGGACCCCGCGACGCCGTACACCTGGGCGCAGGGTCTTGCCTCGGAGCTCGAGAACGGGCATCTCATCACCTTCAACGGGGATGGACACACGGCATACACGCGGTCCAACTCATGTGTCGACAACGCCGTCGATGCCTATCTGCTGAAAGGCACCGTTCCGGCGGCTGGGCTCAGGTGCTGACCGGGGTCTTGTCCCGCTCGCTTGCGGCGAGGGACCGCCCATGATGGGCCGGTTCTGAGATCCTTCAGATCATCCGTATACTCGTGCCTCGTGCTCACGGGCACCCGCCGCCTTAGCTCAGTCGGCTAGAGCGATTCACTCGTAATGAATAGGTCATCGGTTCGATTCCGATAGGCGGCTCCGCAGAAAGCGCAGGTCAGCGACCTGCGCTTTCTGCATTCAAGAGTATGACTGGCGCGTCGGTGCACATCGAGTACACACGAGCCCCAGCGTCCAGCCGCTCAGCAACCCCGAGGGAACACAACTCTGACGGTGCAAGTTAACTTGCGCTGGAGTTTGACTGCTAGCTAATTTGGAGATGTGCGCGACGATCCGGTCATCGCGGAGAGCGCACGCAAGCATGGTTTCAGTGTGAGGACATCCTGCGCGTTCGCAAACCCGATTCGGGTCTTCGACCTCGACGAGGGGTTCACGATGGTCATCGGGGCCAGCCTCGCGGCCATCATCTACGAGATTGGCGTCGTGGAAGGTGTCACGGCATCGGTCATCGTCCACGCGATGAGAGCACGCGAGACATTTTTTGAGGTGAAGAACATGCCACGCATCGTCCAAGAGATCCTCGACCACGCCGACGAGCTCGCTAAGCGTTTCGAGGACTACGAACCATCACCGGCGGACGAACGCGACCCGGAGGTGTTTGCCGAACTCCGCCGCGCTGTCCTGTCGAGATCGAATGCCGAACGCTCGGTCAAAGACGCGGTGGAACACGCACGCGAACGCGGCTACTCATGGGCGTTCATCGGCTCGCTTATCGGAACCTCCGGCGAAGCAGCCCGCCAACGCTACGGCCACAAGCAGAACGCATAAGCCAGATGGGTTGTGCCCGGTCAGTGATCCTCCCGCGGTGACGGCCAAGGGACGGCGAGGGTCGTGACTCTTGTCGTGGGCGGTTCCAATCGGGGTGCCTGGACGACCACGAGATTTTACCGGATCTGGTTGTTATGCACGTGATCCTGTCCTGGCGATGACAGGAACCCAGCGCTGAAGCGACGACCGCCCGGGTACTCATGACTCGCCGCCTTGTCGACCCGCCCACGTCGCGAGTGCGACGCGGTTCGCCGTGCCCGTCTTGCGGAGGATGTTCGAGATGTGCGTGCTGACCGTCTTCTCGCTCAGGAAGAGGGCGGAGGCGATCTCGGCGTAGGTCCGCCCCGCCACAACGTGCCCCAGCACCTCCCGCTCCCGACGCGTCAGCGCGATCGCCTCGGCGCCGGCCGACCCGTCGTTGGCGGTGCCAACCTCCGTCAACGGGATGCGCGCCCACCGCGCCAGCAACGTGATGTGCTCTCGGACCGGCTGCGCGCCGAGCCGCAGGGCTAGCGCGTAACCCCGCCGGAGCATCTCGGCCGCCAGGCGACGCTCGGACGCGCCGCCTCGGCCGAGCAGGGCCTCGGCGGCCCGCCAGTATGCGTACGCGGCGTCCCAGGGCAACGGGACCTCGGACAAGCGGTCGACGGTCTCCCGCCAGAGGACGGCCGCGTTGGGGTCCTCCCGGGCGCGAGCCGTCTCAGCGTCGTAGAGCCGGTCGAGGGCGTCCAGCATCTGCTGGTAGGCCTCATTGACCTCCCCGGTGTCGCGCAGGACGTGTGGGGCCTGGGCCCGCAGATCCGCCAGACGCTGCAGCTGCGGCGAGGGGTCCCGGCCGGCGTCGCGCTCAGCCTGGACGAGGTCGGCGAGGGCGCGCGCGGCCAGCGGCGCCAGCCACTCGCAGAATGTCGGGTTGACTCCCTCCCGCCCGATGGCCCGGACCGCGACCTCGAGCGCCGCGGCTGGGTCGTCCCGGCCAAGCCGTACCGTCGCCGTGACCGCGTCGGCGTGGAAGGTGGGTAGCGACAGCGAACCGGCGAACATCTCCCCGGCCCGGGCGAGGTGTGCTTCTGCTTCGTCCTGGCGACCCTGGCTGGTGGCGAGGAGCGCGCTGGTAAGCCGCGCGTTCAGGTCGGCTGTGGGACCCGCTTGGGCCCCCAGCGCGACCCGGAGCCGCGCCAGACAGGCCTCCGGGTCGCCGAGCTCGAACCATCCGAGGGCCTCCCCGGCGGACAGCCACGCGATGAAGGGCTGAGGGATGCCCACGCGCTCCATCTCCTGACGCCCGTGGGCCACGGCCTCGACCCAGTCGCCGGGAGGATACGGCCGGGCATTGGCTCCCCAAAACGTCGCGTGGAGCAGCGTCCAGCCGTCCCGGGCAAGGATCGCCTCCTCGGCGCCCCGGTGCGAGTGCTCCCCCGCCCGGCGCGCGTCGCCGTCGAACACCGCGAGCATGGCCGCCTGCGCGTGGGCGTTTGGCGCAGGCGCGGAGCCACTCGTCAGCGTCCGTCCCTGGCCGGGGCCACCGGTGCCCCTCGGCGGTGGCCAGCCCCTCCTCGGCCGCGGCCCGTCCTTCCTCCAGCCGGCCAGCCCACAGGAACAGTCGCGCGCTCTCACAGAGCACGACGACCCGTTGCCAGGTGAAGGGAGCCGACGCGCTTCGTTCTCGGGCGCGCGCGAGGTCGCCGTGGTCTGTGCCTAGAGCGAGCCGGTGGCGCAGCATGCTCCGCCAGGCATCGAGCACGGCCAGCTGGAGTTCGTCAGTCCCGGGCGGGACTGCGTGCCTGAGCCCCTCGATCGCACGCAGCTCACCATCCCAGTCGCCGACCTCTCGGGCGAGAACGCGAGCCTGCTCGAGCAGGTCGATCAGGGACTCGGCGACGTCCTCGCGCCCCGGCCGGAGGTCGATGGCGCGGCCCAGCATCCGGAGCCGTCCGTTGTCGTCGCCGGCCACCCGCATCGCCTCCGCGGCCCGCAGCGCCCAGCGGAACGCGCTGTCCTCCTGACCGGCGAGGGCGTGATGGTCGGAGATTGACCTCGCCAGCTCGGGATCCGGCTCGAAGCCGGCGTCCCCGTCAAGGCCCTTCTCATAGCCCGCGGCGAACGCGCCGTGCAGCGCTCGGCGCTCCTCGGGGAGGAGTCCGTCCTGAAGTGCCTCGGCCTGGAGGGGGTGGTGGAACCAGACGAAGCCGTCGGCCGCGACGTCGAGCAACCCCGCCTCGACGGACTCGTGGAGGGCGGGCCCCGGGTCCGCGAGGCCGGCCACTTCGGCGACGAGGGCGAGTGAGGGGCCGTCGACCGGTCGCCCCCCGACGGCCAGAGCGTCGACGAGCCGCGCGGCTCGGTCGGAGAGGGATCCCCACGTCCGCACGGCTGCCGCGCTCAGCTCCTCCGGCAGGTGCGCCGGCAGGGAGCGGGTAGAGGGCGCGAGGCCGGTCACCAGCAGCCGGGTGAAGTACGGGTTGCCACGACTGCGAGCGAATACTTCGTCCACCAGAGAGGAGTGTGCCGGGCCCCCGAGGACGGCTGCGACCTCGGCCGCGACCTCCTCGCGCGTGAGCGGGCCGACGGCGAGCTCCTCGACACCCGGGAGGCGACGGATGTCGGCGAGCCAGCGCCGCAAGGGATGGTGCGGGGCGACGTCCGTGGATCGCACCGTGAGGATGACTCCAAGCCGTCGCTCGGCGGGGCCGGCGAGCACGTACATCAGTGCGTCGAGGGTCTCCTCGTCGGCCCAGTGCAGGTCGTCCACCGCGAGCACGACGGGCCGTTGGACGGCCTGCGCGGAGAGCCAGTCATCCAGGGCCACCGGAACCGGGACCGCCGGTCCGCCGGACCTGCCGCCCTCTGCGCCACTTCTCGGGACGGGACCGCCCAGGACCGCTGGCCGCTCCCCGACCGGGAGCCCCCTCACAGCGCTGCGCAGTCCGATGAGGGGGACAGCGGCCGAAATCAGTGGCAGGCATGCCCCCCACAGCACCAGCGCTTCCTCCCCGGCCGCGTCGCACGCCGCGCGAACCAGCGTCGTCTTGCCGATACCAGCGTCCCCCTCGATGACCAGCACCCCGAAACGGCCGTCACGAACCCCGCGGAGGAGGACCGAGATCCGTCCCAGCTCCTCCGCGCGTCCCACTACGGTCGCCGACCACACCGGATCAGTGTCTCAACTTCGAGCTGAGGGGTCTATGGGACATCTGCGGGGTCCGGGCTCGATCTGAGGGGTGATCATGGCGTCCTACCTTCTTGTGTCATGCGTCGTGAGATCGGTTGAGCACAAGAGGGCGTGACTGATCCACACAGGTGCGTTTGTGGGCGTGTTGTGTTGGTAGCGCAGCGGCTAGTTGGATAAGCGCCCACGGCCTTTGGTGCCGTAGCGAGCGAGGACCAGATCCACCGCTGCCGGTGCGTAGCCAGGGTCGATGGGTTCGCCGGTGATCAGGAGCCGGATGTTCAAGGGGCCTGCGAGGGCGTCCAGGACAAGCTCGACATCGGTGTGGGCGGCCAGCGCGCCGCGTGCGATACCTGCCTCAACGGCCGAGCGCCACCACATTCGGATAGGTCGGATGATGAGCCCGCGGTAGCTGGCGGCCAAGAGTGGATCGGCGTCCAGCTCCGCGACCAGGCCAGGCAGAACGCGATCCCTCGACGTCTTGGTCATGGTGGTGATCAGCTGATGGGTCAGGCGCCAGGAGGTCACCTGAGATGCTGCCGGTGTCCGACGCCAGACTGGTGGGCACCTGAGTGACCATTGCTTCGATGACAAGCTGAGACTTTCGGGCCCAACGCCCGCGGAGGCGCGTCCAAGCGGTGGATGACCTTCACCGGTGAGCAGGTCAACACCTATGGTTCCGCGCCCAGCCGACTGTTCCTCATGGACGCCACCATGCGCGGACTGCCGGTGGACGTCCTGCATGTCTTCGTCGGGCGCTGCGCCACCATGCGTGTCAAGGCGTGCTCGCTGGTAACGATGGTGGACGCCGCCGGACCGGACATTGACCGGGCCGAGACGGTCACGCTGTTCAACGACCTCGCCGTCCTTGTTCCGGCGGCGCTCATCGACGCCCCGATCGCGTGGCAGACCCTCGATGACCAGCATGTGCGTGGCGCCTTCACCAACGGTGCCCACACCGTGACCGCCGAGCTGATCTTCAACGATGCCCACGAGCTCGTGGACTTCATCTCTGACGATCGGCTGGCTGCCTCCGAGAACGGTAAGAGCTTCACCCCGAAGCGCTGGTCCACCCCCCTGTCCGGTTACCCGAACCCTCGGGGCTCGGCGCATCGCCACCAACGGCCAAGGCTGCTGGCACGCCCCCGACCCCGAAGGTGACTTCAGCTACCTCGAGTTCAACCTCGACCAGATCACCTACAACACCCGATCAGCACACGCCGACCGGACACCGGGCCCGGAATCGGTTCACGCTGGCCCGGGGAGACTGGTGACCCTTCCCCTGCAGTCGCCCGGTCTCTGACAGGGTGGGGCGATGTTCACGTTCCGCCGGTTTGAGCGGGTAAGTCCTGACGATCTGATGTCCCTTGCCTCTGAGCGCGGGTCCACGCCGTTGCAGGTTGGGGCGGTCTTGATGCTGGACGGGTCCGAGAATCTTGAGCCCGGGCTCGTTGTGGACGCGATTGCCGACCGAGTCTGTGCTGTCCCACGCCTGCGTCAGCGCCTGGTGGAGGTGCCGTGGGGCTGTGGTCGGCCGGTCTGGGTCGATGATGGTGACTTCACGGTCAGCAGCCACTTCTCTGTAACCCCTTGTCCCGCCCCAGGCGGTGAGAGCGCTGTCCTTGGTGTTGCCGCGGAGATGCTTCTGACCCGGCTGCCTCGTGATCGTCCTCTCTGGTCAGCCAAACTTGTGACGGACACGGGTGGCGGCGGGGCGGCGCTAATCGTCGTTTTTCACCACGTCCTCGCCGACGGCATAGGCGGCTTGGCCGTCCTGGCCGGTCTGGTCGACGGCGCGGCCAACGCCCACGTCCGTGTGTTTCCCGTTCGAATGCCGTCGCGCGCCCAGCTTGTCGTCCAGGCGGCGAACGATCGGATGCGCTCAGCCCGGAAGCTGCCAGCGGTCCTTGGTCGCCTCGCCGGCGCCGCCTCACAACTGCGCCCCGTGTTCGGCCGTCACCTTGGGCGTTCTTCTCTCAACAAGCCCACCGGGCCGCAGAGGCGGTTTGCCACTGTCCGGGTCGACCTGGATCGGATCCACCGCGCCGCACGCGCGCATGAGGCGACCGTGAATGACGTCGTCCTGTCGGCTATTGCCGCGGCCCTCCACCGCCTTTTGTTGGCTCGCGGCGAGCGGATCGACGAATTCGTCATATCGGTTCCCTTCTCCGCGCGTCGCCAGGCGAGCGCAGGCGAGTTGGGCAACAAGAGCGGAGTCATTCCCGTACACGTGCGAGGGGTAGGGGATCCTGCCCGCCGGCTCGAGTCGGTGGCCGCGGCCACTCGTGCGGCTAAACAGGCTCAGCGGGGTGCCTCGACCGCGGTGCTTGGCCCATTCTTTCGCCTGCTGGCTGCGGCCGGGCTATTCCGATGGTTCATTGACCGTCAGCGGCTGATCCATACCTTTGTGTCGAACCTGCGCGGGCCAGAGAGCCGCCTCTCATTCCTGGGCTTCCCGATCACCAGCATCATTCCGCTTAGCGCGGCCTCGGGAAACGTGACGGTCTCCTTCACCGTCCTGTCCTATGCCGGCAGCCTCACCATCACCCTGATCGCGGACCCCGGCACCTGCCCCGATCTGTCCGACCTCCGTGATGCCCTTGAGGAGGAGGTCCGCGTCCTCACAACATCGACACATTACTGAGCTGGCTAGCACAAGTCAGCGCGATGTCCTGGCCCGGCGCGGTCTTCGCGAGGGGTCACACCTCAGGGCGTCGCGTCGAAGAACCGCGCTTTGGCCGAAAGCCGGCTCTCATTTACGGGAGCCATTCGTTCCGAGACAAGATCAGCAACATCACGAGCATCGCCGCGGCGAAGACCGGTCGGCACAGAGATTGGGGCGCATGGCCCGTCCGGGAAGTTGCGAAAAGCCGTGCTGACTGCCAGCAAGATTCCGGGTGGCCGGGGGTCTTCTCGGCTTGACGTTTCGCTTCTTTACAGTCAAGCGTTGCCGGGGCTGCCGATTTCGTTCTCGTAGGCCAGCATGGCCAGTTTTGACAGACATTGGGCGGTTCGATGACCTTCAAAGAGAAGTCGATAGCGGCGATGACGGCCATCCAGGTGCTCGTCTTCGGGGCCTACTTCACGCTTGTGTAGGGACGGCTCGCCGGGAGTCCCGCACGAGAGGTGGCCTATGTTGGACTGCTGGTTCCCGTGGTGGTGGTCTCAGTGCTGCTCGCGATCCTCGCCCACGGCGTGATCGCAGCTCTAGCGCCGTCCGAGGCGGGAGTCGAGGACGAGCGCGACCTGGTGATCGGCCTGCGGGGTGATCGGGTCGCTGGGTTCGTGCTGGCCACGGGGGTCTTCACCGCCCTGGTGCTCTCGATGGTCCAGGCTCCGACGTTCTGGATCGCGCAGGCACTGCTCGCGACCATGGTTGCCGCCGAGGTGGCAGCCGGGGTTACGAAGCTGACCCGCTACCGGCGCGACCGATGACGGCGAAAACCACCCGGGTGACCACTCGCACGCGCCGTCGGCGTCACCCGAAAAACGGTAGTTGAGTCCACGGACGTGGTGTACGGCGTGGCCCCGTTTTTGAGCGTGGCGTCGTGATGTGAGACGGCCACCGCCTGATCCTTCAGAAGACAGCTCAACGTCAACCTGAAGGAGATCAAAGCTATGACCGCGAACCACAGTATTGACCCTGCCCTGTTCTTGTCTGAGCACCTCGAGCGTGCCGAACCGGAATTGTTGCGTTCGATGCTCAAGACGTTCATCGAAGCCCTGATGGGCGCCGAAGCCGGCACGTTGTGTGGTGTCCCGCTCAAGCGCGGAGACCCGGGTATGCCGTCCCGACCGGCAAATCGGGCATGTCGGCGGACTGCTTGCAGAATTCTTGGATAGATACCAATCTGTGACGTGTGTCACACCGAAGGGTTAAGTGTACGAGGAACCACCGCTCGCCTGAAAGGAAGTTCGGCATGAGCTCATCCACCCGACGGGGTTTCCTGGCCCTGTCCGCAATGGGGGTCGCCGCAGTCGCGGCCGCCCCGTCCGCCCTGGCTGCCGGCACGAGTCCGGAAGCCACCGACGCGACGAGCACGGCCTCTGGGCCGGTCGTCGCCTACATCCACGACGCGGCCCGCGGCGAGGTATCCGTCATGCGCGGCGAGCGCGAGGTCGTCGTCCACGACCCGGCTCTCGTGCGGCTCATCAGCAAGCACGCCTGATGTCCTCGCATCGCGAAGCCCCGGAGATCTCCAAGGATCCGGTCGCCGACAACTCCGACGTCTACGCCTTCGTCAGCCCAGACGCCCCCAACACTGTCACCCTCATCGCCAACTTCATCCCGATGCAGAACCCGATGGGTGGGCCGAACTTCTTCGAATTCGGTGACGACGTGCTCTACCAGATCCACATCTGCAACCGGGGTGACGGCGTCCCGGACGTGAGCTACCAGTTCCGGTTCACCACGACGATCCGCAACCGGTCGACGTTCCTGTACAACACCGGCCCGATCACCCACATCACGGACAAGACGTTCAACCGCCCGCAGACCTACACGGTGAGCCGCAAGGTCCGCGGTGAGCACCGTGGCGAGCACCGTGGTGAGGGCCCGGTTGTCCTCGCCTCCGGGCTGACCGTGCCTCCGGTCAACGTGGGCATCCGCAGCACACCCGACTATGCGCACTTCACCGGCGAGGCGACGCACAGCCTCCCTGGCGGCCGCAAGGTGTTCGCCGGTCAGCGGGCCGACGCCTTCTTCGTCGACCTGGGGTCGATCTTCGACCTCGGTGCGCTGCGCCCGTTCCAGAATCTGCACCTCATCCCTTCCGCCGCGGCGGCGGGCGTCAACGGCCTCCAGGGGCTCAACGTCCACTCGATCGCCATCCAGGTCCCCAAGACCGACCTCACCCGCGGCGGCGCGAACCCCAGCGACCCGATGTCGAGCCTGTCGGTCGTCGGGGTCTACGCGTCGGCGAGCCGGCAGAAGTCGACGGTGATCGACACCGCCACCGGCAGGCGGATGGGGCACGGGCCGTTCACCCAGGTCTCGCGCCTCGGGAACCCGCTGTTCAACGAGGTCATCGTCCCGATGGCCCGCAAGGACTACTGGAACACCACGGCTCCGAGCAAGGACGCCCAGTTCGCCCGGTACGTCACCAAGCCCGAGCTGGCCGGACTCCTGCCGGTCCTCTACCCGGACGTCTTCCCCAACCTCGCGGCATACACCAAGCCCCGAGCGGACCTGGCAGCCATCCTGCTGACAGGCATCCCGTCCGGCATCGTCTCCGGTTTCCAGAACTACACCGGGTCCACCCAGGCCGACCTGCTCCGGCTCAACCTGGCCATTCCGCCTGCGGCGTCCCCCAGCCCCTACGGGATCCTCGGCAAAGACCTTGCCGGCTTCCCCAACGGCCGGCGGGTCACCGACGACATCGTGGCCATCGAGCTGCGGGCCGTGGCCGGGGCGACCATACCTCTCGTCGACCCGTCCTACACGGCCGACGGCGCCGCGGGTGTCCTCGTCGACGGGACAAGCAACACCAACTCGCCTCTGCTTCCCAACTTCCCATACCTGGGGACACCAGCGGGCGGATACCAGTCGCTGCCCGGCACTCCGGCCGCCTGAGCGGGACGACGATGACCGAACAGCATGTCACCGTGTCCCTGACCGGCGAGCGGGCGGCCAACCTGGCCGAGAACCCGTTCGCCGGTCAGGGCCCGGTGCTCCTGGACATCGGCGACGACGTCGGCGCCATCGTGCTCCGGCTCCCGGCCGGAATGCACGGCGCCGAGATCGAGATCCACGAGGTCAGCCAGTCGCACAGTCACGCCCAACCCCACCATCACGGCGGCGAGCACGCGCACGACCATGGGCACGGGGCGCACCACCACCCGCACGTGGCCGTGGTCGAACGGCCCACGCCGGACGGGCCGCAGTTCACCGCAGTGTTCCCGGCGGTGCAGGCCGGCACGTACGACCTGCGCGAGAAGCACAGCGCGGTCTGGGTCCGCGTCGAGGTGACCGGCGGGTCCGTCGTCCAGACCGACTGGCCGTAGCAGTCAAACCACCGGAGGCATCAGCCGGGGTCTTTCCGCCCCTGATGCGCCATCTTTCACCGATGAGCACATCGAGGAAGCGATGCGCTCCACAGGTTCTCTACCTGGGACGGCGTCGAGTCGCCGGGGACAAACGTTTGGGTCCAGGTAGTTCGTATCTCGGGTAGTTGTGTCTCCAGCCGGCTGGAGACCAATCCGTGCGGGATCGGTCCTGAGATTCGCCCCCGCCAAGAGGCACCTCGTCGATCATTGCCTGCCCCAAAAGACACGGCAGGCAATGCTCGGCGACAGTCCACTCTGAAACTTCGTCCTGTCGTCCGAGTCCCCTGAGATGCTGGGCGAATGCAACATCAGTTAGGCGGCCCACAGCGCCAAGCACTGGCTCAGTGGCCTCTTCTGCGTCGGGAGAGGCGGTAGATCCGAGCCTTCCGGTGACGTTGAACTTCCATCCTGACCGCTGGTTGGCTGGCCTGCCGATTATTGAGTCATTGGCGCGTGACGGGATCTAGGGGTCGCAGTTTGAAACTGGCAGCAGCAATGGAGGCTTGAGCGCGCACCCGGGCGGTGACCGTTGGCGGTGGGAGAGCCGAATCTTCGGCGGTGCCGATGACGACGCTGCACCTGCGGAGCGACCTAAGTACGGCGCCTTGAACTACCGGAAGCGTCGTGCTGGTGCTTCCCCTCGGTTTGCCTGGTGGAATGGCATGACGGGTTCAGGTTGAGCACGAAGGAGTTGCGCCGGCATCCTGACTACCGAGGCCAAGAATTCGTCGACCTGGGTCTCCAGATCGCTCGTGACGGCTGACTCGAGGTCCCGCTGACGACCGGCGCCACTTTGGCCGAGTCTCCGCACGGGGCCTGTCCAGATTGGGTACGTTTGATTACGTAGGCTGGCCCTTCTGGACATGCCGTGTTGGATGGGGTTGAGCCATGAGTTTGCGCGGTGAGAAGTCCGAACCACGTGAGCGGGCTGCCGCCGTCAAGTCTGGTGCTGCGCCGACCGCAGCGGCTCTCGCTGAGGGCGAGGCGGCGCCAGCCCTCCCAGGAACAGGCCCCACCGCTACCGGAACCCCCAGCAGAGAGGCGGTCCCGGCCGGGATACGAGATCGCTACGTCTCGGTCGCCGCCAAGTTCACCCTGTCGACGACCTTCACAGTGCTGTGGGTCTGTTTCTCGGTGTGGATCTCAGCTTCGTGGATACACGATCTTGCACCCGTGACGGGCCAGGCCCTTGCGTGGACGATCGTCATCCTCGTCGCCTACCTGCCGGGAGCCATCGTGGCGTTCCTGACGGCATCCCTCGTGCTCGACAGGCAACCGCCCCTGCCGTTGCTTTCGCCCACGACCGCTCTGACCGTCATTATCGCGGCGCGCAACGAGGAACGTGGCATCGCCAGGACCATCGCAGCTATCAGCCGCGCGGACTACGAAGGCCCGGTCTCCGTGATCCTTGCCGACAACGGGTCCACGGACGGCACGTGCGACGCAGCACGCAAGGCTGCCGCAGACCTCGGCGTGTCCTTGCGCATCATCTCGGAGCTGAAACCAGGCAAGTCGAACGCGTTGAACACGGCGCTGAAGCAGGTCGAGACGGCGTACGTGCTGACGGTGGACGCAGACACCCTGCTACACGTCGAGTCGCTGCGCCGACTGGTTGCGCGTCTGGAGTCCTCACCCTCGGACACGGTGGCTGTTGCGGGAGCCGTTCTGGTGGGCAACTCGCGGGTGAACCTGCTCACGCGGGTCCAGGAGTGGGACTACTACCTCGGTATTGCCGCCGTGAAACGAATGCAAGGTCTGTACCAGGCGACGCTGGTGGCCCAGGGGGCGTTCTCCCTCTACCTCACGGACGAGGTACGACGCGTGGGCGGGTGGCCGGACGCCATCGGTGAGGACATCGTGGTCACCTGGCGGCTGATGGAGAACGGCGACCGAGTTCTATTCGAGCCGACCGCGGTGGCCTTTACCGATGCCCCTGTGCTGCTGACACATTTCATGCGCCAGCGGGCACGGTGGGCGCGGGGGATGCTTGAGGGGCTCGCCACGGTGCCACCCTGGCGCCAGCCCCGGCGACTGACCGGGTTCGTGGCCGGCATCGACCTGTTCATCCCGCTACTGGATGTGGGCTACGCGCTCATCTGGCTTCCCGGGCTGGTTCTCTTCCTCTTCGGGTACCCGATCATCGTGTCGGCCTGGACCCTCGTCGTCCTGCCGGTCACCCTCTTGGTCTACGGCGGGTTGCGGAGCTTCCAGGCCCGGCACGTCTTCGCTCCGATGGGCCTTCGGGTTCGACGCAACCGATTCGGCTACCTCGTCTTCCTGCTCGGGTACCAGGTGCTGTGCTCGACGGCATCCCTTGCCGGATATGTGCAGCACCTCGCCGGGGCGCATCGCCGCTGGAAGTAGGCCGCGGTCCGGGTCGAGGGCGCCCATCGATCCGTTTCGCATCGCCGCGGCTGATGACGAGATCGACCGGTTCGAGGTGATCTGGCCGGAAAGGCTGCGGACGAAGCCACCCACCGCTCAGGATAGGGAGCATGAGCACATCGGAGGACGGTTGGGCGAGCAGCGCCGACGACGCGTCCTCTGACTCGGAGCAGCCCACTGAGCAGGCTCGGCTGTCGAACCGGCTCGAAGAGCTTTTCCACAGTATCCAGACGACGCTCTTCGCCCAGGAGATGGCGGCCCAGCAGCAGCTCCAGTCAATTGCCGACGTGTGGGCCGCGACCGACCGCTATCGGGTCGCCGGTCATGGTCAGATCCCCGGGCCGATTCCCGTAGAGCGTGACCGGCCGCTGGCGTCCGACGGCGAACCGGCAGGGTCGTAGGTCCAATGCCGGACGGCTGGCTCTCGGAGCGGTCAGCCGGCGGAAGCGGCGACTGGTGGCCCCGCTGGTCGGGCCCCGCCGGAGACCTCGAATCGGCGGCCGGTGATGCTGTCCGGCTCGATCCTGACGAAGTGGGGCTTCGGCGCAGAATGCCAGGCAAAGGGCGGAAGAGAGATCACGGCGAGCACGTCGTCGAGGCGGTTGACACCCGTTGCCTTGCCCTTCACCACGACGCTCCAGGCGCTGGCCGTTTCCAGGTCATACCCGTCCACCTCGAACGCGACCTGGTGACCAAGGGCGCCAGTGAGCTTGGTGCCGGGACCCGTCCGGAACACCACGCTGCCAAGGTCGACCAGATGGTTGACCGGGAAGATGTCCGGCTGGTCGTCGATGATCACCGCCAGGCGACCCACGACAGCCTCACGGATCAAGGTCCATGACTCCGTCTCTGACAGCTCGACAACTGCGTTCGGCTCACGGGCGCTCATACCACTTAGTGTTGCGCCTCACCCGCGGCCGCGAAGGCTTACGCCAGAAATGTCATGAAGCGCGAGGTCCGAGACAACTGCAGCTCCGGATCCGTGACCCCTATATGGTCCCTCCTATCAACTCCACCAACGTCGCTCGCCTCCGTTCGTCAGCCTCCAGCCGATTCGCACCCGCTGCCTGTCGCCTCTTCCGATGACAGCGCCACTCGGCGAGGCGGCCAGCACCGACCCCACGTTGCGCTTTCGTCTCGGCGGGCGGCGCGCCTGGATGGTGTGGTCGGCGGCCATCTCCGTCTACATCCTCGCGGTATTCCATCGCACCTCCCTGGGTGTTGCCGGCCTCCTGGCCGCGGAGCGGTTCCACATCAGCTCGGCACAGCTCGCGACCTTCACCATGGTGCAGCTGTTGGTGTACGCGGCAATGCAGATTCCGGTTGGCGCCATGCTCGACCGCGTCGGCGCAAAGAAGCTGTTGGTCACCGGGGTGTTCCTGATGACCGGCGGCCAGTTTGCCTTCGCCTTCGCGGGCACGTTTGGGGCAGGTGTCGTGGCCCGGGTCTTCGTTGGCATGGGCGACGCAATGATCTTCATCTGCCTCGTGCAGCTGGTCGCCCTCTGGTTCCCGCCGGCGCGGACCGCCATGATCACGCAGCTGACCGGCGTCCTCGGTCAGCTCGGCGCGCTCGCCGCCACCGCGCCTCTGTCCCTGGCGCTGCGCAACGTGGGCTGGACACGCGCGTACGCCGCTGCTGCCGGTGTCGGTGTGATCCTCGGGGTCGTGCTGATCGTCGTGGTGCGGGACTCGCCCTATGAGGACCACCATCGGGACGAGCTCAAGATGCAGGCCGTCGGTCGTGCGCTGAAGCTGGCCTGGGCCGAACCAGGGACTCGCCTGGGACTCTGGTCGCATTTCTCCGCGCAGTTCGGCGCCACCGTCTTCGCACTCCTGTGGGGGTTTCCCTTCCTCGTCTCAGGACAGGGACTCACCCCGGGCGCAGCCAGCGGCCTGCTCATCGTCATGACTGTCACCACCGTGATGACCAGCCCCATGGTCGGCGCGTTCGTGACCCGTTGGCCGTATTCGCGGTCGACCCTCATCTTGTGGATCGTCTCCACGATCATGGTGGTCTGGGCGGTTGTGCTCGTATGGCCCGGGCGAGCGCCTCTGTGGTTGCTGGTGGTCCTCGTCATGGTTCTCGCGGTAGGTGGCCCGGGTTCGATGGTGGGTTTCGACCTGGCCCGGACCTTCAACCCGCCCACCCGTCTGGGCAGCGCCAACGGCATCGTCAACGTCGGTGGCTTTGTCGCATCCCTCGGAACGGTCGCGCTCATCGGCATCGTCCTCGACAAGGTGGCGCCCGGCGGACCGTCGACGTACACCGTGGACTCGTTCCGCGTGGCGATGTCGGTGCAGTACCTCGTCTGGGTCCTTGGCCTTGTCCAGATCCTGCGTTACCGGCGCAAGGCCCGGCAGGCCTACCGACCCGCCTGATCGCGACCGTCGTTACCAATTCGTAATGTTCGAGGTTCGCCTCGGCCCAGTGTGGCTCACTCGCAGGATGACCTGCGGAAAAACAATCGTGTCATTCGAAGCCGAGTCATTGTGCCTTTGGTCGATGCCCATGATTCACGTGGGATTCTTGTGACTCGTGTGCCCAGAGTTGTTGAACCGCCTAGTCTCATATGGCTGAAGCTGTCGACCGAGGGGCCGTATCTCATGCCGTGCACACGCAAGACCACCCGGGTACGGATGGCCATGGCGACTGGTGCTGCCCTGGCGGTCGTGCTGAGCACATCTGTTGTCAGCGCGCAGGCTGACCCCGTCTACCCCTCGGCCGATCAGGTCAACGCGGCCAAGGCCGCGGTCGGCGACAAGGCTGGCCAGGTCGCCGCTGTCGAGGCAAGCCTGATGGCTTCCAACGCGCGCCTGGTCGAAGTGCAGACAGCCGCCGAGGTGGCAGCCGAGAAGTACAACCTTGCCCGGGTCCTGCTTCAGCAACGCACCGACGCAGCGACGGCCGCGACGCAGCGAGCGGCTGCCGCTCAGAAGTCGGCGACCATCGCCTCGGACAAGCTGGGACAGTTCGCGGCCGCCACCTACATGCAGGGCGGTAACTTCGGTCAGCTCGAGGCGTTCCTCTCCAGCAAGGGGCCGCAGGATCTCCTGGACCGTGCCGCCGGCATCCAGGTGATCTCTGACATTCGCAACGGGATCATGCAGGACGCCAACGCCTCCTCGGTCGTGGCCGGGGTCCTGCGGCGGGCGGCCGCACAGGCCCAGGCGCAACAGCTGGCCGCGGCACAGCAGGCCGAGAGCGCCAGGGCGGCGGCCCAGACCCAGGTGGACTCGGCGGCCGCCGAGAGCGCCAACATTGCCAAGCAGCAGGCCGCGATGCTGGCTCAGCTCGCAGCCCTGCGCAACACCTCGGTGGCGCTTGAGACGCAGCGTCAGGCCGGGCTCAAGGTCGAGGCACAGGCTCGTGCGGCTGCACAAGTCCGCGCCGCCGCACAAGCCCGAGCTGCTGCACAGGCCCGTGCGGCGGCACGGGCCGGGGCGGCAGCACGTGATGCCGCCCAGCGTCGGGCCGCCCAGAACCAGTCGACTTCGTCACAGTCGAGCAGCTCTTCCTCCGGCCAGGTGCCGCCTGTGGCGTCTGCTCCTCGCGGCGGCGTCGCGGCCGTCATCGCGTTTGCGCAGGCTCAGCTCGGGAAGCCCTACCTCTGGGGGGCTTCCGGTCCGGATTCCTGGGACTGTTCAGGTCTGACCCAGGCCGCATGGGCCCAAGCCGGGGTGTACCTGGCGCACTACACCGGGTTCCAGTATGACGAGACGCAGCGGGTGCCGCTCAGCGACCTGCAACCTGGCGACCTGGTCTTCTTCGGCAGTGACGGGTCGAGCAGCCACCATGTCGGCCTGTTCGTCGGTGGCACCCAGATGATCAACGCGCCACATTCAGGCGCAGTCGTCCGGTACGACAGCATCTACTCATTCGGCGACCTTCTGCCCTACGGTGGCCGCCCATAGGGCAGCGCCGTAGACGGCTTGGCCCGGCGGACCGCGGGAAGCAGTCCGCACCGACAAGTGGAGTGCTCGTCAGTGACCGGGGCCGGTCCAGCGCCTCGTGGTCATCCCGGCCTTGGTGGCGCGGTCGATAGCCTCCAGGATGACCTTCTCGGCCTCGATGCGGTCTCCCCAGTGGGCGCCCTCGACCGACTTGCCGGGCTCGAGGTCCTTGTAGGTCTCGAAGAAGTGCTGGATCTCGAGGCGGTCGAACTCGCTGACGTCATCCAGGTCGGTGATATGGGCCACGCGCGGGTCCGTTGCCGGAACCATCAGGATCTTGTCGTCGCCGCCAGCCTCATCGGTCATGTGAAACAGGCCGATCGCGCGCGCACCGACCAGACATCCGGGGAACGTCGGCTCCTCGAGCAGGACCAGGGCATCCAGCGGGTCGCCGTCCTCGCCCAGGGTGTCCTCGACGTAGCCGTAGTCGGCCGGGTACCGCGTGGATGTGAACAGCAACCGGTCAAGGCGGATGCGGCCCGACGCGTGGTCCACCTCGTACTTGTTGCGGTGACCCTTGGGGATCTCGATCGTGACGTCGTACTGCACAGCTGCACCCCATTCGATGGCAATTGACCTAGGCTCGCCTGCAAGTGTCCCGCATCGCAGCCAACAGACGACAGGGGGGTTTTGTGCGCCGAGCTTTGGCCGGTCTCGTCGTCCTGATCCTGGCTGTGGGCGGCTACCTCACCGCAGACATCTATGACCGTGTCCCGGGCTTTCTCACTCTCGCCGATGTGCCCGCAACCGCGGGTATTCCGACACATCCGGGGGTCGCGCAAGGGGCCTCCACGACGCCGCCGGTCGCCGAGGTTCCGATCCCCTCGGTGCCTACCTCCCTGGTTGCTCCCTTGGTCGCAGCCGACGGGACGACACCAATGCCGACCACGGCTGGTCTGACCACGGCGCTGGTGGCCACGCTCGCCGACCCCGGGCTCGGCTCGTCCGTGGCCCTGACCGTGCGCGATGCCAGCACCGGCGCACACCTTCTCGACGTCTCGGCGCAGGTGCCCCGGATCCCCGCCTCGACGGCCAAGCTGCTCGCGGCGGCCGCGGTCATGTCGGCGCTCGATCCCGCCCAGACCTTCCTCACCCGGGCGGTGCGTGGTGCTGGCGCCAACGACGTGATCCTGGTGGCAGGGGGCGACACCCTGCTCAGCCCGCTCAAGGGCGACCCCGCGGCTGTTGCCGGTCGGGCGGGGCTGGCCGACCTCGCAGGCCAGACCGCGAAGGCCCTCAAAGCCCAAGGCATCACGGGGGTCAGGCTGCACATCGACGATCGCTACGCATCGGGTCCGAGGTATGCGCCGGGCTGGATCGCAGCGGACATCAGCGCCGGCCTGACCGGTCCGGTTGCCATGCTGGGGCTCTCCACCGAGCGGCCCTCCCCGGGAAGAGCTGCTCCGGCCGACCCTGCTTTGAGCACTGCAAGGGCGTTCCGCCTCGCCCTGGCCGCCAACGGCATCACCGTTGCCGCGGTCATCGACCACGCGGCTTCGCCGGAAGGGGCACCTGACCTGGGGGTGGTCAAGTCGGCACCGCTGGCAGAAGTCATGGCACTGGCTCTCGACGACAGCGACGACGCCCTGACCGAGTCCCTGGCGCGTCAGGGCGCCGTGGCGGCGGGCCGTCGCACCTCTTTCGCCGCAGTGACCACGTGGGTCAAGCAGACGTTGGCCGCCAAAGGCGTTGTCATGAGCGGCGTCACCCTGGTTGACACCAGCGGTCTCTCAGCCGGCACACGCATCCCGGTGCGCGTCCTCGGCGACGTGCTCTCGCTGGCGGCTGGGGGCCAGGACCCGGCCCTGCAGGATGTGGTGTCCCAGTTGCCCGTGGCCGGTCTGACCGGCACGTTGGCCCACCGTTTCGTCAAGGGGTCGACCCTCGCCGCCGCGGGGATCGTGAGGGCCAAGACCGGCACGCTTACCGGAGTCAGCTCCCTTGCCGGGACCGTCGTCGACAGGGACGGCAGGTTGTTGACCTTTGCGATCCTTGCCGACAAGGTGGCACCCGGTGTGGGAACGCTATCCGCCCGGGCGGCGTTGGACCGGTTCGTAGCCACGCTCGCAGCGTGTGGGTGTGGCTGAGGAGGATGGGCAGATGACGTCATCGGATCTGGCTTACCAGCCGGCGGGACGACCCGACACCAGCGGTTATGTCGACTGGGACTTTGCCAAGGCCACTGGCCGCCGCCTTGTCCAGGCTGGACCTGTCGTCACGCCTGCTCAAGCAGCTGTGGTCGTCGATGAGCTGCGCTCGGCAGCCCAACGATCGCGTATCCCGGTCGCAGAGACAGCCCGGATGCACTCACCCGTGGGCAGCAGCCTGGTCCTGATCGTGGATCGCCCCGGCTGGATCGACGCCAACATCGACTCCCTGCAGTCCATGCTCGAGCCGGTGGTCATCGCCATGATCGCCAAGCGAAAAGGCCCGGCGCAGGCCATGTCGGCAACGGTGCAGAACATTGGTGGCAAGGTCACCGGAGCCGAGGCCGGCGCGCTGATGTCCTTTCTGTCCAGCAAGGTCCTGGGCCAGTACGACCTTGCGCCCGACGGAACGCCTCGGCTGCTCCTGGTGGCGCCCAACGTCCTGCAGGCCGAGAACGAGATGGGGGTCGATCCCGGTGACTTCAGGCTCTGGGTCTGCCTGCACGAGGAGACGCACCGCGTGCAGTTCACGGCCGTGCCCTGGTTGCGCCAGCACATCATCGACTCGGCGCGTCAGCTCTCCCTGGATCTCGCCCCCGACCCCGAGCAGCTAGGCGCCACGATCCGCAAGCTCGCCGAGAATCTCCCTGACGCCCTTCGGAGCGGTGGCAACGGACTGACCGACATCTTCGCCACCCCTGAGCAGCGCGTCCAGATTGCCAAGGTCACGGCCATCATGGCGCTGCTGGAAGGTCACGCCGACGTGGTGATGGATGACGTCGGGCCTGCGGTCGTGCCCAGCGTCCAAAGGATCCGGGCCAGGTTCCAGGAACGGCGCAAGGACGTCGGCGGTGTCGACAAGTTCCTTCGCCGGTTGCTCGGGCTCGAGGCGAAGATGCGCCAGTATCGCGACGGCGCCGCCTTCGTGCGGGCAGTCACGGCCACGGTGGGCACAGACGGTTTCAACGAGGTGTGGGCCTCCGCTGAGATGCTGCCGCTGCCTGAGGAGATCGAGAACCCGTCGATCTGGGTCAAGCGCGTCCACGGATGATCTTCCGCAACCGATGACCGGACCACATCCCGCGACTGCCGCGACGCGAGTTGCCGTACGCCGCAGGCTCGCCCGGATCGAGCAGGTCCAAGGGGGCAGCGTCGTCCTGGTCGCCTGCAGCGGTGGCGCGGACTCCCTGGCGCTGGCGGCGGCAGTTGCGTTCGAGGTGCCCCGGATGGGCCTGTCGGCGGGCGCGGTGATCGTTGATCACGGTCTGCAGGAAGGCTCTTCGGCGGTCGCCTGCCGCGCCGCGGAGCAATGTCGGGGCCTGGGCCTGAACCCCGTCGAGGTCGTGACCGTCAAGGTGGCGCTCTCCGGCGCCGGCCCCGAGGCTGCGGCGAGGGACGCGCGATACCAGGCCTTCGAAGCCGTCGCCGAGCGCTTCGGCGCGGTGGCTGTCCTGCTCGGTCACACCCGCGACGACCAGGCCGAGCAGGTCCTGCTCGGCCTCGCCCGCGGATCCGGGGCGCGTTCCCTGTCCGGTATGCCGGCCCGTCGCGGGCCTTATCTTCGTCCCTTTCTCGGCCTGGCCAGGACCACCACGGTCGCCGCCTGCGAGGCGGCGGGGCTAACGGCATGGGTGGACCCACAGAACAGCGACCCGTCATACGGTCGGGTTCGGGCACGTGCTTTACTGCCTCGCCTGGAGGCCGAGCTGGGCCTCGGAACCGTTGCGGCGCTGGCGCGTTCGGCCGACCTGCTTCGTGAGGATGCCGATGCGCTCGACGATCTTGCGGCGGCGGCCCGTGAGGAGCTTGGACCGGAGCCGATCGACGCTACCCGCCTACTGAGACTGCCCCGGGCCATCCGAAGCCGTGTCTGGCGCCTGCTCGCGGTCGAGGCAGGCTGCCCGCCGGGCGCGTTGATCGCCAGTCACGTTGACTCCCTCGATACGCTGGTCACCCGCTGGCGAGGGCAGGGCCCGATCGATCTGCCAGGTCGTGTCCAGGGCAGCCGCAGCGGTGGTCGAGTGCTCGTCGCCGCGGCACATCGGGTTGAATAGGCGACGAAGGCGCTCGCCACCGTGCGCACCCTCCACCCGAACACTAGCCACCCGAACAGAAGTCAGGGAGATGTCGTGGACGCTGCCCATATGGGAGCCGACCTCGAACGCGTGCTTGTTACCGAAGAGGAGATCCGGGTCAGGCTGGGTGAGCTGGCGACCGAGATCTGGAACGACTACGAGGGCAAGGACCTTTTGCTGGTGGGCGTCCTCAAGGGTGCCGTGATGGTCATGTCGGACCTCATGCGCGCCCTGCCCGGCACCGCTCCGATGGACTGGATGGCCGTCTCTTCCTACGGCTCGGGCACCAAGAGCTCCGGGGTGGTGCGGATCCTCAAGGACCTCGACACCGATATCACCGACAGGAATGTGCTGATCGTCGAGGACATCGTCGACTCCGGTCTGACGCTGAGCTGGATCAGGGCCAACCTTGAGTCTCGATCCGCTGCCTCGGTGGAGATCATCACCTTGCTGCGTAAGCCCGAGGCCGCGAAGGTCAAAGTCGAGGTCAAGTACGTGGGTTTTGACATCCCCAACGAGTTCGTCGTCGGCTATGGGCTCGACTATGACGAGAAGTACCGAAACCTGCGAGACGTCGGCACCCTCGCCCCTCACGTCTACGCCTGAGATACGCGATCGGCCGTGGTGGAGCCGGGCAGATCACACCCAGCTCTGGAACACCAGCACGATGCCACGCGTTTGACTTGCGAGAATGCCGCTCGGCGGTGCGGTGTACCGTCGTCAGGGCGTCGTCGCCTTGGCTGAAGTTTGCATTTGCCGTGCCTGAACGAGCAGAAGGGACGGGGCACGGAGCCCCGCAGATACATGGACTACAAGCGCATCCTTCGCACCCCGGTCGTCTGGGTGGTGCTGATCTTTGGCATCGGCCTGGTCTGGCTCTCCCTCTCGGGCACCGACAGCGTCACCCGCATCGACACCTCAGCGTCGGAGAAGCTGATCAACGACGGCGCCGTCGACTCGGCCAAGTTCGTCGGAGCTGACCAGATCAGCCTGACCCTCAAGCCGGGTCAGTCGTACTCCGACGGGGCCAAGATCAAGGGTGCTACGAAGGTGATGTCCTACTACGTCGCCCAGCGCGGGGAGAGCCTGGTGACTGCGCTCAAGACCCATGAGCCGCCCAAGGGCTACACCGACGACCCGCCGCAGACCAACTGGCTCTTCAGCCTCCTCGCAACGATCATCCCTCTGGTCATCGTGCTGGGCCTGTTCTGGTTCCTGATGAGCCAGATGCAAGGTGGCGGCTCCAAAGTCATGCAGTTCGGCAAGAGCAAGGCCAAGCTGGCCAACAAAGACACACCCAAGGTCACCTTCGCTGACGTCGCCGGCGTGGATGAAGCTGTCGAGGAGCTGCTCGAGATCAAGGAGTTCCTCGCCGAGCCGGCGAAGTTCCTCGCGGTCGGGGCCAAGATCCCCAAGGGTGTTCTGCTGTATGGGCCACCGGGCACCGGCAAGACACTGCTGGCCCGGGCCGTTGCTGGCGAGGCCGGCGTGCCCTTCTACTCCATCTCCGGCTCGGACTTCGTCGAGATGTTCGTCGGTGTCGGCGCGTCGCGCGTGAGGGACCTGTTCGAGCAGGCCAAGGCCAACGCCCCGGCCATCGTCTTCGTCGACGAGATCGACGCCGTGGGCCGCCACCGTGGGGCCGGCCTCGGCGGTGGTCACGACGAGCGTGAGCAGACGCTCAACCAGCTCCTCGTCGAGATGGACGGCTTCGACGTCAAGACCAACGTCATCCTGATCGCGGCGACCAACCGGCCCGACATCCTCGACCCGGCGCTGCTTCGCCCCGGCCGCTTCGACCGCCAGATCGCCGTCGATGCGCCCGACATGATCGGCCGGCACCGGATCCTCCAGGTGCACGGCAAGGGCAAGCCTCTCGCCACCGGCGTCGACCTGCTTGCAGTGGCCCGCCGGACGCCCGGTTTCACCGGTGCCGACCTGGCCAACGTCCTCAACGAGGCGGCCCTGCTCACGGCGCGCGGAAACGCGAAGCTCATCGACGACGAGGCTCTGGACGAGGCGATCGACCGTGTGGTCGCCGGCCCGCAGAAACGCACCCGGATCATGAGCGCCCGCGAGAAGAAGATCACCGCCTACCACGAGGGCGGCCACGCGGTCGTCGCCTCCGCGATGCTCAACACCGACCCCGTCACCAAGATCACCATCCTGCCCCGCGGTCGTGCCTTGGGCTACACGATGGTCATGCCCCTCGATGACAAATACTCCACGACCCGCAACGAGATCCTCGACCAGCTGGCCTTTGCCCTGGGTGGTCGTGTGGCAGAGGAGATGATCTTCCACGACCCGACAACCGGCGCCGGTAACGACATCGAGAAGGCCACGGGTCTGGCCCGACGGATGGTCACCCAGTTCGGGATGAGCGAGCGCATCGGCGCCATCAAGCTGGGCCAGGACGCGGGAGCCGAGATCTTCCTTGGCCGGGACATGGGCCATCAGCGGGACTACTCCGAGACGGTCGCTGGTGTCGTCGACGAGGAGATCAGGCGCCTGATCGAGGCTGCCCATGACGAGGCTTGGCATGCGCTGAACGACAACCGCGACGTGCTTGACGCTCTCGTGCTCGAGCTGCTCGAGAAGGAGACGCTGGGCAAGGACCAGCTCAAGGTCCTCTTTGCGGACGTGGTGAAGCGCCCGGCCCGGCCGGTATGGCTGTCGAGCGACCGTCGCCATGTCAGCGACCTGCCGCCAGTGATGACGCCGGCGGAGCGCGCGGCCATGTCCAACGGGTCGAAGCCGCAGGACACGATCGTCAATGAGCATCCCCCCACCGCCGTGATCGAGGTCCCAGAGGGCGGCTATGTCGACCCCAGCGCCAATTGACCTCGAACGTGCAGAGCGGGCAGTCCGCGAGATCCTGTTTGCGATTGGCGAGGATCCCGACCGCGATGGGCTGAAGGACACGCCTGCCCGGGTGGCCAGGGCCTACCGCGAGATCTTCGCCGGCATATCTCAAGGTCCTGAGGACGTGCTCACAACGACCTTCGAGATCGGTCACGACGAGCTCATCCTGGTGCGCGACATCGAGGTCTACAGCACCTGTGAGCACCATCTCGTGCCCTTCCACGGCGTCGCTCACGTCGGCTACATCCCGGGCCGCGACGGTCGGGTGACCGGTCTGTCCAAGCTTGCGCGCCTGGTGGATGTCTATGCGCGACGCCTGCAGGTCCAGGAGCGGATGACCTCGCAGATTGCCGACGCCTTGGTTGACTTTCTCAAACCCAAGGGTGTCATCGTGGTGATTCAGTGCGAGCATCTGTGCATGTCCATGCGTGGAGTTCGCCAGCCGGGGTCGCGGACCATCACCTCAGCGGTACGCGGTCAGCTGCGCGACCCTGCGACCCGTGCCGAGGCGATGGGTCTGGTGCTGGGCGGTTCCCGGTGAGCGATCGCGCTCTGTCGCGAACGCCCCCACAGCACTCTCCGCTCCTGGCCCCGCTCGGCAGACGCCGATCGCGTGCGCCTGCGGTCGTCGGCGCACTCACCTATCTCGTGGGCTTCGCCGACATCGCCTACGGCATGGCGCGCGGCTGGCGCCATCGGATGCATCCGCTGATCGACTTCTTGCCGGGCGCCATTGCCGCGGCCTCCGCGGCGACGGTCGTCTCCGGCATACTTTTGCTTCTGCTGGCTCATGCCCTGCGACGACGCAAACGCAGGGCGTGGCGGGCTGCGTTGGCACTACTGGCACTCAGCGTTGTTCTCCACGCTGTCAAGCTCGAGGTGTTCGCGGTCGCGATGTCGTTGGCGCTGCTGATCGTGATGATGGTCTACCGGTCGGAGTTCTGGGCACTGGGAGACCCACGGACCCGCTGGCGCGCGGTGCGAGCATTCTTTGTCCTGGCGGCGGCGAGCCTGGCCGTCGGTGTCGTGATGGTGTTCCTGCTGCGTCATCGTGTGGTGGGGGGGCCGCCGAGCCTGTTCAGCATCCTTCAGGAGGTTCTCAGCGGGCTGGTGGGCCTGTACGGCCCTCTGACGTTCGTCGATGAGCGTGCCACCGACATCGAGGGTGCCCTGCTGCTCGGGCTCGGCCTGATGACCGCCGTGACGACCATCTATCTCGCTCTGCGTCCTCCCGAACCGCGTCCGGAGCTGACCGATGTCGACGAAGCGGCCATGCGCTCCCTGCTCGGGCGAAGTCCGGACTCTCTGGGGTACTTCAACCTGCGCCGGGACAAGAGCGTCGTCTGGTCTGACTCAGGCAAGGCTGCCGTCGCCTACAGGGTCGTGTCCGGCGTCATGCTGGCCAGCGGTGACCCGCTGGGGGACCCCGAGGCATGGCCCGGGGCCATCGCCA
The DNA here is from genome assembly GCA_038236365.1 of Actinomycetales bacterium. Taxonomy (GTDB): domain Bacteria; phylum Actinomycetota; class Actinomycetes; order Actinomycetales; family Dermatophilaceae; genus UBA4719. The sequence goes on along the minus strand of JBBRZV010000001.1, from coordinate 67,621 downwards.
ACTTCCTGGCCAAGGCCGAGCTGCACGCGTGGACGCCGGCCGTGATCGGTTGTTCGGAGCGGGGCGGCCAGAGCTGGTGTCGACCCACCGGGTTCAGCGCCCTTGAGCTCGGCGATGAGGCTGTGGTGGACGTGCCGACGTTCTCCCTCGACGGTCGACCGATGCGCAACGTCCGGCAGATGGTCAGACGGATCGAACGTGCCGGCTACACCACCGAGGTTCTCCGCGCGGGCAGGGTCACGGAGGGGGAGCGGCGACGTGCACTGGTCGACGCCGACGCCTGGCGGAGTACTGAGACCGAGCGTGGCTTCTCGATGGCCTTGGGTCGGCTGATGGACCCCGTCGACCCTGACTGCGTTTTCGTGGTGGCACGTCAGGATGGCGTCATGCGAGCATTCCTGCAGTTCGTCCCCTGGGGCTCTGACGGGATGTCTCTCGACCTCATGCGCCGCGACCGGACCGCGGATCCCGGCGTCAACGAGCTACTCATCGTGGATGCGCTGAGGGGGTGCCCAGCGCTCGGCGTCAACCGAGTCTCCCTCAACTTTGCGGCCTTCCGGTCGACCCTGGAACGCGGAGAACGCCTGGGTGCTGGGCCCTTCGTGCGTGCGTGGCGCAGGGTGCTGCTGTTTGCGTCCCGCTGGTTTCAGATCGAGAGCCTCTACCGGTTCAACGCAAAGTTCCAGCCGACCTGGGTGCCGCGTTTCATCGTCTATCCTGCCGCCCGTGACCTCCCTCGCATCGCGGTGGCCGCACTGGAGGCTGAGGCATTCCTGACCTGGCCCCATCTGCGCCGGTTCAGCGGGGCCTGATCATGAGCACCTTGGTGATGGGCGTCGTCAACGTCACGCCCGACTCCTTCAGCGACGGAGGCCTGTGGTTCGCACCCGACGCCGCCATCGCTCACGGCGTGGATCTGCTCGAGCAGGGGGCCGACATCCTTGATGTGGGCGGTGAGTCCACCCGCCCCGGCGCTGAACGCGTCAGCGAGGAGGAGGAGCTGCGTCGCGTCATCCCGGTGATCCGTGAGCTGTCACTCAGCGGAGCCCGGGTATCGGTCGACACCATGAGGGCATCGGTCGCCGCGCAGGCTCTGGATGTGGGGGCGTCCATCGTCAACGACGTCAGTGGCGGTGTGGCCGATCCGGATATGGCACGAGTTGTGGCGGACGCAGGTGTGCCGTTCGTCGTCATGCATTGGCGCGGTCACAGCCACACGATGCAGGATCGTGCGTTGTACGGAGACGTGGTAGCCGAGGTATGCCGCGAGCTGACCGCACGCATCACCGACCTTTGTGCCCGTGGGGTGGGACGTCACCAGCTGATCGTTGATCCCGGGTTCGGCTTTGCCAAGCTGCCCGAGCACAACTGGTCTCTCCTGGCTCACCTTGAGGCCATTCAGTCTCTGGGGCAGCCGGTGCTCATCGGAACCTCGCGCAAGGCGTTCCTCGGCCGTCTGGGGGTCCCTGAGGGTGCCCAGGCGCGCCCGGCCGCTGAGCGCGACACCGCAACGGCCGCAACCACAGTCGTCGCAGGGCTCGCACGAGTCTGGGGGGTCCGGGTGCACGACGTGTCCTCGAGTATCGACGCCCTCCGTGTGGTCACGGCACTGGAGGGAGCCTGATGACGGATCGCATTGTGCTGCAAGGAATTGCGGCTCATGGCAATCACGGCGTGCTCGACTTCGAAAAGGTCGAAGGACAGGAGTTCGTCGTGGACGTGGCTCTTGAGGTTGACCTTCGCCGCCCGGGTCACAGCGACCTCCTCGAGCACACCGTGAACTACGCCGAGGTCGCCAGCGACGTCGTGTCCCTGATCACTGGTCCGTAGCTGGATCTGATCGAGGCCCTGGCGGACAAGATCGCGCTTGCCGTTCTGCAGCGTCCGTTGGTTCAAGCAGTCGAGGTCACGGTGCATAAGCCGCAGGCTCCGGTGGGAGTGCCGTTCGGTGACGTCCGAGTGGTGGTCGAACGCCACCGTGATGAGCCGGTCGTGATCGCCCTTGGTGCCAACCTCGGGGGGGTGCAGGCCACGCTGGAGGCTGCTGTCCGAGCTCTGGCCGATGTGGACGGACTGCGGATCAGCGCGGTCTCGGACCTCTTCGAGACGGACCCGGTCGGCGGTCCCGAGCAGCCCGACTATCTCAACGCTGTCGTTCTGGCGCGGACCAGCCTGGGCGCCTTCGCGCTGCTGACAGAGCTCCACGGGATCGAGGCCGCTCGCGGAAGAGTTCGCGAAACTCGTTGGGGTGCAAGGACGTTGGATCTGGACCTCATTCAGTATGGCGATCCCCGGGCGGGCTCGGAACTGATCAGCGAGGACCCCGAGCTCCTGCTTCCGCACCCTCGCGCGCACGTGCGGGCGTTTGTCCTCGCACCGTGGGAGTCGCTCGACGCCGAGGCGCAGATCCGAGTGGGTGAGTCGCTGGTTCCGGTCAGCGAGCTTCTCGAGGGGCTGGACGCGGTCAACCCGGGCGGCGTCCGGCCGGGCCCGCAGTGGGGCCCTTCATGGTGAGGGATGGTCGAGGGGTCTCGGTCAGACTCGTTCTCTTTGTCGGGCTGGCTGCCGCAGGCTTCGCCTATCTGGGTCTGCGGATCTGGGACCTGCAGAACAGCCTTCTTCTCCAGACCTCCTGGATCTCGCTCATCGTCCTGGTGTTCATGGCATGTGGGGTCTTCTTCGCCGGGCTGCCGGTCCGTCGATTCCTGCGTGGCCAGTCCAAGAAGTCGCTCAACCCGATGCGTGCCATGCGCACCCTCGTCCTTGCTCAGGCCGCGGCCCTGACGGGTGGGCTGGTCTCGGGCTGGTATCTCGCGCAGGTTCTGGTGCTCCTGCCGGACTTCGACATCGAGTCGCGGCGCACCCTCGTGCTGCGGCTTGGCGCGTTGAGCGCTGGGGCAGCTCTACTGGCGGTCGCCGGGTTGCTGACCCAGAGGATGTGCCGGGTGGACAAGAGCGACGACGGCGACGAGATGAACGACGACGCCTGACCGAGAACCGTCCACCGAACACCTCGGCGCGACTCTTCAGGGGGGGTGCAGCATCGAAAACGGTCGATACGCGGTGTTCGGTCGAGCTACTTGTCGACGTCTCCCACGACGAAGAACATCGACCCCAGGATCGAGACCATGTCGGAAAGCAGGTTGCCCGGCAGGACCTTCGCAAGCACCGAGACGTTGTTGTATGACGCGGATCGCAGCTTGAGGCGCCAGGGAGTCTTGTCGCCCCGCGAGACGAGGTAGTAGCCGTTGAAGCCCAGAGGGTTCTCCGTCTGCAGGTAGACATGGCCCTCGGGCACGCGCAGAATCTTGGGCAGCTTGACGCTGACCGGCCCCTGGGGAAGCGACCCGAGGACGCTCACACAGTGCTCGGCAATATCGAGGCTCACGTGGACCTGCTCAAGCAGGCACTCCAGCCTGGCGAGACCGTCGCCAGCGGTGCGGGTGATCACTCGGCCGGGTCCGCCCTCGACAAAGAGCTCGCCGTAGGCGAGGTACGGCTCATCGCGGCGCAGGTCCATGTCGAGGCCTGATGCGCGGGCGATGGGGCCCGAAACACCATAGGCCGCAGCAGTTTCCGCGGACAATACTCCAACTCCCCCAGCGCGGGCGGCGATGATCTCGTTGCCAACGAGGAGGCTCTCGAGGTCGGGCAGGCGGCCCCTGACGGTCTTGATCGCGGCGTCGACGCGGCCTAGCCAGCCTGCTGGGAGGTCGTCCCTGAGGCCACCGACCTGGTTGAACATGAGGTGCATCCGCCCGCCCGTGGCCTCCTCGAGAGTGGCCTGGAGCTCTTCTCGTTCGCGAAACGCGAAGAAGATCGGTGTGATGGCACCCAGCTCGAGGGGGTAGGACCCCAGGAAGACCAGGTGGCTCAGTACACGGGTGAGCTCGGCCAGCAGTGTGCGGGCCCAGGTGGCGCGTTCGGGCACCTCCATGCCGAGCAAGGCCTCAGCCGCCAGCGCGACACCCAGCTCGTTGGCGAACCCCGACAGCCAGTCGTGGCGGTTGGCCAGAACCATGATCTGGCGGTAGTCGCGCACCTCGAAAAGCTTCTCGGCGCCGCGGTGCATGTAGCCCACAATCGGCTCGGCGCTGACGATGCGTTCACCATCGACGACCAGCCGCAGCCTCAGAACGCCATGTGTGGCAGGGTGCTGAGGGCCGACATTGAGCACCATGTCGGCGGTCACAAGCGCGCCCGCACCCACTCCGACGGTGAGTTCTTGCTGTGTGGTCATAGGCGCAGTCTGGCATGCCGCCACATCGGTGTCGGAGGCGCCGGTTGTCCGCGCAGTCGACAACATTGCTGCGTCGAGGCTGCCGGCGGCGTGGTCAGCGCACCCGGGTGAAGGCCCACAGGAAGTCGCCGAGTCCGCCCTTGGCCGTGAGCAGGGTGGCAACGGAGGCGGTGCTCAGGCTCTGCAGGTATTCAGCCGGGCTGCGACGCGCCAGGTCGGACGGGGGGGTCTCGCCGCTGACTCCCAGCCCCTTCAGTGCCGTTCGCTGATCGACCATCGAGTCGTGGGTCAAGGAGTCCATGGCGACATGCGCCGTCAGGTCACACGACCCGTCGGGGACCGGTGACACCTGGCGGCCGTCTCTGAAACCGGTCAGGGTGCCCGGCCCGGGCCGGGAGTCGATGGTGTGGCCATAGTCGACGGCGACCGCAAGACCCGATGAGATCCGTGACAGCAGGCCATCCCATGCGGTGTCCCTTGTCGCTCCGATCTCAACTCGGTCGCCGGGAGCCAGCCGGTGAATCGGCCAGAACCTCTCGCACCACAGGCGATCGGTGCTGGATACGGGGTCGCCAAGCTGCTCCTCGCCGGAGGATAGGTTGACGAGAACCTCGCGGAGCTCGCCGCCATCGTCCATCTGGGCAATCGGGCACGGTACGACGTCAAGCCACTCGTTGGCGATGACCAGGGCGCTGGTCAGGCCGTTGAGCTCGTCCGGCAGATGCGCGCCCCCGGGGGACTGGAACCAGCCGATGGGCTCGCTGAGGTTCGGGCGGGTAACGATGTCGGCCCCAATGCAGTGCAGGTGCGGGCCCAGACGGTGGGCCTGCTCGAGCAGCTCGCCACGGCCGCAGCCCATGTCCACGAACGTGTCGAGGCCCTCCCTGTCCATGAGCTCCAGAAGGGCCCTCGCAAGGAGCTCGCCGATCTGAGGGATCCCCTGGGACGCGGTGGAGAAGTGGCCGGCCGGCCCGGATGCCTGACGATAGAAGCCGCCTGGGCCATAGAGGGCTTGTTCCCATGCCTGTATCCACGGCGTCCACGTCACGGGCAGTACGCTACGTCGCTCCCAAAGGGACTAGCGTTTCGGGCGTGAGTGACCTGCCTGTGGCCAGTGAACGACCCGCCAGGCTTGACGTCGGCATTGTCGGCACCGGCCGCGTGGGCTCCGTCCTTGGTGCAGCACTGCAGAATGCGGGTCACCGACTTGTGGCCGTCTCCGGCGTCAGCGAGCTGTCACGCGAGCGGGCAGCGGCGCTGCTCCCAGGCATACCCATCATGTCCGTGGAGGAGGTCGTCGCCCGGGCTGAGCTGGTGCTGCTCACCGTCCCTGATGACGTCCTCCCTGCGTTGATCGACGGGCTCAGTGTCACGGGCTCGTGGCAGGCCGGACAGCTTGTGGTTCACACGTCGGGCAGGTATGGCACGGCGATCTTCGACGCCACGATCGGTCACCATGTTCTGGGCCTGGCGTTGCATCCGGCCATGACCTTCACTGGCACCTCGATGGATCTGGTGCGCCTCGCTGACTGCTGCTTCGGCATCACGGCGCCACCTCCCCTACGGCCGGTCGCAGAGGCGCTCGTCGTGGAGATGGGCGCCGAGCCGGTCTGGATCGAGGAGCAGGACCGGCCGATGTACCACGCCGGGCTCTCTCACGGTGCGAACCACCTGGTGACGCTGGTCGCGCAGGCGATGCAGATCCTGGCCTCGGCCGGCGTACAGGAGCCGAAGCGAGTGATCGCTCCCCTCTTGCATGCAGCGCTCGACAACGCCCTTCGGCTCGGTGACGGCGCCCTGACCGGGCCCGTGGCGCGCGGCGATGCAGGTACGGTTGCTGCGCACCTGGAGCAGCTGAACCAGCAGACCCCAGACATCCGGCCGACCTATGTCGCGCTGGCTCGTGCTACCGCAGAACGGGCGCTCGCCAGCGGGCGGCTGACCGCGTCCGATGCCGAGCCTCTGCTCGACATCCTCGCCGCCCCGGAGGAGTCGTTGTGACCGAGACCTTTGAAAGCACTGGCAACAAGGCGAGTGGGGCCGGGGCGCCCGACGCCGGAATCACCGGACCGTTAATCGCGCGGACCCGCGCGGAGCTGAAGGCCGCTCGCGCTCGGCTCGGTGATGGCGATATCGGGGTCGTCATGACGATGGGCGCACTCCACGAGGGACACGCGACCCTGATTCGCCGTGCGAGGGCCAGGGAACAGCACGTCATTGTGACGATCTTCCTCAACCCCTTGCAGTTCGGTCCCCGTGAGGACCTTTCGCGCTACCCCCGCATGGTCGATGCTGATCTGGAGATCTGCAGGCGGGAGCGTGTCGACCTGGTCTTCCTGCCGACGCCCGATGTCATCTATCCGGACGGCGACCCGGGGGTGCGGGTCTCCGCGGGACCGCTCGGAAACGTGCTGGAGGGTCAGGCCCGCCCCGGGCACTTCGACGGGGTGCTGACCGTGGTGGGCAAGCTCCTTCACCTCACGGGGGCCAAGCGTTCCTACTACGGCCAGAAGGACGCGCAGCAGCTCCTGCTTATCCGCCGGATGGCACGCGACCTCGACTTCCCGGTTGAGGTGGTCACCGCACCGACGGTGCGTGAGACCGATGGTCTCGCGATGAGCAGCCGCAACATGTATCTCACCGAGTCGGACCGGGAGACGGCGCTGTGCCTGTCCAGGGCGCTGAGGGCGGGCGCGGCGGCGGCGGAAGAGGGACCCTCGGCCGTACGACGCGCAGCTCGTGCTGTCGTCGTCAAGGAGCCACTGGCTCTCATTGACTACCTTGTCCTCGTTCATCCGTCGACATTGGAAGACGTGCCGGAGTGGTATCGCGGCGAGGCTCTGCTAGCTGTCGCAGGACGGGTTGGAACCACCCGGCTGATCGACAACATGCCGATCAGCGTGGGGCCCGGCGGCGGGGCACTCGAGGTCTTCTCTGAGAACGCCGGGCGCGATCAACCACCGTCGAACCCTGACAGCACCGTGGACTTGTGAAATCCCCTGAACCTCTGAGCTGAAGGACGTCGTCGTGCAGCGCACCATGCTTTATGCCAAGCTCCATCGGGTCACGGTCACGGAGGCAGATATGAGCTATGTCGGCTCGGTGACCATTGACCGCACCCTGCTCAAAGCCGCCGGGATTCTGGCCGGTGAGCGGGTGGACGTCGTTGACGTCACTAACGGCAGCCGACTGACGACCTACGTGATCGAAGGCGAGGCCGGCTCGGGGCAGATCTGCATCAACGGGGCGGCAGCCCACCTGGTGGCGCCGGGCGACATCGCAATCATCATCTCCTACGCCCAGATGGACGAGGTGGAGGCGCGTGGGTTCGTGCCCCGCGTCGTCTTCGTCGACCACGACAACCAGATCGTCGAGATCAGCGGTGACCCGGGGTCCGTCCCCGGCGGAACCGGGCTCAAGTCATCCGTGACTGAGGGGGACCGGTCGTGACGCTTCGAGTCCCTGCCCGGCTCGCGGCACCCCAACCGGGTTGGGTCACCTCTGCCGATGTGATCGTCGTTGGCTCGGGGATTGCCGGCCTGACGGCGGCGCTGCGTCTGCGACAGCAGGTCGACCGCGTGTTGCTGGTCACCAAGACCGTGCTTCCCGAAGGTTCCACCCAGTGGGCACAAGGGGGCATCGCGGCGGCTCTGGATCCTGCGGACTCGCCGGAGGAACACCTTCATGACACCCTGCTGGCGGGCGCAGGCGTGTGTGACCCGGAGGCCGTACGCATCCTGGTCTCCGAAGGCCCTTCTCGCGTGCGCGAGCTTGTGGCCCTCGGGGCCGAGTTCGACCGTGGGCCCGACGGCAAGATCTCGCTGACGCGGGAGGGCGGTCACCGCCGGGACCGCATCGCCCACGCCGGGGGCGACGCGACCGGCAAAGAGATCTCTCGCGCGCTGATCGCGGCTCTGGACGCGGTGCTCGACGACCCCGGTATCGAGGTGCTCGAGCACGCGCTAGCCGTGGACCTGTTGCAGGACAGCGATGCTCGGGTCTGTGGCGTCACGCTGCACGTCATCGGCGAAGGCCAGCTCGATGGGGTGGGCGCAGCTCATGCCCGGGCTGTCGTCTTGGCTACCGGTGGGATCGGGCAGGTCTACTCGGCCACCACAAACCCGTCCGTGGCCACAGGCGACGGCCTGGCGGCGGCGTTGAGGGCTGGCGCGGTCATCTCCGATCTTGAGTTCGTGCAGTTCCACCCCACCGTCCTCTGGCTGGGTGAGGGCTCGAGCGGCCAGCAGCCGCTGATCTCCGAGGCGGTAAGGGGCGAAGGCGCCTTCCTGGTGGATGGCGACGGGGTGCGCTTCATGCAGGGCGTCCACGAGCTGGCGGATCTTGCGCCCCGAGATGTCGTGGCCCGGGCCATCGTCGCGCGCATGACCCAGACCGGTGCGGATCACGTCTTCCTCGACGCCAGGCACCTTGGCAAGGAGTTCCTCGAGAAACGCTTCCCGTCCATCGTCGCGCGATGTCGAGAGCTGGGCTTCGACCCGGTGAGCGAGCTGTTGCCCGTGGCTCCGGCCCAGCACTATGCGAGTGGGGGAGTGCACACCGATCACGTTGGTCGGACAAGCCTGGCCGGGCTGTATGCCTGCGGGGAGGTCTCATGCACCGGTGTTCACGGCGCGAACCGGCTCGCCTCCAACTCGCTGCTCGAGGGCCTGGTCTTCGCCCATCGGATCGCCGACGACATCGCTGCCCGTCTCGCCGCCGGAGACCTGAGCCCGACCGAGCCCGTTGCGCCTGACCAAGACACGACACTGGTCGCCCGTAAGGAGAGAACTGAGATCCAGCGGGCGATGACCCTCGGGACGGGAGCGGTGCGGTCTGCCGACTCCATGTCCCGGGCCACCAAGACCCTGCAGATGATCGCCGACTCAGTGCAGGAGACGACCGCAGATCCACACTCATGGGAGACCTCCAACCTGTTGCATGTGGGACAGCTTCTGACCGCCATGGCCGCACTGCGCGAGGAGACGCGAGGTGGGCACGTGCGCTCGGACTTCACCGACCGCGACGACGTGCGCTGGCTTGGAAACACCCATGCAGTTCGGGAACGCGACGGTTCGATCAGCCTGTCTATTCACCCCGTCTCCGCCCCGGTCCCTCAGCCAGGGCAGGCCCGAGGTCGGTGGCCTCATCGGTCCCCGAGCGAGGTCGCCACCGCCTTCCCCGTGCAGCGGGCCGGGTTGTTCGCCGCGGGCGCCCTCGACGAGGACCTCGGCGGCTTCCCAGGTCTGGACGTCACCAGCTCTGCCACCATCAGCGCGACCCAGAGCAGTGTCGCGCACGTCGTGGCTCGAGCAGACGGTGTTGTCGCCGGGCTTCCCCTGATCTCCTTGGTGTTTCATGCTGTGACTGAGCGGTTTGGCAATACTGAGGTGGCGGTCGAGCTTCTCCGTCAGGACGGCGAAGCGGTCAGGCGAGGCGACGTCATCGGCATACTGCGCGGCTCAACGCGATCGATCCTCGTGGGGGAGCGCACGATGCTCAACCTGATCAGCCGACTCTCGGGAGTCGCAACCCGCACGCGGCGGTGGGCCGATGTCCTCGAGGGAACCGGTGCCATGGTTCTGGACACCCGCAAGACCACGCCGGGACTGCGTGCTCTGGAGAAGTACGCCGTTCGCTGCGGGGGCGGCACGAATAAGCGGATGGGCCTGTACGACGTGGCCATGGTCAAGGACAACCACAAGCTGGCCGCAGGCTCGGCCTCGGCCGCCTTCGAAGCCGTTCACCGGGACTTCCCTGCCGTCGACATCCAGGTTGAGGTCACCACGACGGCTGAGGCACTTGAAGCAGTGGCCGTAGGGGCCCGGTTCCTGTTGTGCGACAACATGTCCGTCGAGATGATCCGGACCACGGTCGAAGCCGTGCGCGGCACCGGTGAGAAGGTTGAGATCGAGGCAACCGGCGGCCTGACCCTCGATGTGGCGCGAGCGTATGCCGAGACGGGCGTTGACTTTCTCAGCGTCGGCGAGCTCACCCACTCGTCGCCGATCCTCGACATCGCCCTTGACCTCGTCGACGACAAGCTCTGAGCCCAGGCGAAGCTCAGGGGAAGTGATGAGTGCCAAGCACAACCGGGGTTCCCGACGCGGCTGGATATGGCTCGTCTTTCTTCCATTTGTGCTGGCAGCCCTTGAGACGATTGGCGCCCTGCTGATCACTGACCGGCTGTTGCCCCCGATGGCGGCGTTCATTGTCGAGGCGATCGTCTTCAGCGGGACGGTGGTCGCGATGTTCCTTTTCGCCGCGCCGTTATGGGGCAAGGTTGAGGTCCATGGCGAAGGACTCCTTGTCCGCTTCGGTTTGGTGGGGAGCATACGGGTGCCGATCGAATCCATCCTTGGTGCTGCCCCCTACATGGCCCCCGCCATGACTCCGCTGCAGCTTGGCGCGGGCTTCGACGGAGAGTCCCGGCAACTCAGCCTGGTCAGGTCAACCACGTCGGAGAGCGTGATTGTCCGCCTCGGGATCCCCAGTAGTGGGCGGGTCCAGCTCTTCAAGCCCGTAATGGCAACGTCATTGGTCGTGACAACCTCGGGCGCCATCGCCTTCGCCGACGACATCAACGCCCACGTCCGTGCTGCCGAAGAGCGAGCAGTATGAGGGGTTTTCGCCGGTCCCCTGGGATGTAGTGGCGTGGCGAGTGCCCACCGGACTGACTAGCGAAAGCCCCATCCACAACGAATGGCCTTGCAGCACAGGAACATTCGCGCGTTGGACTGTCACACCTGGGGTGTAGGTCGACGGAAGTCTCGGGCTCCGCGCTCATGGGATAGCCACCGACCTCGGGATCTTCGTTGATGTCGCATTTTCGCTAGTGCTGTGTCTGCTCACGGGTCATGATGGTGGACATGTATGAGGACACCGAAGCGTGCGAACGCGCCATACGGTCTCGGGATGACCGCTTCGACGGGTGGTTCTTCTGCGCCGTGGTGACCACGCGCATCTACTGTCGCCCGAGCTGCCCCGCCCGGCCGCACCTGAAGAACCTTCGCTTCTACCCCAGCGCCGCCTCGGCACAAAAGGCGGGCTTCCGGGCCTGCAAGCGCTGCCGGCCCGATGCCAGCCCTGGTTCGCCGGAGTGGAACGTGCGCTCGGACGTGATCGCACGGGCTATGCGTCTCATCGCCGACGGTGTGGTTGACCGTGAGGGTGTGACTGGCTTGGCCGGTCGGCTCGGCTACAGCGTTCGCCAGATCCAACGCCAGCTGATCGCCGAGGTCGGGGCCGGTCCCCTTGCTCTCGCACGAGCCCAAAGAGCCCAAACGGCAAGGGTCCTGATTGAGACGAGCTCCCTTCTGGTGAGTGATATCGCCTTTGCGTCAGGGTTTGCCAGCATCCGCACGTTCAACGACACAGTCCAGGAGGTTTTCGCCCTGTCGCCGACTGAGCTCCGCGCGCGAGCCACAGGCCTAGGAGGCAAGCGATCCCAGAGAGGTATTCCGGAGCTCGTCTCGGCGACCCCTGGCACCTTGTCCCTGCGGTTGCCCTTCCGAAAGCCACTGTGCCCGGACAACTTGTTCGGCCACCTTGCAGCGACCGCCGTTCCGGGAGTTGAGGAATGGCTTGCTGGCGCGTACCGCAGAACGATCCGTCTCCCGCACGGATACGCCGTCGTAGCCCTCAAACCGACCGACAAGTACATCGCGTGCCAGATCTCGCTGAGCGACCAGCGCGACCTGGCGAGCGCTATTAGCCGATGTCGTTGGATGCTCGACCTCGACGCCGACCCGGTTGCCATCGACGAGGTGCTGTCCCGGGATCCGCTGATGGCCAAGCTCGTGGCGAGAAGCCCCGGCCGACGCGTTCCGCGGACGGTGGACCCGGCGGAGTTCGCAGTCAGAGCCGTTCTGGGACAACAAGTCTCGACGGCCGCAGCCCGTACGCACGCGGGGCGACTCGTCCGCGCATACGGCGATCCCGTTCCTGACCCGCAGGGTGGCTTGACGCATCTGTTCCCGACCCCTGAAGTCCTGACAGTGATGGATCCATCCGATCTCGCCATGCCTCAGTCGCGGCGGCGCACCCTGATGGGGCTGGCCGATGCCCTGGCGCAGGGACGGCTCGACCTGGACTTCGGTGCCGACTGGCGACAGGCGAGGGAACAGCTGAGGGCCCTGCAGGGCTTCGGGCCCTGGACGGTCGAGAGCATCGCCATGCGGTCCCTGGGCGATCCTGATGCGTTCATTGCCGGTGACCTGGGCGTCAAGCTTGCCGCAGGGCAGCTCGGCATGCCGGCGACGCCCAAGGGGCTCATCGAGCACTCACACCGCTGGCGCCCTTGGCGTTCGTATGCCGTCCAGTATCTCTGGGCCACCAGTGACCACCCGATCAACCACATGCCCGACAAGGAGGCAGCGTAATGCGAACTTTCATCGTGATCGACAGCATTCTCGGTCCCCTGACCATCGTGGCCGAAGATGGCCACATCCGTTGTCTCTACATGGATCTGCAAAGGCACCGCCCCGGCGATGACGAGCTGGGCGAGCCTGAGCCGCCTGGCCGCGACGTTGAACCATTCAAAGCCGCCGCTGATCAGCTCGATGCCTACTTCGAAGGTGAGCGCACGACGTTCGATCTTCCGCTGGCGCCAGTGGGATCGGAGTTCCAGCAACGTGTCTGGGCTGCGCTGCAAGAGATTCCATACGGCCAAACCGAGTCATACGGCGAGGTGGCCGAACGCATCGGATCTCCCGGGGCGGCAAGGGCCGTGGGCCTTGCCAACGGGAAGAACCCCATCGGCATCCTCATCCCGTGCCACCGGGTCGTCGGCGCCAACGGCAGTCTCACTGGTTACGGCGGAGGCCTCGACCGCAAGCGGCAGCTGCTGGACCTTGAGCTGGCGGTAAGCGGCGCGGGGCTCTTCTGAATGCTCCGTTTTCTGAACGCTCAGCGTCGGCGAAGCCGGTTGCAGCGGGTCGTCATCGGGAGCTCGACCATCCCGTGAGCGTCGGCCTCTTGTCGACCCAGTGCACGGACCTCGTCAGGAAGCCGGTCGCCGAACGCCTCTTCGCTCCCGAGCTCACTCATGTTTCGAAACTACCGGTCTGGGCGAACATGTCCGCTGGGTAGTCTTGCCGGGTGACCGAGCCCCCCGCACCTGAGAGCGACCTGCCCGAGCAGATGCGCGTCCGCAGGGACAAGCGGGCCCGGCTCCTGCACGAGGGCCGCGAACCGTATCCCGTCGGTGTGCCTCGTACGCACACGCTTACCGAGGTGAGGGCGGCGTACGGGCATCTGGGCATCGGCGAGGAGACCCAGGACGTCGTGGGCGTCGCGGGTCGCGTGGTCTTCATCCGCAACTCCGGCAAGCTGGCCTTCGCCACCCTGCAAGAGGGTGACGGTGCGCGCCTCCAGGTGATGCTCAGCCTGGCGGAGGTTGGCGAACAGCAGCTGGCCGGCTGGAAGGCCGACGTGGACCTCGGCGATTTTGCGTTCGTGCACGGGAGGGTGATCTCGAGCAGGCGTGGCGAGCTCTCGGTGCTGGCCGACGAGTGGGCGATGGCGAGCAAGGCGCTACGCCCGCTGCCGACGATGCACAACGAGCTGTCGGAGGAGTCACGCGTGCGCCAGCGCTATGCCGACCTGATCGTGCGCCAGGAAGCGCGTGACATGGTTCGCCACCGTGCGGCCATTGTCCGCGCGGTCCGGGACACCCTGCACAACCGCGGCTTCATCGAGATCGAGACGCCAGTTCTTCAGCTTGTCCATGGTGGCGCCGCGGCCCGACCCTTTCCAACCCACCTCAATGCCTTCGATATCGACATGTCGCTGCGCATCGCCCTTGAGCTCTATCTCAAACGAGCGGTTGTCGGCGGTGTGGACAAAGTCTTTGAAATCGGTCGCATCTTCCGCAACGAAGGGGTTGACTCCTCGCACAGCCCGGAATTCACGATGCTCGAAGCGTATGAAGCCTTCGGCGACCAACATACGATGGCGGATCTCATGCAGGGGGTCGTCCTGGCAGCGGCGGACGCTTTCGGGTCCCGGATCATCGACACTCCCGCCGGACAGATCAACCTTGAGGGCGAATGGCGTTGGCTACCTGTCTACCAAGGTCTTTCCGAGGCGGTGGGCGAGGATGTTACGCCTGACACAGATGCCGCGACCCTGCGCGCGATCGCCACCCGACGAGAAGTTCCGTTTCACCCAGAATGGGAGGCAGAGAAGCTTGTGGTCGAGCTCTTCGGGGAGATCGTCGAGCCGACTTTGTTGCAGCCGACGTTTGTCTGCGACTATCCGCCTTCTGCGCAGCCGCTGGCCCGGCCGCATCGCAAGGATCCCAGGCTGATCGAAGCATGGGACCTGATTATCGGTGGTACCGAACGCGGAACGGCTTTCTCGGAGCTGGTCGACCCAGTCGTCCAACGGGAGCGGCTCACCGCGCAGTCCCTGCGCGCCGCCGCAGGAGACGTCGAGGCAATGCAGCTGGACGAGGACTTCCTGCGTGCTCTTGAGTACGGCGCGCCGCCGATGGGGGGCCTCGGTCTGGGCATTGATCGCCTGGTGATGTTGTTCACCGGTGCCGGTATCCGTGAAACCATTCTGTTCCCGTTGCTGAAACCGGAGGGGACTTGAGCCTGCATTCCGTTCTCATCGCGCTCGGTGCCCTGTTGCCGAGCGCCGGAGTCGCCTTCTTGTTCTATGTGGTCATCAAGGCAATGCTCGAAGGTGACCGCAACGAGCGCTTGGCGCATTCCAAGTGGGAAGCCGACCAAGAGCGTTCGGCCACTTCAGGGCAACAATCCAACAATGTTGCTGAGAGGGATTCCACACCATAAGAGTTTTCGCGTAGGGTGGGACCCGCAATAGTCGATGGACATAGATCCGCGGCTCGTAGTGTTTCCGCATTGGGGAGTTTTCATGGCGCAAAAGGTTCAGGTTCTGTTGGTTGACGACATCAATGGCGCCGAGGCGGCTGAGAGCGTGTCGTTCTCGCTCGACGGCGTGTCGTATGAGATCGACCTGACTGCAGCCAACGCAAAGAAGCTGCGCGATGAGTTCGCGTCCTGGGTGGGTCACGCCCGTCGGTCCGGTGGCCGCAAGAGCACGCGCCGAGGGGCCTCCGCTGGTGGGGTGCGCAGGGGTGACCTGAGCGCCGTCCGCGAGTGGGCGCGCAACAACGGTCACAAGGTCAGCGACCGCGGCCGCATCTCAGCTGGTGTTCTGGCGGCCTATGACAAGGCCAACGGCTGACACGACGTACTGACTGACCCAGCCGGCTCAAAGGGCCTGCGGCCATGGGCAGCCGATGCTTCATGCCGCGCTTTCACGAGCTGAGCTCGCGATGCGGCGGTCCGGTGCGTGGTCATGTCGCGGGATCGTGAATGCCGCACGCAGCAAGCCAGGGGGGTGTTGTCGCGCGCGGCCGTTGGTGAGCTCGATGCCGGCGACATACTTGCTGAACGAGAGGTGGCGGAACCGGGCCCGGAGAAGGACCCGGTCGGTGCCGCTGCGTAAGTCTGCGGACTTCACCTCCACAAGAGCGAGTCCCGGCAACAGCTTTGCCTGGGCGCCGTGGTGGTCGATGGACAGCCCCGTGTCGACCGTGACACGTTCGCCACCGCGCAGGCTGACGAGGGTTGTGCGACGGTAGGTCATCACAAGGCCCGGTTCAAGTGTCGAAACCACGTCGGCCAGGTAGTTGCTTCCGTAGCTGTCGTCCAGGCTCTGGCGTACGAAGGTCGCCGTGGGGCCGTGGACGTTGTCGGCGCCGTCCAGGGCGTACTTCACGGTGCGGGAACGGACCCCCTGGGTCTTGATCTCGAGCCTGAGCAGCTCACTCTCCTGGTAGCGCCGAACCCGGACCTTGAATCGGCGGCGTACCCCTTGAGCGTGCTGGCGGTAGGTGAGCATGTCTGGGGTGTCGAAATAGACGGTCTCGTAGCCGAAGCTGCATCGCTGATCGATCTGCAGCACCCCGTAGTCGGCTCGGCGACCCGCGATGAGCTCACTGAGCTCTTGGGTCGGGACGAGGTACTTGTGGTCTACGCGCTCCTGCAGCGACCAGCCTTCGACCACCTCGGCGAGGGTCAGGGAGTGCATCAGCCGTCCATCGAGGGCGATCATGACGGGACCGGCGCGAAAACGGGGTGCGGGCGGTAGCGGACGTCCGCTGCAGTGGTTTCCCGTACGTAGTCGACCATGGTGACGTTGACCGAGTCCAGCGTGGCGCAGAATCGGAGCTCGAGGTCGATGCGCAGGCTGGCTTCGTCGTCGTAGACCCGGTCGAGAACCACCTGGCAGGACTTGGTTTTGCTGCCCAGCCTCTGGCTGTCCACGAAGAACATGGTGCACAGGATCGCGGCGTCGAGGGTGACCGACAGCGAGAGAGGACGCCCGGGTAGTGCATTGACCAGGGCGATCGCGAGCGCGAGGAAGAAGTAGGCGATCTCGATGTTGTTATAGGCCTCGCTGCGCAGCCGGATGATCGAAAGCACCCCGAACACGCCGAACCCCACCCCAGCAGAGATAGAGCTGTTGGTCAGGAAGGTCAGGACCGCAAACAGCCCGACGTTGAATGCGAAGTACACGGCGAAGAGGTCCTGGCGGCGATGCCGCCGATAGAACAGGGCGCCGGCCAGGAGGGCAATGCTGCCGAGATCCATGCCCGCCCGCGACAGGCCAGTCAGCACCTCAGCCGTGGGGCTTGCCTCTGTGAGCATCACGTCGGTCTCCTATCCAGTGGGCCTCCGTCTCTGTCTTGCAGGCCAAGCACGCGTCTCCCGGCCGAACGAACAAGTACCCATGCTCCTGTGAACACCTTGTGAATTTCTTGTCCCGCTAGCTCGAGAGCGTGAGGGCGAAAAGGTCGCCGTCACGGTTGAGCCGGGCAAGAACGTCATTCATGTCCAGCTGCCTCAGGGCGCCGGGTTGTTCGGCGCCTCGCTCGATCTCTGCCCACTTCCGGGGCGCGGCAACGAGGGGCGCGTCGGCGCCTCGTAGGGAGTAGGGCGCGATCGTTGTCTTGGCGGCGATGTTCTGACTCCAGTCCAGCAGCACCTTGCCTGGCCTCAAAGACTTCGTCATCTTCCAGACGACCAGATTGGGCCGCAGCCTGGTCAGATCCTGAGCGATCTCCCGCGCGATGTCGCGAATTGTGTCTGAGTCCTGCTCGCCCGGTAGCGCCGCATACAGCTGTATTCCCTTGCTGCCGCTGGTTACTGGTGACGTGGGGAGGCCGATGCGTTGGAGTCTGTCACGCACCAGCAGAGCGACCTGGGCGCACTCATGCAGCCCAGCAGGGGTTCCGGGGTCGAGGTCGATGACCAGCCGGTCAGGGTTTCGCGGCAGTCCTTGGGCATCGAAGCGCCATTGGGGGACGTGAAGCTCCAGCGATGCGAGGTTCGCGAGGTAGGTCAGGGCGGCCGTGCTTTCGATGACCGGATAACGGATCGTGCCGTTGCCGCTCTCCGATCGCGAGCCGGTCGTGGGCACGGCGACAGAGCGCAGCCATGATGGAGCGCCCGGCGGGAGGTTCTTCTCGAAGAATGAAGGTCCTTCGGTGCCGTGGGGCCAGCGAACACGGGTCACGGGCCGGTCGGCGAGATGGGGGAGCAGGAACGGCGCCACCCTGGCGTAGTAGTTGAGCACCTCACCCTTGGTGGTCTCGGTTGACGGGTACATGACCTTGTCCAGGTTGCCCACCCGGAGACGGCGGCCGTCAACCAGCACCGTGACCACGTTGGTTGTGCTTTCCGGCAAGAGGGTTCACCCCTCGCCATGCAGGTCGCCGGGCGACAGGTCAGGTCTCAGGCCTCGGTATGCCGGCTGCCTCAGCCTGCCATTTGTCGACAGTCCGAGCGCCTCCACCTCAACGACGACCTCGGGTCGAACCCAGACCGCGCCCTCGGCGTCCACCGTGGGGACCTCGTCGGAGAACGGCGAGGCCTTGATCGTCATTGGCCTCAGGGCCTCCAGGACCGCCTCCTGTGCCTTGCCGGCCAGACCGCTGCCGACGCGACCGAGATAGCTGAGCCGGTCCGGCCCCGGTCGACCGACCAGGACAGCCCCCAGTCGGGACTGGCTGTCGGTCTCGAACCGCCATCCCCCGATGACCACCGAGATCGACCCCCGATGGGGGAACTTCAGCCAGTCGGAGCTGCGTCGTCCTGGGCTGTATCTGGATGAGAGTCGTTTACTGACAACGCCTTCCAGCCCCTGCTCCAGCGTCGCGGTATGAAGTGCAGTCCCGTCATCGTAGGTGGGTGGCACCTGGTAGCGCGGCCCCCCGAGACCGATCCGTTCCAGGGCCGCCCGCCGCTCGGCAAGCGGGCGAGAGGTGAGATCGATGCCATCACGTCGCAGCAGGTCGAACGCCATGAAGGTGACCGGCCGGGCGATGGCAAGGTTTCGCGCCCTCCGGGCGTCACTGACATGCATGCGTTCGGCAAGGGCCGAAAACGAGGGAAGCCCCTCGTCGAGTGCAACGACCTCACCATCCAGCAGCATGCTTTCCGGGATCCCAGGGCCGCCGAGGGTGCTCAGCTCGGGGAAGCTCACGGTGACGTCGTTCCCGTTGCGCGACAACAGCTTCACGTGGCCGTCTTCGACTTCGGCCAACACGCGCATACCGTCCCATTTGATCTCGTGTGCCCACTCCGGGCCACGCGGGATCGAGGTTCCCGCACTAGCCAGCATGGGGCGCATGGGTCCATCCTGATGGACAAGTCCGGTCCGACACACAATGATCCGCAAAGAGTTGGGGAGTGATCTGATCGTGCGTGCCATCTGGAAGGGCGCTGTCTCCTTCGGCCTGGTCAATGTTCCGGTGCGCCTCTACTCAGCCACGGAGAACCACGACGTGCAGTTCCGACAGGTTCATCGGGAGGATGGCGGAAGGATCAAGTACCAGCGCATCTGCAGCATCGACGGTGAGCAGGTGTCCTATGACGACATCGCCAAGGGCTATGAGACCGAAGACGGCAAGATGGTGGTGCTGACCGATGAGGACATGAGCGACCTGCCCACCCGGAGCAGTCGCGAGATCGCGGTGGAGAAGTTCGTTCCCTCCAACCAGATCGACCCGATGCTGCTCGAAAAGTCCTACTACCTCGAGCCGGACAAGGCGGCGACCAAGGCCTACGCGCTGCTTCGAGATGCCCTGAAAGCCGCCGACCGGATGGCCATTGTGACCGTCTCGATCCGCGCCCGGATGACCATTGCGGTCTTGCGCGTCCGCGACGACGTCATCGTCATGCAGACCATGCTGTGGCCGGACGAGATCCGCGCCGCGGACTTCGCGAACCTCGGCGAGGACGTCGACGTCAAGCCGGCCGAGCTGGAGATGGCGCACATGCTTGTTGAGTCTCTTGCTGGTGACTACCTTCCGGACGAGTACGAGGACGACTACCAGGCGGCGGTCGAGTCACTGGTGAGGACCAAGCTCGAGGGTGGAGAGGTCCAAGCGGCGCCTGCCGCCAAGGAGACCGGCGGCGAGGTTGTGGACCTGCTGGCTGCCCTGCAGCGCAGCGTCGAGCGGGCCAAGGCCTCCCGCGGCGAGCCCACCGCTGAGGTTGCCGATGACACCGACGACGAGGACACGGCCGAGGCCGACCTCGCGCCCGAGGAGTCCGCGAAGAAGGCCGAAAAGAGGGCCGCCACGAAGAAGACCGCCGCCAGGAAGACCGCCGCCAAGAAGAGGGCGGCCAGCTGACCGATGCCCGAAGGTCACGTCACCCACGCGCTGGCGGGGCGCATCGGCATTGCCTTCGCTGGCCGGCCAACGGCGGTGTCGAGCCCGCAGGGCCGCTTCGATGACGGAGCGGCGCTGCTGGATGGCCTCACGCTGATCGAGGCTTCGGCGTGGGGAAAGCACCTGTTCGTCGAGTTCGACGGTGAACGGTGGCTGAACGTCCACCTCGGCCTGATCGGCAAGTTCTCCGTGATGCGTCACAACCTCGACCCCGATCCTGAACGCCCCGGTATGCCGGACGGTGGGGTCCCTGTCGAAGGTCAGGTCCGGTTGCGGCTGCTCAACGACATGTGGGTGGCGGACCTGAGGGCGCCGACCGTGTGCGCGGTTGTCACGCCCGAAAAGGTCGACCAGATCCAGGCCCGCCTCGGCCCCGACCCCCTGCGCCCCGATTCCGACCCGGACCTGGGGTGGCGACGCATCTCGCGCAGCACGAAGCCGATCGCCGAGCTGTTGATGGACCAGGCCGTCCTCGCCGGAGTCGGAAACGTGTTCCGGTGCGAGGTGCTGTTCCGGCACCGCGTCGACCCGTTTCGACCCGGAAAGGAGATCCGGCACTCCACCTGGCTGGCCATCTGGGATGACCTGGTGACGCTGATGCCTCTGGGCGTCGCGTTCGGCCAGGTCCTCACGATGGACGACCAGGTTGCCGACGCCCTGGCCGAGGTCGCGGATGGCTCGTCGGCGGCGCATACCGCAGCGTTGACGGGCGCTCGGCCAGGAGACCGGTTCGAGCGACGCTTCTCGCTCTACAAGCGCACCGGCGAGCCGTGCTACGTGTGCGGCTCCAAGGTTCGCACCCAGCGCGTCGCCGGTCGCAACCTGTTCTGGTGTGGTCGCTGCCAGCGCCGCCGGTGACGCAGATCGGCCGCTCCTGCCCGTTTGCTCAGGCCGAGAAGTCCCCGACCTCCAGGGTGATCGGCGTGGCCGCCAGCGCCTGGCTCACGGGGCATCCGGTCTTGGCGCCTTCGGCGGCCTCGGCAAACTGAGCCGCGGTAATGCCCGGCACGGAGCCGCTCACCCTGAGCACGATCCCCGTGATGCCCTTGCCCGGCTGGAAGGTGACGTCCGCCAAAGTGTCTATCGCGGCCGGCGGCGTGCCGTCCTTGGCTAGCGCGTTCGAGAGGGCCATCGAGAAGCAGGTCGCATGGGCCGCACCCAGCAGTTCCTCGGGACTGGTCTTGCCGTTTGCCGCCTCCGCCCGAGAGGGCCAGTTCACGTCAAACGTCCCGACGCCCGACGACTCGAGGGTGACCTGTCCGGCGCCTTCCATCAAAGAGCCCTCCCAGTGGGCGCGGGCGGTTCGCGTGGTGGCCATGGTGGTTCTCCTAGCGTCGGGAAAGGGCTTGTATGCCGGTCGCCGCTGCCGTTCATGCTGCGCCGACGGCTGTGACTATGCCACTCCATGAGCCGCCGCGGCCAGAGGCGCCCGGGATACGCCGAGGGCGAACATGAGCTCAGGTGGTTCCTGAGACGGAACACACCGGCATACGGCATCGTTGTTCCGATCACGCAACGGTCGACGTCTGGCGTACGTCATGGCCGCTGAGCACAGATAGCATCGAGGTGTCTCGATAGCGAGGGAGCGATGAGCGATGTTTGAACGGTTTACCGACCGGGCCCGCCGAGTAGTGGTGCTTGCGCAGGAAGAGGCGCGCATGCTCAACCACAACTACATCGGGACCGAGCACATCCTTCTCGGCCTGATCCACGAGGGCGAAGGCGTCGCTGCCAAGGCACTTGAGAGCCTCGGCATCTCCCTGGACGCCGTGCGCGAGCAGGTCCAGGAGATCATCGGCCAGGGTCAGCAGGCCCCGTCCGGGCACATCCCCTTCACCCCGCGTGCCAAGAAGGTCCTCGAGCTGAGCCTGCGTGAGGCCCTGCAGCTCGGTCACAACTACATCGGCACCGAGCACATCCTGCTCGGCCTGATCCGCGAGGGCGAAGGTGTTGCTGCCCAGGTCCTGGTCAAGCTCGGCGCCGACCTCAACCGGGTCCGCCAGCAGGTCATCCAGCTGCTCAGCGGCTACCAGGGCAAAGAGCCCCAGGGAGTGGGCGTCGGCCCGGCCGAGGGCACCCCTGCCGGTTCCCTCGTGCTCGACCAGTTCGGCCGCAACCTGACCCAGGCCGCCCGTGAGGGCAAGCTCGACCCCGTCATCGGACGTGGTAAAGAGATCGAGCGGGTCATGCAGGTGCTCTCTCGAAGAACCAAGAACAACCCCATCCTGATCGGTGAGCCAGGCGTCGGGAAGACCGCTGTCGTCGAGGGCCTGGCCCAGGACATCGTCAAGGGTGAGGTGCCCGAGACGCTCAAAGACAAGCAGATCTACACCTTGGACCTTGGTGCCCTGGTTGCCGGTTCGCGCTATCGAGGTGACTTCGAGGAGCGCCTGAAGAAGGTCCTCAAGGAGATCCGTACCCGCGGCGACATCATCTTGTTCATCGACGAGATCCACACCCTCGTCGGTGCCGGGGCGGCCGAGGGCGCCATCGATGCTGCCTCCATCCTCAAGCCGATGCTGGCTCGTGGCGAGCTCCAGACGATCGGCGCGACCACGCTGGACGAGTTCCGCAAGCACATCGAGAAGGACCCGGCCCTCGAGCGGCGCTTCCAGCCGATCCAGGTCGCCGAGCCGACCCTGTCGCACACCATCGAGATCCTCAAGGGCCTGCGCGACCGCTACGAGGCCCACCACCGTGTGTCCATCACCGATGCCGCACTGGTCTCGGCTGCCAACCTGGCCGACCGTTACATCAACGACCGCTTCCTCCCGGACAAGGCGATCGACCTCATCGACGAGGCGGGCGCGCGACTGCGCATCCGCCGGATGACGGCGCCGCCGGACCTGCGCGAGTTCGACGAGCGCATCGCGCACGTCCGCCGTGAGAAGGAGTCCGCGATCGACGCCCAGGACTTCGAGAAGGCTGCCTCACTTCGTGACGACGAGAAGAAGCTTCTGGGCCAGAAGGCTGAGCGTGAGAAGCAGTGGAAGTCCGGCGACATGGACGTCGTGGCCGAGGTCGATGAGGAGCTCATCGCCGAGGTCCTGGCGGCTTCAACCGGTATCCCCGTGTTCAAGCTCACCGAGGAGGAGTCCTCGCGCCTGCTCCACATGGAGGATGAGCTGCACAAGCGCATCGTCGGCATGGACGAGGCCCTGCGTGCGATGTCCCAGGCGATCCGTCGCACCCGCGCCGGCCTGAAGGACCCGCGCCGTCCTGGTGGCTCGTTCATCTTCGCTGGTCCGACCGGCGTCGGAAAGACCGAGGTCGCCAAGGCGCTGGCCGAGTTCCTGTTCGGCGACGAGGACGCGCTGATCCAGCTGGACATGAGCGAGTACGGCGAGAAGCACACCGTCTCGAGGCTGTTCGGCTCACCCCCCGGTTACGTCGGCTACGAAGAGGGTGGCCAGCTGACCGAGAAGGTCCGCCGCAAGCCGTTCTCGGTCGTGCTCTTCGACGAGGTCGAGAAGGCCCACCCTGACATCTTCAACTCCCTGTTGCAGATTCTCGAGGACGGTCGCCTGACCGACTCCCAGGGCCGTGTCGTCGACTTCAAGAACACCGTGATCATCATGACCACGAACCTCGGGACCCGGGATATCGCCAAGGGCCAGTCGCTCGGGTTCGCGGCTGGCGGCGACACAAGGACCGGCTACGACCGGATGAAGAACAAGGTCCAGGACGAGCTCAAGCAGCACTTCCGTCCGGAGTTCCTCAACCGCGTGGACGACATCATCGTCTTCCCGCAGCTGACGGAGTCCGAGATCGTCCAGATCGTCGACCTGATGATCGCCAAGCTGGACGCGCGGCTCAAGGACAAGGACATGAGTATCGAGCTCACCATGGCCGCCAAGGCTCTGCTCGCCAAGAAGGGCTACGACCCGGTGCTGGGCGCGCGTCCGCTTCGGCGCACCATCCAGCGCGATATCGAGGACGCCATGTCCGAGAAGATCCTGTATGGCGAGATCAAGGCGGGCGAGATCGTGGTTGTCGACACCGACGGTGCCGAGAAAGACGAGGCGTTCACGTTCGTGGGGACGGCCCGCTCACCGCTGGACGACGTGCCGCTCAGCGAAGTCCAGGACATTCAGGACACCGTCAAGACACCGGGCGCTCCCGAAAAGACCTGAGCCCCTCGACGTTCCGCGCACCCGGCCCCGGGTGCGCGGAACGCGGGCGGGCAGGTCGTACGGTAGGGACATGTTTCCCATTTCCCGACCGTATGCCGGCCGTGCCCTCCGCATCGGGCTTGCGACGGCCTTGGTGGCTGCCCTCGCGTTGAGCGGATGTTCTTCGACGCCCACGCTCGCCAAGAAGACACCGGCCGCGCCGACCACGACGGTTGTCCCGACGCCGGCGCCCTTCACGGCGACTGGTGTGCCATCGGCGCTGGCAGACGTCATCAGGCCGTTGTACTTCGGGGGCGTTGTCCCGGCATCTCCTTCTGCCTCAGGGGCTCTGGTCAAACGCAAACCCGTCAACGCGGCCGGGCCGGTCGTTGTCGTTGGTGCTGTCTCGTCGTGGAAGGGCGTGCCGATTGCCGTCGTCACGTCGGGCAGCGACGTCACACTGGCCGTGGCGGCACCCAAGTGGAAGGTCGTCGGCGGCTGGTGGCCCTCGATAGGGCTGTCCGCGCCTTCAGTGGGCGGCGTGCGCCGGGTGCTCGTGGTTGGCTCAGATGCGAGGCCGGGTCAGCCGGTCGATCGATCCCGCGGTGACAGCTTGCACATCGTCGGTTTGGATGGTCATGGCGGTGGCGGAGTCCTTGGAATACCCCGGGACTCCTACGTTCCGCTCGCCACCGGTGGTCGGGGCAAGATCAACTCGGCCCTGACGTTCGGCGGACCTGTGGGTCTGCAGCGCACGGTCACCTCCCTGACGGGTGTTCGGCTTGAGGGCTACCTGATCACTGGGTTCGGCGGCTTCGAGAAGCTGATCAACGGCATCGGCAGGCTGCCGGTGAAAGTGCCCGTGGCGGTCAAGGACGTGATGTCGGGTGCGAACGTGCGAGTCGGCGTGAACAACCTCAATGGTCCGGAGGCTCTGGCCTACGGCCGGGCGCGGCACGGTGTCGACGGCGGCGATTTTGGTCGCTCGGCCAACCAGGGCCGGATCATCATGGCTGCCGCAGGCTTCGCCAAGCTGCTGGGGCCGGCAAAGCTGCCCGCCCTCCTGGGTAAGGCGGCTCCCAATATCGCGACCAACCTCAGCGCCGAGCAGGTGCTGACACTGGCGGCCGGCGTCTTCGCCACCAACCCGGCCAAGGTCAACAACCGGGTCGCGATCGGCGGCTTCGGGATGACCTCGGACGGCCAGTCGATCGTCCTGCTCGACGCCAACGCCAGGCGCATGTTCGCCGACATCAGGGATGGCAACCTGTCGTGAGCGTCGCTGCCATGACTTCCACGCCGTGATCGAGGTCCGCAGGGCTCGAGCAGGCGACGTGCGCTCGATCCGTGAGCTGGTCCGTCCGCTTGCCGGGAACACCTTGACGCCCAAGGATGCGGTTTCGTACTACGAAGCCCTGCAGCAGTTTCGGGTCGCTGAGGACTCTGACCTGCCTGGCCGGATCATCGGCTGTGGAGCCCTGCACGTGATGTGGGAGGAGCTGGCCGAGGTACGCACTCTGGCAGTTCACCCGGACTTTGCCCGACGCGGCCTGGGTGGTCAGCTGCTCGAGGCCCTGATCGAAGACGCCCGGGATCTGGGTCTGTGCCGCATCTTCTGTCTCACCTTCGAGGTGGACTTCTTCACGCGCCATGGCTTCTCGCCGATCAAGGGCCAGGCCGTCGAACCCGACGTCTACGCCGAGCTGATCCGTTCGTATGACGAGGGGGTCGCCGAGTTCCTCGACCTTGAGCGGGTAAAACCCAACACCCTGGGCAACACCCGGATGCTTCGCGCGCTCTGACCAGGCGGCAAGGTCGGCGAAGCGGTGATCAGCGTCCAGGCAGCCGGAAGTGGTTGTCGGGCAGGGGCTCCACGAGCCCGTCCGCAACAAGGGCCTCGAGGCATCGGTCGCGTTGGGTGTCGTCGATGGTCCACGCAGCACCCACCCTGGTGGCGGAAACTGGCGTGCGCGACCCCCTGAGCACGGCAAGAATGGCGCCCCGACACTGCCGATCCGTGCCCAGCCACGGCTGGCCCCGGCGGACCGGGCCCTCGTATGCCGGTCGACCTGCGAGCTGCCAGGCGCAGAGGTCCTGGACGGGGCACAGCGGGCACTGGGGTGTGCGCGCCGAGCACAGGAGGGCCCCGAGCTCCATCACGGCGACACTCCAACGCGCGGCGTCCGCCGTTTCGGGAAGGAGTGCCGCGGCAACGTTCGTCTCGGCCCGGGAAGGTGAAGGTCCAGCCTGCGCGACTCCGTTGATGACCCTGGCGAGCACCCTGCGCACGTTCGTGTCGAGCACCGTCGCGCGTGCGCCGAAGGCGAAGGCGGACACTGCCGATGCGGTGTAGGCGCCCACCCCCGGGAGCGCCAGCAGCTCGTCATACGTGCGAGGCACCTCGCCGCTGTGTCGTTCGACTATTGCCACGGCTGCGGCGTGCAGCCGCAGTGCCCGCCGCGGATAGCCCAGCCTTCCCCAGGCGTGGATCGCCTCACCGCTCGGCGAGTCGGCCAACGCTGCAGGCGAGGGCCACCGCGACATCCACGCTCGAAATAAGGGCTCGACACGGACGACCGGCGTCTGCTGAAGCATGAACTCCGAGACGAGGATCCCCCACGGTGAGGTTCCGGCCTCGCGCCATGGCAGGCTCCTCGCCGCCGTCGAATACCAGTCCAACACTCGTTGGTTGAGAAGGGAACGCGGCACGTCGGACAAGGGGTGTTCAGTCGACCGCGAGTGGTCATTCATGGCGTCGGTCAATGAAGAGGGAGGTGCCACGGCTCAGACGTAGCGCTCGAGAATGCTCGACTCGGCAAGCCTGGACAGGCCCTCGCGAACTGCTCGGGCTCGCCCTTCACCGACGCCCTCGACGGCCATGAGGTCTTCAAGGTTGGCGGCGAGCAGCTTCTGAAGACCCTCGAAGTGATCGACCAGCCGCTCCACGATGGCGCCGGGCAGCCGGGGCACCTTGCTCAGGAGCCGGTAGCCGCGCGGGCTGACGGCTGCGTCCAGGGCATCGCCGCCAATGGTGAATCCGACGACCTTGGCACCGGCTGCGAGGTCGAGCAGCTCGGTGGAGGTTAGCTCCATGAGGTCGGCCAGCACCTGCTCCACGGTGGCGGTGTTGTGTGCCGCCTCAAGGTAGTCGCGGATCACCAGCTCGCGGTCATTACCCAAGCCACCGGTAAGCTCGGCAAGCTGGAGCGTCAGCAGTCGCCCATCCGTGCCGAGCTCGACCACGTAGCTGTCGATCTCCTCGCTGATCCGCCGGACCATCTCGAGGCGCTGCAGCACCGAGGCGACGTCACGGACGGTGACCAGGTCCTCGATCTCGAGGGCCGACAACGTGCCGGCGACCTCATCCAGGCGCGCCTTGTAGCGCTCGAGCGTCTGCAGGGCCTGGTTGGCGCGCGAGAGGATTGCCATGGAACCCTCGAGGACATGGCGTCGGCCGGCAACGTAGAGGGCAACGATCTGCATGGACTGGCTCACCGAGACCACCGGAAAGCCGGTCTGCTTGGCGACCCGCTCGGCGGTGCGGTGCCGGGTGCCGGACTCGTTGGTCTCGATCGTGGGGTCAGGCAGCAGCTGGGTGGCGGCACGAAGAATGCGGGTAGCCTCGCGGTCGAGCACGATCGCGCCGTCCATCTTGGCGAGCTCGCGCAGGCGCGTGCTGGAGAACTCGATGGCCAGCGGGAACCCGCCGGTCGACATCGCTTCGATGACCTTGTCATGGCCCAGCACGATGAGCGCACCGGTCCGCCCGCGCAGGATCCGCTCGAGCCCGTCCCGCAGCTCGGTCCCCGGGGCCACGGCGGCCAGTGTGGCGCGCAGCAGCTCCTCGTCGCTTCCTTCCACGCTGATCGGTCCCCTCGGGCTCTGCGGCTGGTCGGATCCGTCTCGGGAGTGGGCAGGCCCGCCGCCAGCTCACACCACTCGCTGGCGCAGTCTAACTGCCTGACAGGCACGGGACCGTGTTGTGACCGACCCGTGATCTGCGTGTCAGGACACCGGCTGGGTCATCAGGCTCACGGCGCGATGGATGTCGCTGACCTCGATGACCAATATCTCGTCCGGTATTGGGCCCGATCCCAGCGAGCCTGCTGGCACGACCGCACCACGGAACCCGAGACGCGCCGCCTCGGCCAGCCGACGCGGGATCCCCGTCACGGCCCGGATCTCACCAGCCAAGCCCACTTCTCCCATAGCGACAGTGCCCTGCGGGAGAGCCCTGTCGAATACTGAGCTGGCCATCGCCAGCGCGATCGCAAGGTCCGAGGCGGGTTCTGTGAGCTTGACGCCGCCGACCGTCGAGGCATAACAGTCGGCCTGGCGAACCGGCACGCCTGCACGCTTGTCCAGGACCGCGAGGATCATGGCCACGCGAGAGCTGTCCAACCCGCTCGTCGTGCGTCGAGGCGAGGCAGCGGTCGTGGCCGCGAGCAGTGCCTGAACTTCCGTGACCAGTGGCCGCTTGCCTTCAAGCGTCACGGTGACGCACGTGCCCGGCACCACCAGGTCGCGGCTGGAGAGGAACAAGCCGCTGGGATCGGGGAGCCCGACGATGCCGACGTCAGAAAGGTCGAAGCAGCCCACCTCGTCGGTGGGGCCATAGCGGTTCTTGACAGCACGGATGAGCCTCAGCCGTGAGTGGCGGTCGCCCTCGAAGTGGACGACGACGTCGACCAGGTGCTCGAGCACCTTCGGACCGGCGATCGAGCCATCCTTGGTGACATGGCCCACCAGCAGGATCGAGATGCCGCGCGCTTTGGCCAGCTGGATCAGTGAGGCCGCCACCTCGCGGATCTGCGAGACATTGCCGGCCGAGCCCTCGACCTCGCTGCTGGCGATCGTCTGAACCGAGTCGATCACGACGAGGTCCGGGCCGACCTGTTCGATCTGGCCCAGCACGGTGGCCAGGTCGGTCTCCGCTGCCAGGAACAGGTTCTTGGCCATGGCCTCGATGCGTTCGGCCCGCATCCGGACCTGCGCCATCGACTCCTCACCGCTGACATACAGCACGGTCCGGTCCTTGCGTGCTGCCCTGGCTGCAACGTCCAGCATCAGGGTTGACTTGCCGATGCCCGGCTCACCAGCAACAAGCACCACGGCGCCGGGCACGAGGCCGCCTCCGAGAACACGGTCGAGCTCGCTGACGCCCGTGGTGCGCGCGTCCGCCCCGCGGGCATCGACGTCGCCTATGCGCACGGCAGGCTGCTCGATATCGGCCGAGGCACTGGTCCTGACCTTGACCGCGCCGACTTCGCTGACCGTGCCCCAGGCCTGGCACTCGCTACAACGACCGACCCACTTGATCGCCGACCAGCCGCATTCGGAGCAGCGGTAGCCAGCGGAACGAGCCGTTGTCTTGGTTGCCATGCGTGTGACCCTACGAGACGCCTGCGACAGCCGGCGTCAGGCGAACGTGCGCCACCAGAGATTGACCGCATAGTCCACTCCCTGACCCCCGTGCTCCGCCAGGATGCCGTCGGCCAGGGTCTCGGTGAACTCGATGCGCACGACCGACTCGAAGTCTGCGCGTGAGTCGAAGGACCATTGCATGTCGATGCGTTCCCGGGACCAACCCTGTCGGACCCAGAAGCGCTCCACCGCAACCGGGTCATAGGCTGGCATCGCCCTGCGGAACCATGCGCCGAACGTGGACCGTGAGGCGTCGTTGTCGATGACGAATGCCGTTCCGCCGGCTCCAAGCACCCGAGCCAGCTCAGCCAGCCCCGGCTCGCATCCGGGTCCGAAGAAGTAGGCCCACCGTGCGTGGACCACATCGATGCTGCCATCAGTTAGTGGAAGCTCTTGCGCTGCGCCATCCAGGACCGAGGCGTTCGTCAAGGACAGCTCCGAGATCCGCTGGCGGGCAATGGCGGCAAGCGGTTCGTACGGTTCCACCCCCACCACCATGGACGCTGTTCTCGCGAAACGGGGAAGGTGAAAGCCGCTGCCACAGCCCACGTCCAGCACCCGTTGCCCGCTCCAGTCATGTATGCCGGACATGGCCGCCTCGATCAGTCCGTCAGGGTCGACCCCCCTGTTCTCGATCTCGTAGACGTCAGGGTCGTTCCAGATGTTCGGGCTCGGGATCATCGTGCGCGGTCGCCATGCGTGCCTGCGGCAAGCGTGGCCGGGTGCACCAGCAGCGGCAGCATCTTCCTTGAATCCTTGCCCTGGGCCGCACGGACGGCATCCAGGTGACCTTTGCAGCGGATGGCCAGCTCGTCATACGCCGCAGCACCCATGAGCTCGCCCAGCTCGCCGCTGTTGCTGAGGTAGACCGGCTCCCTACCGACGTGTGCAGCCGGGTTGCCCGAGCAGTACCAGTCCAGGTCATGACCGCCCGGGCCCCAGGCGCGGCGGTCATACTCGGTGATCGTGACCTCGAGGTAGGAGCTCTCATCCGGAAGCTCGACGTTTCGGTAGGTGCGCCGGATCGGCAGCTGCCAGCACACATCCGGCTTGACCGTCAGTGGCTCGACCCCGCGCAGTCGTGCGTGCTGGTGCAGGGCGCAACCTGCGCCGGCGGGAAAGCCCGGACGGTTCAGGAAGATGCACGCGCCGTCGACGACCCGGGTCTTCAGCTGCCCTTCCTCCTTGAGCTTCCACCTGCCGCCCTGGCCGGCCGCGTGGAACTGCCACTCGTCCTCCCCGAGCTCGGCGACGGCAGCCTTGACCCGCGATACGTCGTCCTTGTCGGTGAAGTGGGCGCCCAAGGTGCAGCACCCGTCGTCGGGGCGGTCCTCATAGATCCCTGCGCAACCGCTGCCGAAGATGCAGGTCCACGATGATGTGAGCCAGGTCAGATCACAGCGGAATCGCTGGTTGGCATCGGCGGGGTCGGTGAACTCGACCCACAGGCGCGGGATATCGAGGGCGGTCTCTGGCATTCGCCAAGACTATGTCGCGAGGGTCCTCGGGTATGGCGAGTCCGCCGCCTCAGCCGGTGCGTTGGCCGGTGCCGGTGCGCCTCTCGATAGATTCGTCCCCATGCGACTCGGCGTGATCGACGTGGGATCCAACACGATCCACCTTCTGGTCGTCGACGCACACGTGGGCGCCCATCCGCTCCCTGCGTCGTCGCACAAGATCGAGCTCAGACTCTCGGAGCACGTCGATGTGGACGGCTCGATCGCCCGATCGGGTGCAGACGCCTTGGTGGCGTTCACTCGTGAGTGTCTCAAGTTTGCCGAGGACCAGGGCGTTGAAGACCTGCTCGCCTTTGCTACGAGTGCCATTCGCGAAGCACCAAATGGTGAGGCCGTTCTTGCACGCGTGCTTGACGAGACGGGAGTCGAGCTGCATATGCTCTCCGGCGAGGACGAGTCCAAGCTGACCTTCCTGGCCGTTCGGCGATGGTTCGGCTGGTCGAGCGGCCGCCTGCTCGTGCTTGACATCGGCGGCGGCTCGCTCGAGATCGCGGCCGGCATCGACGAGGTTCCCGACGTGGCTCTCAGTCTCCCCCTGGGTGCCGGGCGTCTCACGAGGGCTGCCCTCTCCGGTGACCCACCCACATCAGCCCAGGTCAAGGCTCTGCGCAAGAAGGTCCGCGCCGACATCGCCGGGGCGGTGCGCGGCGTCAAGAAGGTGGGGGCCCCTGACCGGTTCGTGGGTACGAGCAAGACGTTGCGGTCGCTCGCTCGCGTCGCTGGCGCCGCCCCAAGCGCAGACGGGCCGTATGCCGTCCGCGCACTGGACCGAAAGCGCGTCAGGGCCTTGATGTCGCGTCTGGCGGATATGACCTCGGCTGAGCGCGCACAGCTGTCCGGAGTCTCCCCGGGGCGTGCGCCGCAGCTGCTGGCGGGTGCGATCGTTGCTGAGGCCGCCATGGACCTGCTTGACATCGAGCGCCTCGACATCTGCCCTTGGGCCCTGCGTGAGGGCGTGATCCTTCGGCGGCTGGACTGGATCTCGGCAGGTTGAGATCTCGCCGATAGTCTCGACTGCATGACCACAGTTCAGGTCCCTGGCGCGCGCGTGGCGCTGTCGACTGCTTCGGTCTATCCCGAGAACTGTGCCACCGCGTTCAACCTGGCCGAGAGACTCGGTTACGACGGTGTCGAGGTCATGGTGTGGACCGATCCGGTCTCCCAGGAGGCAGGTGCGCTTAAGGCGCTCTCCGACCTGCATGCCATGCCGGTCGTGTCGGTCCACGCCCCGACTCTCCTTCTTACCCAACGGGTCTGGGGTCCTGAACCGTGGCCGAAGGTCGACAAGGCCATTGAGCTGGCAGCAGCCGTGGGAGCCGACACCGTGGTGCTCCACCCGCCGTTTCGATGGCAGAAGGAGTACGCCCGGGCGTTCGCCGACGGGATCGCCCTTCGAGAGGACGACTTCGGCATCAGGCTGGCCGTCGAGAACATGTTTCCCTGGCGGGCTCGCAATCGTTCGGTCGAGGCTTACCTGCCGCACTGGGATCCGGTCGACCAGCCATACGACCACGTGACGCTCGACCTGTCGCATACTGCCACGGCCGGATCGGACGCCCTGGCGATGGCGGCTGCTCTGGGGCCCCGGCTGGTGCACATCCACCTCGCCGATGGCTTGGGCTCCCCGATGGACGAGCACCTGGTTCCTGGGCGCGGCAACCAGCCATGCTCGGAGCTGCTTGAGACCCTGGCCGTGCAACAGTTTTCCGGGTCGATCATTGTCGAGGTCAGTACCCGGCGGTTGTCTGACGAGCAGCGCGAGGCCGATCTGGCCGAGGCGTTGGCGTTCGCGCGTCTTCATCTGGCCGCGGCTGCTGTGACGTGACCCCTCGAGGCCGCCGGGTCAGTTGTTCTGGCAGAGGAAGCGCTGTCGGGTCTCCGCGCGCCGGGGATTAGCCTAGGGCCGACTCGAAGAGGTCGGCCAACGGAGGAAATCGTGTTGAATGCAAGCAGCGTGCTGCGCCAGGGGTTGTTGCAGATGTCCAAGAGCGGGCGAGTGCGCAGCCTGGTCGAGAAGGCGCCGGTGAGCAGGGACGTGGTGAACCGGTTCGTGGCGGGCGACTCGACTGCCGATGCCGTCGCCGCCGCGCGGGCGCTCGGACTCACCGGCCGCAGGTGCACAATCGACCACCTGGGCGAGGACACCCTCGAGCTGCATCAGGCCCAGAACACGCGAGACGCCTATCTCACGCTCTTGTCGGCGCTTGGGGATGCCGGTCTGTCACAGGGTGGCAAAGCAGAGGTAAGCCTCAAGCTGAGCGCTCTCGGCCAGGCCCTGCCCGGCGACGGTGCCAAGATCGCACTCGAGCACGCCCGCGAGATCTGCCAGGCGGCGGCAAATGCCGGCACGACCGTCACCCTGGACATGGAGGACCATACGACCACCGATCAGACCCTTGAGGCGCTGCGTGACCTGCGCCAGGACTTCCCCACAGTCGGTGCGGTCCTTCAGTCCTACCTGCATCGAACGGAGGCGGACTGCCGCGATCTGGCCTACGAGGGCAGTCGGGTCCGCCTGTGCAAAGGCGCCTACGACGAGCCCGAGTCGGTGGCCTTTCAGGGCAAGCCCGAGGTTGACCAGTCCTACGTCCGGTGCCTGAAGGTACTGATGGAGGGCAAGGGATATCCGATGGTCGCCAGTCACGACCCACGTCTTGTCGAAATCGCCAGCGCCCTTGCCCACAAGCAGGATCGGGCTGCCGACACGTATGAGTACCAGATGCTCTACGGCATCCGTCCTGAGGAGCAGAAACGGATCGCAGACCGTGGGGACCAGATGCGGGTCTACGTCCCCTACGGGCAGGAATGGTATGGCTACCTCATCCGCAGGATGGCCGAGCGCCCGGCCAACGCGATGTTCTTCCTGCGCTCGCTTGTCACCAAGGGCTGAGGGAGCGCGTGATGGCGGAGCCCACGCAAGGCGGCCCGAAGACCGTCGCCATCCTTGGTGCCGGCGTGATGGGCTCGACGCTGCTCTCAGGTCTGATTCGGTCGGGGCGCGATGTCGCTGACCTGGTGATCACCGGTCGCAATACCGAGCGCACTGAGGAGCTGGCTCGTACTTCAGGTGTCCGCCGGATGGGCAACGTTGAGGCGGCCGAGGTGGCTGACACCGTGGTTCTGGTCGTCAAGCCCCAGGACATGGGCGGGTTGCTGGTCGAGATCAGCAACCATGTCCGCCCTGGCGCCCTCGTGGTCAGCCTTGCCGCCGGAATCACCACGGCTTTCCTGGAGGAGCGACTGCCCGCCGGGACTGCGGTCGTCCGCGTCATGCCCAACACGCCGGCGCTCGTCGATGAGGGCATGGCCGCAATCAGCCCGGGTCAGGCCTGCGACGAGGTGCACCTTGTCGAGGCCGAGGAGCTGTTGCGCTCGTGTGGCAAGGTTCTACGCATTCCGGAGAAGCACCAGGACGCGGTCACCGCGATCAGTGGCAGTGGGCCGGCATATATCTTCTATGTCGTCGAGGCAATGATCGAGGCTGGGGTCCTGCTCGGCCTCCCTCGTGGGACCTCGACCCAGCTCGTGGTCCAGACGCTCTTCGGCGCGGCGACGATGCTCAAGGAGACCGGTCAGCACCCCACGGTCTTGCGCGAGCAGGTCTCCAGCCCCGGCGGAACCACGATGGCAGCCCTGCGCCAGCTCGATGACCACAAGGTGAGGGCCGCGTTTGTCACTGCCATGGAGGCGGCAGCCCAACGCTCGAAGCAGCTCGCCTCCGGCAATGGCTGAGTCCCCGGCCGTCACCGTATGCCGACTGGCCGCCGACGACTGGCACGCCTACCGGGACATCCGGCTGGCCATGTTGCAGGAGTCTCCGTCGGCGTTCGGCAGCACTCATGCGGAGGCCGCCAGCTTCGACGAGGAGCTGTGGAGGCAACGGCTGGCCGACAACGTCGTCATCCTTGCCCAGGCCGGCACTATGGCGGTCGGAGCGGCAATGTACTCCGAGTTCGGAATGACCGATCCCGGAGACTGCGCTCTTTACGGCATGTGGGTGGATCCGCGCTTTCGTGGGACAGGCGTCGGGCGGGCGCTGGTCGATGCGGTGGTTGCTCAGGCCGGGTCGGCCGGTAAACGGCGACTTGTTCTTCATGTCGTATCCGGCAATGACGCGGCCGGGCGTCTCTATGAGCGGAGCGGCTTCGTCCCGACAGGTCACACGGTCCCCTTCCCGCGTGACGACGATGTCGTTGAGATCGAGATGGAGCTGCTCCTGTGACCCGGATCGCAGGTGTCTTCCGCGCGATCGGGTTGGATGCGAGGGTGTTGCCATGAGCGAGATCAACGTGAAGGTCCTGGGCGAAGAGGACTGGCAGGTGTACCGCGACCTTCGCCTCGCGGCCCTTCAGGAGTCGCCCGGAGCCTTCGTCGCCACCCTGGAGCAGGAAGAGGCCTTGGACGAACAGAGGTGGCGCGAACGCGTCGGCCGGTCACGGCGACTCGTTGCCGAGCGCGATGGGGCTGTCTTGGGAGTGGTCAGCGTCGGGCACGATGACGAGGCCTACGCCGGGACCGCCGAGCTGTTCGGTCTGTGGGTGACGCCAGAGGTGCGGGGTTCGGGTGTCGCCTGGAAGCTGGTCGAGGCGGGGGCTGATCAGGCATTTCGGGATGGACGCAGCCATCTGTCCTACTGGGTTGGCACGGGCAACGGCAGGGCGGTGGCCTTCGCCAGCAGCTTTGGTTTTCGCCCGGGCAACAGGCGCCGCCAGACGCGGGCCACCGGTCAGGAAGACGGAGACGAGGAGATGGCCATGGTTCTGCCCCTGGGCGCGGACCCCGGGTCTGTGCCCAGCACAAGGTTCCGCTGACTGGGTGCCATCGAGCTACGGTCGGCCGACCAGGGCTTCGATGAGATCGCTCGGGCCGCTGACGATCAGGATGTGCTGGGCCGTCACCTTGGTCTGAGGGAGCGCAGGGGTGAAGTCCTCACCGGGAGCCTTCACACCGACGACGGTCACGCCATACTTGCCGCGAATCTGGCTCTGCGCCAAGGTGAACCCGATCGTCTCGCGAGGTGGTGCCATCTTGACGATCGCATAGCCGTCGTCGAAGGCGATGTAGTCCTGCAGCTTGCCGTTGAGCAGATGAGCCACCCTCCTGCCTGCGTCGGACTCGGGGCGGACGATGTGATGCACACCGATCCGCTCAAGGATCCGAGCGTGCTCGAGGCTGATGGCCTTGGCCCAGATCGACGAGATCCCGGCGTCGATGAGGTTGCCCGCTGTCAGAACCGACGACTCGATCGACGAGTCGATTCCGATCACCGCGCGTTTGAATTGGCTGGCGCGGCACGCCTCGATGACCGCAGGCTCACAAGAGTCGCCGAGGATGACCCGGTCCAGCTGGGTCGAGAAGGTCTCGGCGAGGCGCGGGTCCTTCTCGATGGCAACGACCTTGTGCCCAAGCCGGTGCAGCTCCAGGGCGGCCTCGGCACCGAATCGACCGAGCCCTATGACCAGGACGTCATCTTCGTACAGGCGGTTCTTCGCCATTGGGGCCTCCGTGGGGGAGCTTGCAGGTTCACCAAGTCGTCCGCAACGGCGACCTGCCGGTAGCGTGCCATCATGCCAACACAGGCGCAGGTGGTTTGGGACCAGAGTTTCACGGGTTACGACTTCGGGTCGGAGCACCCCATGAATCCTTTGCGTCTGGACCTGACAGCCAGGCTATGCGACGCCTTCGGGTTGTTCGAAGGGGCGGATGTCGAGGTCGTCAACCCTGCTGTGCCAGATGACGATGTCCTGCTCAGCGTCCACGACGCGGAGTATGTTGCCGCGGTCCATCACGCGTCGGTCGAGCCACTCGAGGCAGACCAGTCTCGAGGTCTGGGAACCGAGGACGACCCTGCCTTCATCGGGATGCACGACATCAGTGCCCGTATCGCGGCCGGTTCCCTGGACATGGCCAGCGCGGTCTGGCGCGGCGAGACAGAGCACGGCGTCAACTTCTGCGGTGGGCTGCACCATGCGATGCCGGACCGGGCCTCGGGCTTCTGCATCTACAACGACTGCGCTGTGGCGATCCAGTGGTTGCTGGACAACGGCGCGAGCCGTGTGGCCTATGTCGATGTGGATGTCCATCATGGCGACGGCGTGGAGCGCATCTTCTGGGACGACCCAAGGGTGCTCACCATCTCGGTGCACGAGACCGGGCGGGTGTTGTTCCCCGGCACCGGGTTCCCCACTGACACGGGCGGACCGGGTGCGCCTGGGACTGCCGTCAATGTGGCGCTGCCCCCTGGAACCGGCGATGCCGCATGGCTGCGCGCGTTCCACTCTGTGGTGCCCGCCCTCCTTCGCGCCTTCAACCCCGAGATCCTGGTGAGCCAGCACGGTTGCGACTCGCATATGAAGGACCCACTGGCGCATCTGGCGTTGTCCGTGGATGCCCAGCGCACGTCGTACGAGTCCATCCATGACCTGGCTCACGAGGTCTGCGACGGGAAGTGGGTCGCTCTCGGCGGTGGCGGTTACGAGCTCGTCGATGTGGTTCCCAGAGCGTGGACGCATCTGACCGCGATCGCCGCGCATCGTCCGATACCGCTGGACGCCGAGGTGCCGCAGGAGTGGCGGGATCACGCCAACGAACGTTGCGGGCGACCTGGACCGACCCACATGGGCGACGGTGCTGCTGAGGGCGGAAGGGTGTGGTGGCGTTCCTGGGAAGTCGGTTATGACCCAGAGGATGCGGTGGACCGCGCGGTGATGGCCACCCGGGAGGCCGTCTTTCCCACCCATGGCCTTGGCGTCTGGTTCGACTGATCGGCCTTCCTTCGGCGTGTCGGCTGGACAAATTTTGAGATCTTGTGACCATTCGCTTCCCCACGAGTCACTTCTGCCCCTATCGTTTACTTTCTGCACGCACGGGAGCTCTGGCGGAGGCAAGCCAGCGCTACGTCGCGTGTGAGAGAACGAGGTGCATGATGGCTGTGGAACGCCAGCTCTCTGAGGTGCGGTTTGTCACCGTCGCCGAGGTTGCCTCGCTCATGCGCGTGTCGAAGATGACGGTCTATCGCCTGGTCCACAGTGGTGAGCTTCCGGCGATACGGGTAGGTCGTTCCTTTCGTGTCCCGGAGAGCGCGGTTCACGACTATCTGCGGACCTCCTTCATAGACACCGCCTGAGCAGGTTTCACGAACAGATGATGAGGGCGAGCCGAGCGTAGAGCGGCTCGCCCGCATCTGTCTCGAGCCGGGCCGGCCTCTCGCGCCACCTGACCGGCGTTTGGGCAGGTGGAACCGAGGGCGGTACGCTGTCGCGGAAGGTTCGGCGTGGTGCGGAGTTCGTGCCGGCTACAACGTGCGTCGGCAGTACTTGGGCAACAAGGCAGTACCACCCACCTATTCACGCTTCAAGGCAAGGACACTCATGGGCTCAGTCATCAAGAAGCGCCGGAAGCGCATGGCGAAGAAGAAGCATCGCAAACTGCTTCGTAAGACGCGTCACCAGCGTCGCAACAAGAAGTAGCCCACAACTTCATGCAGGCCCGTCGCATCGGTGGCGGGCCTTCTTGATGCTCTCGCTAGGATCGTTTCCAAAGAGTCGACATGGCGTGACGAGCGTTGAGGAGGAGGGGGGCTGATGGTCGAGGTCGTTCTGGTGACAGGCGTCTCCCGCTATCTGGGTGGACGCTTCGCACGCCTGCTCACAGCCCAGCCCGGCATCAAGCGGGTGATCGGCGTCGACGTCGTCCCGCCGCCGATGGACATCGGCACAGCTGACTTCGTCCGTGCCGACATCCGCAACCCGATGATCGCAAAGATCATCAGCCAGGCGGGGGTCGACACTGTCGTCCACATGAACGT
This sequence comes from Actinomycetales bacterium, assembly GCA_038236365.1. Taxonomy (GTDB): domain Bacteria; phylum Actinomycetota; class Actinomycetes; order Actinomycetales; family Dermatophilaceae; genus UBA4719. Next base: position 28,812 of record JBBRZV010000001.1, on the reverse strand, counting down.
CATTGCCACGCCGCTGTCCGCCGGGGGTCGGGTGTCGCAGAAAGAGATCAACGTCATCGGCACGATGCAGCTCCTGGCGGCCTGCCAGAAGTCCCCCAGCATCCGTCGTCTCGTGGTCAAGTCCTCAGCCGCCGTCTATGGCTCCTCGCCTCGGGACCCGGCGATGTTTACGGAGGACATGGGGCCGAAGTCGTTGCCACGGGCAGGTTTTGGCAAGGACTCGGTTGAGGTCGAGAGCTATGTTCGGGGCTTCGGGCGTCGTCGCCCTGACGTCGAGGTCTCGGTCCTGCGCCTGGCCAACATCATTGGCCCTGGAATCAGAACCAGCCTGACCGACTACTTCAGCCTCCCCGTGATCCCCAAGCCACTGGGTTTTGATGCCAGGCTTCAGCTGGTCCACGAGGATGACGCACTCCAGGGACTCCTGCTGGCCACCCTGGGGAGCTCCGTCGGCATCGTCAACGTGGCGGGCGACGGCGTCATCACGGTTGCGCAGGCTGCGCGCCTGTCTGGCCGGGCCTCTGTCTCGGTGCCGGTGTCTGCTGGCGGCCTCCTGGGCCGTTTCGTCAAGCGCGCAGGGCTTGCGGACTTCTCCCAGGACCAGATGACCTACCTCGCCTGGGGCAGAGGCATGGACACCACCAGGATGCGCGAAGTGCTAGGACTGGAACCAGAGTTCACGACGCGCACGGCGTACGAGGACTTCATCTCCAACCTTGGGTCGGGTCTGCCGGGAAGTGCCGCGGTGGGCGCGGCAGTCAACGGGCTGGCGGGTTCGGCTGCCAGCGTCCTCACCCGCGTGCTGGCAACAGGGAGGAACAGCTGATGGCCGATCCCAAAGTCGATCCACCCGCCGGCGGGTCAACCCCCACCAACGGCGCACGTCGCCGCTCGGGGGCGGGCGTGCTGGCTGCGGGTGTCGACCGGGCATCCGGAGAGCGGGCCAAGCGCTCACGCACCCCGTTGCTGACCGATCCTGCAGGCGGTGAGACCGCGCCTCGCCCCGTTCCCAGCAACGTCAACGGCCATGGTGCGATCCGCGCGCACCGACCGCGCCCCGTCCCGACCTCGCAGCCGACTGCCCCGGCCACGGCAACGGCGCCGAGCGTCCGCGGCGCCCGGTCCCGAACTCGGCCCGGCCGTCCGGAGGGGTCGGCCTTCGCTGCGCGGACACTCTCGTCATCCTCGGCAAGGGTGAGTCCTGAACCTTCTGGGCCGTCAGCGACGAAACCCGCGACAGGTCCGGCAGCCACGGCCGCTGCGAGCTCAGGACTTGAGGAGCTGGTCACGATCGCCATCGAGACCCTGCGGGGGGCAGCACAGGCCTCAGGTTTCCTTGGCGAAGACGTCGAACGACAGGTCGCCGGCGTCCTGGCTTTCCTTCGTCGACGCCTTACCGGGGACTACACGGTCGACGATTTCGGCTTCGACGCGGACTTCACCGAGCACGTCTATCTGCCGCTGCTCCGACCTCTCTACAAGTCGTGGTTCCGGGTCGAGGTCAGGGGCATCGAGAACATCCCCAGCACAGGTGGAGCGCTCGTGGTGTCCAACCATTCGGGTGCGGTCGCCCTGGATGCTCTGATGGCACAGGTCGCCGTCCACGACGAGCACCCCGCTCATCGCCACCTTCGAATGCTCGCAGCGGACCTGGTCTTCCAGACGCCCCTCATCGGCGAGGTCGCCCGAAAGAGTGGCTCCACCCTCGCAGCCAACCCCGACGCCGAGCGGTTGCTCGCAGCAGGCGAGCTCGCAGGTGTGTGGCCCGAGGGATTCAAGGGCGTAGGGAAGCCGTTCAGCGAGCGTTACAAGCTGCAGAGGTTCGGGCGAGGCGGCTTCGTGTCGGCGGCCCTCCGCACGGGTGTGCCGATCGTTCCCTGCTCCATCGTGGGTGCCGAAGAGATCTATCCGATGCTGGGCAACCTCAAGACCGTTGCCCGCCTTTTCGGCGCCCCCTATATGCCCATCACGCCGACCTTCCCGCTCCTTGGGGTGTTAGGGCTGATTCCGTTGCCCAGCAAGTGGATCATCGAGTTCGGCGCACCTGTCGACACTGCCACGCTGGGGCCCCAGGCCGCCGACGACCCGATGGTCGTCTTCGAGCTCACCGACCAGGTTCGCGAGACCATCCAGCAGACCCTGTACGCCTTGCTGATGCAGCGCAGATCGGTCTTCTTCTGATGTCTGCGAGTGTTCCGCCCAGGATCACGCTGATCACCAAACCGGGCTGTCATCTGTGCGACGAAGCGCGCGACGTGATCGAGCGGGTAGCGCGGGACCTGCAGGTGCACTGGGTGGAACGCTCCCTGCTCGACGACCCCGCACTGAGCGCTGCCTACTCGGAGCAGATCCCGGTGATCTTGGTGGACGGCGAGCACCATGACTACTGGGGCGTGGATGAGGGTCGCCTCCGCGCTGCGCTGGCCGGCTCCAGCGCGACCGGAGATCCCGGCGAGTAGTCGATCCGGGCGGGCTGGTCATGTTGTCGTGGCCGCGTGTATCACGTTCTCGGCCCTTTCCGCGACTTTGTGCCCGCGTTCACAAAGACTTACTCTGGGGGTGACCCACGCGCTCCAGCTCCTCCGTGCTATGGGAGGGGCTCACACCTGAGACAAGCCGGTGACTTCTTGACCGCCGATCCCGCAGCCCGTCGTGGGATACCTGACGCCACGGTCGCCCGGTTGCCGGAGTACCTGCGTGCCCTCACCGACCTCGCCGAACGCGGTATCGCGTCCGTCTCGTCCGAAGAGCTGGCCACGGTAGCCGGGGTGCGGTCGGCCAAGCTGCGCAAGGACCTCAGCCATCTCGGCTCCTACGGCGTCCGCGGAGTCGGCTACGCAGTCGAGATGCTCGCTCACGAGATCTCCCGTGAGCTGGGGCTCAGCCAGGACCGGCCTGTCGCAATAGTGGGCCTGGGCAACCTCGGTCATGCGCTGGCGGCCTACTCGGGCTTTGCCAGTCGAGGATTTCGTGTCGTCGCGCTGCTGGACTGCGACCATGAGGTCGTCGGTCGGGAGGTCGCCGGGATAACGGTCCGCTCGGTCGAGGACCTCGAGCGGATAGTCCGGGCGAAGGCAGTGATCATCGGTGTCATCGCAACCCCCGCCGCCGCGGCACAGCTGGTGTGCGACCGGTTGGTCGCTGTCGGTGTGCGCTCCATTCTGAACTTTGCGCCGTGCGTGCTCTCGGTGCCCGAAGGCGTCGTCGTGCGCAAGGTCGACCTTGCCACAGAGCTCCAGATCCTTGCCTTCCACGAACGGAGAGAGGCCATGGCTGCTTCCGAGCAGATGCCTCTCCTGGAGGTTGCTCCGTGAGCGTCGTCGTCCTTGGTCTCTCGCACCGGTCGGCGCCGATCGCCATGCTGGAGGCGGTCACCCTGGGCCCAGCGGGCGCCGTCGCACTGGCCGCCACCGTGGGAGCTGGTGAGAACGTCGACGAGGTCGTGGTTCTCGCCACCTGCAACCGGGTCGAGATCTACGCCGTGGCCAAGACATTCCACGGCGCGGTGACGGAGATCGGTGAAGCACTCTCCGCAGCCTCGGGTGTCCCCCTGGACGCGCTGCGAGAGCACCTTTACGTCCACTACGAGGACCGAGCGATCTCGCATGTCTTCTCGGTGGCCAGCGGGCTGGACTCGATGGCCATCGGTGAGGGTCAGGTCCTCGGACAGCTACGTGCGGCACTTCGCGGGGCTCAGAAGCAGGGCCATGCCGGCGCCACCCTCAACACGCTGTTCCAGCAGGCTCTGCGGGTTGGCAAGCGGGCGCACTCAGAGACGGGCATCGACACCGTCAGCGGGTCGATGGTCGAGGTCGGCCTGAGGCATGCGGCCGACGTCGCCGGAGCGCTGGCTGATACCCGGGTCCTCGTGGTCGGCGCCGGATCGATGAGCAGCCTCGCTGCCACGACGGTCTCGCGGCTGGGCTCGGCCGACCTGGTCATCATCAACCGCACCTTGGCCAAGGCGGAGCATCTTGCCGAAGCGACCGGAGGCCGCGCGCTTCCCCTGGTTGATCTCGAGCTGGCCATCTCTCAGGCGGACCTCGTCATCTCCTGCACGGGCGCTGTCGGTCAGGTGATCACGGCGAAGAAGGTTGCGGCTGCCAGTGCTCTGCGATCAGGGGGGCCTCAGATCTTTATCGACCTGGCTTTGCCACGCGATGTGGCCCCCGACGTCGTTGACCTCCCGGGCGTCCACGTGGTTGGCCTTGTGGAGATCGGCGAGAGCTTGGCCGCCGACGACCGGTTCTCGCCGCACGTCAAGGCCGTGCACGATCTGGTCGCCGAGGAGGTCGCCGGTTATCTCACCCACTGCCGGGCTCAGGATGTCGCCCCGACGGTGGCTGCGCTGCGGCACCGGGCAGCCGACGTGGTGGCCGCAGAGCTGACCCGCCTCGAGCAGCGGCTGCCCGAGGACATGTCCAAGAACGCTCGCGCCGAGATCCAGCTCACGTTGCACCGGGTCGTCGAGAAGCTGCTTCACACTCCCACCGTCCGCGTCAAGGAGCTTGCAGGTGACGGGCAGGGTGGCGACTACGCTCTCGCCCTGCGTGAGCTCTTCGACCTCGACCCACACGACGTCGCCGCCGTGTCGGCCCCCCCAGAGACAGGAGCCCTGGCATGAACGCCATCAGGATGAGGCTTGGCACCCGCCGGAGCACTCTGGCCACCACGCAGTCCGGGTGGGTGGCGCAATGCCTGCGTGATCTGGGGCATGAGGTGGAAATCGTCGAGATCACGACGTTCGGTGACACGTCCACCGCTCCGCTGTCCAGCATCGGCGGCACCGGGGTCTTCGTCACCGCCATCCGTAAGGCCCTTCTCGACGGCGAGATCGATGTCGCCGTTCACTCGCTCAAGGATCTGCCGGTCGCACCGGAGCCGGGTCTGCGGATCGCTGCGATCCCCGCGCGTGAAGATCCCCGCGACGCGCTCGTGGCTCGTGACGGGCTTACCCTCGGTGAGCTTCCGGCCGGATCGGTGGTCGGCACCGGCTCTCCACGGAGGGCTGCCCAGCTGACCGCGCTTGGCCTCGACGTCAGCGTCATGGACATTCGTGGCAACGTCGACACGCGGATATCCTTGGTGCACAAAGGTTCTTGCGATGCCGTCCTCCTTGCCCGAGCCGGTCTTGCCCGCCTCGGACGGCTCGACGAGGTCACTGAGTCGCTCGACACCCAGCAGATGCTCCCCGCTCCCGGGCAGGGCGCGCTCGCGGTCGAGTGTCGCGAGGATCGCCCCGACGTGATCCAGGCTCTCAACGCGTTGGACGACCCTGACACCCGAGCGGCCGTGACCGCCGAGAGGGCGCTCCTGGCAGCGCTCGAAGCTGGATGCACCGCGCCTGTTGGTGCGCTGGCGACAGTGGCTCAGGGCGAAAATGGCGCTGAGCTCCATCTGCTCGCTTTTGCCGGCAGCGAGGACGCGAGCATCGCGCTTCGCCGCTCCGCCGCCGGTCCGCTCGGGGATCCTGAGCGCCTTGGCCGTGAGCTGGCTGCTGTTCTGCTGGCGGATGGTGCAGACAAGATCGTGGGTCTCCGGGCAGCTCAGCCGTCCGGTGGCGGCTCTCCGACCGACCAACCCGACGCCCGTGGCCCCGATGGTTCGCCAGGCGCCCCCTCCTCCCTGCCAGAGTCCTCCCGTCCAGACCAAACCGCTACGGAGCGTGTCTCGTGAGCCCCACGCCCACCACCTTCAAGGCCCAGTCACCCGAACCACAGCCCGGCAAGGCCGTTCGCCAGCCCGGACGGGTTGCCTTTGTCGGCGCCGGTCCTGGCGACCCCGGCCTCTTGACCCTCCGCGCCGCGGAGTACCTCGCCGAGGCCGATGTGGTCGTCATCGACCAGATAAGCCGCGAGGACTTCGTGGCCCGTCATGCCCGCCCCGACGTCGAGATCATCGACGCTGGCCATGGCGAGCAGGGGCAGCCACTGACGCACGCCTCGCGGGCGAAGCTGCTCGTCAAGGCGGCCAAGGCGGCTGGCGCCGTCAACGGCAACGGGCTCGTTGTGCGGCTCATGGACGGTGACCCGGGCATGTTCAACGGCCTCAGCGAAGAAGCGCTTGCCTGCCGGAAGGCCGGGATCACGTTCGAGGTCGTGCCCGGCGTCAGCGCAGTCAGCGCCGTGCCCGCCTACGCCGGTGTGCCACTGACGTCAGCCGCCTCACCGTCGCTCCACGTCATCAGCGGCGAGGCCACCAAGGTCGACTGGACCCGCTCCACAGCCGACAACATCACTGTGGTGGTCCTCGGAACACCCGAGATCCTCAGCAAGGCGCTCGGAGAGCTGCTCGCGGCTGGCCGTGACGGGGCCACCCCTGTGGCGCTCACTGAGCGCGGCACGACCATCACCCAGCGCACGCACACCACCACGCTGGGAGAGGTGGTTGCCCTGATCGCCACGGCCAAGGTCGAGTTCCCGTCGCTGGCCGTTGTCGGTTCGACGGTCGGGCTGCGCGAGCAGCTCTCATGGTTCGAGACCAAGCCGTTGTTCGGCTGGAACGTGCTCGTGCCGCGTACCCGCGACCAGGCTGGGTCGATGACCACGCGGCTCGCGTCCTACGGTGCGACGAGCGACGTGGTTCCCACGATCAGTGTGGAGCCGCCCCGCACGCCGCAGCAGATGGAACGGGCGATCAAGGGTCTGGTGACCGGCCGCTACGAGTGGATCGGGTTCACCTCTGTCAATGCCGTTCGTGCTGTTCGCGAGAAGTTCGAGGAGTTTGGCCTCGACGCACGCGCGTTCGCCGGGCTGCGGATCGCCGCTGTGGGCGGTGCGACGGCGGGTGCGCTTCGTGAGTGGGGTCTCGAGCCCGACCTTGTCCCGATCGGCGAGCAGTCGGCAAACGGCCTGCTCGAAGGGTGGCCGCCCTTCGACGAGATCCTGGACCCCATCAACCGGGTCTTCCTCCCGCGCGCCGACATTGCCACCGAGACCCTGGTCGCGGGCCTGCAGGACATGGGCTGGGAGGTTGACGACGTGACGGCATACCGCACGGTTCGCGCGGCACCGCCGGCAGCGTCGGTCCGTGAGGCGATCAAGACCGGCAAGTACGACGCTGTGGTCTTCACGTCCTCCTCCACCGTGCGCAACCTGGTTGGTATCGCCGGCAAACCGCACCCCTCCACCGTCGTCGCCTGCATCGGCCCGGCCACCGCCAAGACCGCTGAGGAGCACGGCCTGAGGGTTGATGTGCTTGCTGCCGAAGCCTCCGCGGCCGCGCTGGTCGACGCCCTTGCCGAGTACGGCGTGGGCCTGGCGGCTGCCGCTGCCGAGGCCGGTGAGTGCGTCGTGCGACCGAGCGCCCGAAAGGCGTCCACCCGTCGGAAGGCCAAGTAGTGGCGTTCCCGACCGAGCGGCCGCGTCGCCTTCGTCAGAGTCCCGCGGTGCGCGCGCTGGTGGCTCAGACGCGCCTGCACCCAGCCGAGCTCGTTCTGCCGGCGTTCATCCTTGAGGGCGCTGCCGAGGCACAGCCCATCACCTCGATGCCAGGGGTCCTTCAGCACAGTCTCGACTCGTTGGAGCTGGTGGCCAAGGAAGCCGTCGCCGCCGGCCTGGGCGGTCTGATGCTCTTCGGCGTACCCACTTCACGGGACGCCACAGGCTCCGGAGCCGATGACCCCGAGGGCATCCTCAACGTGGCTCTGCGCCGGTTGCGCGACGTCGTTGGCGACGATCTGGTGATCATGGCCGACCTGTGCCTGGACGAGTTCACCGACCACGGTCACTGCGGGGTGCTCGACGACCAGGGGCGGGTCGACAACGACGCCACTCTCGAGCGGTACGCCGCCATGGGCCTCGCGCAGGCCCGCGCGGGCGCGCACGTGCTGGGTCTGAGCGGCATGATGGACGGCCAGGTTGGCTACGTCCGTGCGGCGTTGGACCAGGCCGGTTTCACCGAGACGATCATCCTGGCCTACGCGGCCAAGTACGCGTCCGGGTTCTACGGGCCATTCCGCGAGGCGGTGGCGTCCACCCTCAAAGGGAACCGGGCGACGTACCAGCAGGATCCGGCCAACAGGACCGAGTCCATCCGTGAGGTCGAGCTCGACCTCGCCGAGGGTGCGGACATCGTGATGGTCAAGCCGGCGCTTCCCTACCTCGACATCCTGGCCGAGGTGGCTCAGATGTCGACGGTGCCGGTCGCGGCCTACCAGGTGTCGGGGGAGTACGCCCAGATCGAGGCGGCTGCCGCCCACGGGTGGATCGACCGCGAGCGCGTCATGATGGAGTCGCTGACGTCGATCCGGCGGGCCGGTGCCCAGTTCATCCTGACCTACTACGCCCTCGAGGCCGCCAGACTCCTGAGCTGAGGCCGACAAGCCCGACCGAACACCGCTCGGGCACCGTCTCGGGTCCTGGAGGACGCTCAACGGTGCCGCGGCGGTGTCCGGTGGGGTCACTGCGCCTTGGTGGCGAAGTCGGTCGTGTAGGTCTTGGCCAGGTCGATCGTGTCCTTCTTGCTCTTCACGTTGGCGTTGAAGGTTCCGAGAACGTCCAGCACGGTCTGCGGGCCGCCCTCGGGCATGATCCCGTCGGCCGTGAACATCGGCGAGGAGTCCTTGATCGACTTGACGTAGAGGGCCATGTCCGGACCGGCATAGTCGGCAGGCATCTTCGCTGCGATGTCGGCAGCCTCGTGCGAGTCGATCCACTTCATCGTCTTGACGAAGGCGTTGACCACCTTCTGCACCACTGCCGGGTTGGCCTTGACGTACTCGCAGCCCATGTAGAGCGAGGCGGCCGGGTACAGCCCGCCGAGGGCAGCCCTCGTGCCCTCCTCGGTGCGCATGTCCACGATGACCTTGCCCAGCCCCCGGGCCTCGATGTTGGCGATGGTCGGGTCGGTGGTCATTCCGGCGTCGATCCCGCCGTTGGTCAGGGCTGCGATGAACGTTGGACCCGCTCCAGCCTTGACCGTCGTGTAGTCCTTGGTCTCCAGCCCGTTCTTGGCCGCGAGGTACTGCGTGAGGTAGTCGGTCGACGACCCCGGAGAGGTGACGCCGAGCTTCTTGCCGGCGAAGTTCTTCGGCGAGGTGAGCCCTGCTGCAGCCGAGTTGGACACGACCTCGGCCTCGCCGGGTACCTTGGCCAGCTGGACGACGCTCTGGATGCACTTGCCCTGTGCCTGCAGGGTGATGGTGTGGTCGTAGAAGCCGACGACACCCTGTACCTGGCCGGCGACCAGGACGTTCTCAGCGGAGGCACCTGAGGGTTCGGAGAGCATCTTCACGTCCACGCCCTCGGCCTTGAAGTAGCCGAGCTGCTCGGTCAGCTTGGCCGGCAGGTAGATCACCTTGTCGATCCCGCCGACCATGATCTGCACCTGGGGGTTGGTGCCCTTCGCGGGTGCAGCGGCTGCAGAGCCACGGCACCCCGACATCGTGAGGGCGGCTATGGGGACCAGGGCAAGGACGAGGACAGTTTTCGTACGACGCATGACGGGGCTCATTTCGTGAGGGAGTGGGGCTGAGTGGGGGTGAGACGTGTGGGGGGACTCGGAGGATGGACGTGGGGGCGGGGAAGTGGTGGCTGCCGGGGGGCTCACAACCCCGCGGCGGTGGAGGTGGTGGTCGGTGGGCGCCAGGCAGTCAGTCGCAGCTCGACCTTGGTGAGCAGGTACTCGGCGACCAGTGCGATGACGGTGGTGATGACCATTCCGGCGTAGATGCCGGCAGCGTCGAAGTTGCCCTGGGAGTGGTTGATCAGCAGGCCCAGACCCTTGTCTGCGCCGGTGAACTCGCCGACGATGGCGCCGATCAGGGCGAAGCCGAAGGCCACGTGCAGGCTGGCGAGAATCCAGGAGGTCGCGCTGGGCAGGATGATCGTGCGCATCAGGTCCCAGCGACTTGCGCCGAGGATGCGCGCATTGTCGACCAGAACCTTGTCGACCTCGCGGGCTCCCTGGAAGGCGTTGAAGAAGACCGCGAAGAAGACCAGCACGACCGCGGTCGCGACCTTGGAGGACAAGCCCAGGCCGAACCAGATCACGAAGAGCGAGGCCAGCACGATCCGGGGAATCGCGTTGGCGCCCTTGATGAACGGTGCGAGCACGTCCGCGAAGAATGGGCTTCGCCCCAGCAGGATTCCGAGGACTATGCCAGCCAGGCTGCCGATGAAGAAGCCGAGGACGGCCTCCTGGAGCGTGATGGAGATGTTGACCCAGATGGTGCCCTGGGACGTGCCTACGGTGAACCAGGTCACCAGCTTGGCCCAGATCTGGCTGGGCATCGAGTAGAAGAACGGGTCGATGATCGTCCGGGCAGTGAGCTCCCAGGAACCGAGCCAGAGAAACACCAGGGCGGCCCGTACGGCGTTGACGAACAGCGACGAGCGGCTGCCGCGACCGTGGATCAGTGCGCCGAGGAAACCCGATCGGCGAGGGTGTGTCGGCGTCGCGCCGGTAGCGGTCGTGGTCAGGGTGGCGGTGCTGGTCTCAGGCAACATGGACGGCTCCTCGGGCACGGGTGATCTCGACTTCCTCGCGCAGGCTGTCCCAGACGCGCCGGTAGAGGGTGGTGAAGGCAGGGGTCAGACGAATCTCCTCGACCTTTCGCGGGCGCGGCAGGTCGATGGTCACGACATCTCTGATGGTGGCCGGACCGGCGGTCATGACGAACACGCGGTCGGCGAGGCTGATGGCCTCGGTGAGGTCGTGGGTGACGAAGACGACGGCCGCTCCGGTGCCAGACCACAGACGCAGCAGCTCGTCCTGCATGAGCTCGCGGGTCTGCACGTCCAGCGCGCCGAAGGGTTCGTCCAGCAGCAGCAGGGATGGCTCGGTGATCAATGTCTGGGCCATCGCGACGCGCTTGCGCATGCCGCCTGAGAGCTGGTGGGGGTAGCGGTCCTCGAAGCCGGTCAGGCCGACCCTGTCGATCCACTGGCGAGCACGTTGCCGGGCTTCGTCGCGATCGACCTTGCGGTAGCGCAGCCCGATTGCGACATTGTCCAGGACGTTCTTCCAGGGCAGCACCGCGTCGGTCTGGAACATATAGCCGACCCCCTCGGGGATCCCGGTGACCGCCTTGCCGTTGACCTCGGTCGTTCCGGAGGTCGCAGGCTCGAGGCCGGAGATGAGTGAGAGGGCCGTCGACTTGCCGCATCCGGTGGGGCCGACAATGCTGACGAACTCTCCGCGGGCCACCTCGAGGTCTACGTCGAGGAGAGCGGTGAAGGCCGACCCGCCAGGGGTGGCGAACTTCTTCGTCGCCGCCCGCATCGAGATGGCTGGGGGTGTGATCTGGGTCATGCCGTGGAACGTAGACGGGTCCTCGTCCGCAGGCCGGGATTGTGCACGTTGTGTGAGCAGACCGCACAAGCCGCATTCTGCGCATTCTGCTCAAAGCACTGTGGGCGGCCTATCGGCATACGGTTGTCGCGTGCCCTCACCCACCCGGCCACGCCGTCGCCTGCAACTTCGGACCCAGGCAGTGCTCTTCCAGGTCGCGCTCCTGACCATCGTGCTGCTGATCGGTCTGACCGTGTCTACACTCGTGCTTCGCCATGACCTTGAGCACCAGTACGAGCAGCGTGCCCTGGCGATTGCCCGAAGCGTGGCGCAGGACAAGAGCCTCGCCCGCGTGGTGCTCAGCTCCGGGCCCACCCCTGACGGCCCGGTCCAGGCGGAGGCGGAGAGAGTCCGCCGCGCGACGCAGGCGCTGTACGTCGTGGTCACGGACGACGCCGGCATCCGGTACAGCCATCCCAACCGTTCCCTGGTGGGCCACCGGGTCAGCACCGACCCCTCAGAGGCCCTGGCGGGTCGCGAGCTGGTCGCCATACAGGGAGGGACCCTGGGGGACTCGGCCCGGGGCAAGGTGCCGTTGCGTGCTGACGACGGCTCGGTTGCCGGGGAGGTCAGTGTCGGGATCAGTACCGTCGAGCTCGATGCCCAGATGCGTGAGCTGGCCTTGCTCCTTGTCATCATCTCTGCGGCTGCGCTGGCCGTCGGGGTGCTGGGCGCGGTCACCCTCGGCCACAGACTTCGCCGCACCACGCTGGGTCTGGAGCCCGAGGAGATGGCCGACCTGCTACGTGAGCATGCAGCGGTGCTGGGCGGCGTGAGAGATGGGGTCATCGCCATCGACCACGAGGGGCGGGTGACCGTCTGCAACCCCGAAGCGATGCGGCTGCTCGGTGGTGAGGTGCGGCTGGGACAACCGCTGGCGAGCTCTGGTGCTCCGCCGGTAGTTGAGGCGTTGTTCGCCGTGAGGCCTGCCCCGGCGGGAGCACTGAGGGTGATCCGTGAGCAGGTGGTCCTGGCCACCCGGCTTCCCGTCCAGCGGGACGGGCGGGATCTCGGGCTGGTGCTGATCCTGCGGGACCGCACGGACCTCGATGAGCTCGGTCGCGAGCTTGAGGCGACCCGCGCCCTGACCGATGCGTTGCGCGCCCAGGCTCACGAGTACACCAACCGGCTCCACGCCCTCAGCGGGATGCTGCACCTCGGCCATGTCGAAGAGGCGCAGTCCTATCTTGAGGAGCTTCACGGAAGCGTCCGCCATGGCGATGGGGTCGAAGACCCTTATCTCGCAGGCCTGCTCGCCGCGAAGTCGGCCGCCGCATCAGAAGCCGGTGTGCGGCTCACTGTCGGAGATCCGACCTGGGCCCCCGGGCGTCTGCGACAGCCCCTTGACGTCGTCACGGTGGTCGGCAACCTGGTCGACAATGCCATCCGCGCCGCAAGAGACGGCCAGCGGCGACCGGCGTGGGCCGAGGTGACGCTCGTGTCCGATGAGGAGGACCTCGTGGTTCACGTCGTCGACAGCGGTGACGGGGTGACGCCGGAGCAGGTCGAGAGCGTGTTCGCCTCCGGCTTCACCACGCGTGACGTCGAGCCGGACCAGCACGGTCTGGGGCTGGGGCTCGCGCGCCAGACGGCCCGTCACCATGGCGGCGACGTCCTCCTGGTGCACACCGGGGACGAGGAGCGAGGCGCGGTCTTCACGGCGAGGATGGCAGGCGTGTTCGCCTCCTCGAGCGAACCCGCACATTCGCAGGGCGGCCCGCATGGTGCACGCAGATGATCCGGGTCATGGTCGTAGACGATGACTTCCGCGTCGCCCGGGTTCAGGCGTCATACGTCGCGCGAGTCCCCGACTTCGAGGTCGTCGGCACTGCCCACAGCGCCGCTGAGGCCGTCCGGCTGGCCGCAGAGCTGCGCCCTGACCTGGTCCTGCTGGATGAGTACCTGCCGGACGCCACAGGGTCCTCGGTGATCGGCCGCCTCGATGCGGCGGTCATTGTCATCAGTGCGGCGGACGACGCTGTATCGGTGCAACGGGCTCTCGCGCGAGGGGCGATCAACTACCTGGTGAAGCCGTTCGCACCATCGGTCCTTGTTGACCGGTTGAACGCCTTCGCGCGGTTCCACCGGCTGCTGGCCGGCAACAGGCGGCTTGACCAGACGGACGTGGACCGGGCGATGGTCGTCCTGCATGAGGGAGACTCGCCGACCGCCTCGATGCCCAAGGGGCGCTCGGCAGTGACCGCGGACTCGATCCGCGAGGCCTTGAGAAGCTCGGGTGAGGCGATGACCGCCCAGGCGATCGCCGAGGCGATCGGGGTCTCGCGAGCGACCGCCCAGCGCTACCTCGCTGACCTCGCCAAAGCGGGTCGAGTCGACCTGACCTTGAGGTATGGCACCACCGGCCGCCCCGAGCACCGCTACGAGTGGCTCGGAGCCGCCGCCGACTGAGCCGGAGGGAGACCCGGAACGGCCCGGCACCTCGCGGGTACCAGGCCGTTCCGTGTGGTGTCGCTTGGGCCGAGGGTCAGGCCTCGACCAGCTGGACGTCCAGGACGATCTTGACCTTCTCGCCTACGAGCACGCCGCCACCCTCGATGGCGACATTCCAGGACAGTCCGTAGTCCTTGCGGTTGATCTCGGTCGTTGCCTCGAAGCCGGCGCGGGTGCCGCCCCACGGGTCGGCACTGATGCCACCGAAGTCGAGGTCGAAGGTGACCGGCTTGGTGACGCCCTTGATGGTGAGGTCGCCCTCCAGGGAGCTGTTGGTGACCTTGGTGGACTTGAAGGTCATGGCCGGGTTGTTCTCCACGTCGAAGAAGTCAGCCGACTTCAGGTGGGTGTCGCGGTCTGCGCCATTCGTGTCAATGGATGCGAGCTGGACCGTGGCCTCGACGGTCGAGTCCTCGAAGGGCTGCGCGACGTTGACGACTGCAGCAAACTCCTTGAACTGGCCGCGGACCTTGCTCACCATGAGGTGGCGAGCGGTGAAGCCGACCTCACTGTGGGAGGCGTCGACGTTCCAGGTGCCAGGCTTGAGGTCGGAGAGGGTGCTCATCTGGGTGTGCTCCTTGGTTGTGTGGTGGTTCGTCACGATTTGTGGTGATCTCGTTCTGCTGATGACACTAGCAGGATGAAGTTTATCTTTCAACTAAAGCGGGGTAGGATTCATTCCATGAGCACAGACGCACGTGAGCCAGAGTGGCTCGACACGGAGGAACAGAACGCCTGGCGGGAGTATCTGCGGGCGAGCCGGATGCTGGAGGCCGTCCTGGACAATGACCTCCAGGTCCACGGGCTCCAGCTCTCCGAGTACGAGATCATCTCGGTGCTGTCCGACGCCCCGGGGCTCCGGCTTCGGATGTCCGAGATTGCCGAGGCCGTCGTGCAGTCGCGGAGCCGGTTGACGCATACGGCCGGTCGCCTGGAGAAGCGCGGATGGGTCCGTCGTGAGGCCTGCGTGGGCGATCGTCGCGGGGTTGAGCTGGTGCTGACCGAGGCTGGTCGCTCAGAGATCGCCCGGATGGCACCGACCCACGTCGGCAGCGTGCGCAACAACTTCGTGAGCCACCTCGCGCGCGAGGACTTCCTGGCCCTCGGTCGATCCATGGCCGCTGTCAGCCGTGGCATCGAGGGCACCGGGGCGTGCGAAGAGCTTCGGGAGGCCCAGAAACTCGCCTGAGCCGAGTGCGCCAGGCCGCGCGACTGAGATACTGGCTGGCATGACTGCCCCCACAACTCCATACCCGTATGCCGCGCCTGCGTCCCTGGCATTGTTGGAGCGTGCCACGGCAGTCACTCCCGGCGGAGTGAACAGTCCTGTGCGCGCCTTCCGGGCCGTTGGGGGGACGCCGCGGTTCATGTCCAGCGCTGCTGGTCCCTACCTCACCGACGTCGACGGCCGGGAGTATGTCGACCTGGTGTGTTCGTGGGGTCCGATGATCCTTGGGCACACGCATCCAGACGTGCTGGCCGCGGTCCAGGCCGCGGCGCTGAAGGGCTTCAGCTTCGGGACGCCGAGCGAGAACGAGGTCGCCCTGGCCGAGGAGATCGTGACCCTGGTCCAGCCGGTCGAGCAGGTTCGCCTGGTCAACAGCGGTACCGAGGCGACGATGAGCGCCCTACGGCTGGCCCGGGGGTTCACCGGCCGGTCGAAGGTGGTGAAGTTCGCAGGGTGCTACCACGGGCACGTCGACGCGTTCCTCGTCGCAGCGGGCAGTGGTCTGGCAACGTTCGCCCTGCCGGACTCCGCGGGGGTCCCGGCGTCGAGCGCGGGTGAGACGATCGTGCTGCCCTACAACGACGTTGAGGCTCTTGAAGCAGCCTTTGCCCAGCATGGAGACCAGATCGCGGCACTGATCACTGAAGCCTGCCCTGGCAACATGGGAATCGTGCCGCCGCTCGCCGGCTTCACCGAGGCGCTCCGGCGGGTGACCAGAGCTCACGGAGCGCTGCTGATCTCGGATGAGGTGATGACCGGGTTCCGTTGCAGCGCCGCAGGATGGTACGGCCTGGAGGGTCCGTATGACGGTGGTGCTGCCGACCTGTTCACCTTCGGCAAGGTCATGGGTGGCGGCTTCCCGACCGCGGCTTTCGGTGGTCGCGCCGAGATTATGGCGATGCTGGCGCCCGACGGGCCCGTCTACCAGGCCGGAACGCTGTCCGGAAACCCGGTGGCCAGCGCGGCCGGTCTGGCCACGCTGCAGGGCTGCACCCCGGCCGTCTACGACCGCATCGGGGTTGTGAGCAAGACCATCGCGGACGCGACGTCTGCGGAGTTCTCGCACCACGGCATACCGCACGTGGTGCAATGGGCCGGAAGCATGTTCAGCTTCTTTTTCCGGGAGGGCGCCGTGACCAACTACGACGAGGCCAGAGCTCAACAGGTGCAGTCCTTCTCGGCTTTCTTCCAGTCCATGCTGAGCCAGGGTGTGCATCTTCCCCCGAGCGCGTTCGAGACGTGGTTCGTCAGTGCCTCCCATGACGACGCGGCTATCGACCGCGTGCTGGCTGCGCTTCCGGCTGCGGCGCGGGCGGTCACGGACTCACTGGCGAAGGTCCCCTCATGACCGGCGCCGCCGAGGACTTCGA
Organism: Actinomycetales bacterium; assembly: GCA_038236365.1. GTDB lineage: Bacteria > Actinomycetota > Actinomycetes > Actinomycetales > Dermatophilaceae > UBA4719. The sequence goes on along the minus strand of JBBRZV010000001.1, from coordinate 12,471 downwards.
CAGGACTGTCGTTCATCTGCTCCGCCACGGGGAGGTGGACAACCCCACTGGAGTGCTCTATGGCCGGATGGCTGACTTCCACCTCTCTGAGCTCGGTCGTCAGATGGCCGAGATGGTCAGTGCCCATCTTGCCGATCACGACGTGGCCATGGTCGTGGCCTCATCGCTGGAGCGGGCGCAGGAGACAGCGACGCCGATCGCCACCGCCCACGGTCTCTCGATCACCACGGACGACAGGGTGATCGAGGCAGAGAACTACTTCGAGGGCAAGACGTTCGGCGTTGGCGATGGGTCACTGAGGTACCCGAAGCACTGGCGCAAGCTGGTCAACCCGTTCAAGCCTTCCTGGGGCGAGCCGTACGAAGAGATTGCCGAGCGCATGCTCTCGGCCATTGCCGATGTCCGCAGCAAGGCCCGAGGTCATGAGGCCGTCATCGTCTCCCACCAGCTGCCGGTGTGGACTGCGCGATCCAAGCTCGAGGGCCGTCACCTGTGGCACGATCCGCGAAAACGCGAGTGTTCGCTTGCCTCCCTGACCTCCTTGACGTTTTTGGACGACGAGCTCGAGTCGATCGCCTACAGCGAGCCCGCTGTGGCCCTGCTGCCTGGAGCGCGCAAGACGGCTGGTGCATGAGGTTGGCCGAGTCGCGTCGCCGGAAGCTCACGGCGCTCCTCACGATCCTGACGATCGGCGTTGGGGTCTCGGCCTGCAGCTCGGACGCGGGCTCCATCGCGGCGCAGGCCAGGTCGGGGGATGGGAAAGGATTCGTCTCGGGGGACGGCACCATCGAGCGGCTGGGCCTGGATCAGCGGCTGACCCCGCTGACGTTGAGCGGCACCACTCTGCAAGGCGCGCCCTGGAAGGTCGCTGATGCGCTGGGCAAGGTCCTGGTCCTGAACGTCTGGGGCTCGTGGTGCGGCCCATGCGTGGTAGAGATGCCGCATCTGCAACAGGTGTGGTCGCAGCTGTCGACGGCTGGTCGTCCTGTGCAGTTCATGGGAGTCAACTACCGTGACGGCGCCGAGACGGCGAGGGCCTTCCTTGGCGCCAACAAGGTCACATACCCCTCGCTCGAGGACGATGGTGGGCGCACTCTGCTGGCGTTGCGTGGCAAGGCGAACACCACGCCGACGACGCTGGTTCTGGATCGGCGGGGGCGGATCGCTGCACGAGTCTCTGGTCCGGTTTCGGCTGCCACCCTCACCGGGCTGGTCAAGGACGTGCTCGGCGAGAGCTCGTGAACGCTCGTGATCACTGACGCCGGCGGCACGATCTCGTCCGGGGCGCTGCCACTGGCCGCCCTTGTGGCCGTCGCAGCTGGCTTCGTCTCGTTCGCCTCCCCGTGCGTGCTGCCGCTGGTGCCCGGCTTTCTCGGCTATGTCACCGGCTTGTCCGGCGTCAGCCTCGAGCAGCGAGGACGAGGCCGACTGGTGCTCGGCGCAGTCTTGTTCGTCCTGGGGTTCACTGCCGTCTTCATCGGTGTTGCGGTGACGGTCTCCGCGGCAGGGACGTTGCTGAGGGAGCACCAGAGCGCTCTCATGCGCCTCGGTGGCGTCTTTGTGATCCTGATGGCTCTGGTGTTTCTCGGGGCCGGTAGTCAGCGAAGGTTCGCGCCCCGGTGGAAACCTGCAGCTGGGCTGGCCGGAGCGCCTCTGCTGGGGATGGTCTTCGGGCTGGGATGGGCTCCCTGCACTGGGCCGACATTTGGCGCGATCATGGCGCTCGCGACCGCGCTCTCCGGCGACCAGCTGGCAGTCGCTCGCGGCGTTGGGCTCGCGACGGCGTACTCGGTCGGTCTGGGCCTGCCCTTTGTGCTGATTGCCGGCGGCTACTCCCGTGCCGGCCGGGCGTCACACTGGCTGCGAGAGCATCACCGCGGCATCCAGATCACGGGCGGGGCCATGTTGCTGGTCGTGGGGATCCTGCTCGTGACCGGCCTGTGGGAGAGCGTGACTGCGTCGATGCAGACTCGTCTGGTCGAGCAGTTCAGGACCGTCCTGTAATGGCCGGGGTGTGGTCGTGACCGAAAGCCGTATGGACACTCGCCCGGACGAGAGCGAGGTGAGTCAGCCGGCGCTTGGCTTCGTCGGCATGGCACGGTGGGCCTGGAGACAGCTGACGAGCATGCGGACCGCGCTCTTCCTGTTGCTGTTGCTGGCGATTGGAGCAGTGCCAGGCTCGATCTGGCCGCAGCGCAACATCGATGCCGGCCGGGTGGCGGACTACCTGGCCAGCCACCGCAGCACCGGGCCCTGGCTCGACCGTCTCGGCTTCTTCGACGTCTATTCCTCGCCCTGGTTCGCTGCCATCTACCTGTTGCTGTTCATCTCCCTCGTGGGTTGTGTAGTTCCGCGCTCCAAGATCCACTGGAGGGCGATGCGGGCTCAACCTCCGCGTGCTCCCGAGAGGCTCGAGCGGCTCCCCGAACATGGCGAGATCGAGCTCGGCAGGGCACCAGAGGACGTGCTCGAGGTCGCACGAGATGTCCTCCGGCGCAGGCACTTTCGGGTTCGCACCCAAGGCCTCTCCCTCAGTGCCGAGAGTGGTTACCTGCGAGAGACGGGCAACCTGGTCTTCCACGTCGCCCTGATCGTCGTCATCGTGGCCGTGGCCATCGGGCACCTCTTCGGATGGCGCGGCGACCGCATTCTTGTGACGGGCAAGAGCTTCTCGAACACCATCTCGGGGTACGACACGTTCGACCCAGGTCCCTGGGTTGACACCGAAGGGCTGTCACCTTTCACGGTTGCCGTCGACCGGCTCGATGTCACCTTCGAGGAGCTGGCAGGCGGCGCCCAGAGAGGCGCACCACGGGACTTCACGGCATATACACACACCCAGACAAGCCCGGAGTCTCCCCGGATCCAGCAGATACTCAAGGTCAACGCACCGTTGAAGTTCGGCGGGGCGTCGTTGTTCCTGCTGGGCAATGGCTATGCGCCAGTTGTCACGGTGCGCGACGCAAAGGGTCAGGTGTTGCTGCACGAGGCGTCACCGTTCCTGCCGCAGGACGCCAACTACAGGTCGGTCGGTGCCGTCAAGGTCTCGGCAGCAGGCCCGAAACAGCTGGGGTTCTTCGGGTTCTTCCTGCCCTCGGAGTACATCGACACGGTTGCCGGACCATCCTCCTTCTTCCCCGACCTCAAGAATCCGGCACTGGCACTGGGCGTCTACGAGGGCGAGCTCTATCCACAGGGCAGGCCGCAGTCGGTCTACACCCTGAGCACCGAGAAGATGACCCAGCTCAAGGACGCGAAGGGCGAGCCACTGCGGCTGTTGCTCAAACCGGGTCAGACCGCTCAGCTGCCCGGTGGCCGGGGGAGTATCACCTTTGACTCGGTCCAGCGCTGGGCGGGACTTTCCGTCCGCTACGACCCCGGCAAGATCCTGGCGCTCGCCGGCGCCGTCGCTGCGCTGGCCGGGCTGGTTGCCTCGCTGATGATCCGTCGTCGTCGGGTTTTCGTCCACATTCGACCAGTGGGGCGTAATAGCGTTGTCTCCATGGGCGGCATGGCCAAGGGCGAGGACCCCCGGCTCGGCGCAACCATCGAGGATCTGCTCAGGACGATCGCAGAACGGACAGGAACCCCGGTATGACGAACGAGACTCTCGCGCAGTACGCCAACCTGGCCGTCTACTCGGCCATGGTTGTGTTCACCATTGCCATGATCGCCTTCGCCATAGACCTGGCCGGGGCCACCCCCAGGGTCCTGGCCATGGCTCCGGACACCCGGGCGGAGCCGGCGCTCGTCGGCGCCGCGTCCCCAGCAAGTGGCAAACCTCCCGCGGCCCCGCTCGACAGCCCGGACCTGCCGCGGAGACGCAAGGCGGCCGGTATCGCAATGATGCTCACCCGGCTAGGAGGCCTCCTGCTGATCGGCGCAGCGGCCATGCGGGGGCTGTCCGTCCACCGCCCACCGTTGGGCAACATGTTCGAGTTTGCCCTCGTAGGCTGCATGTTCGTCATCGTGGTCTTTGTGGGGTCCAGCCTGCGCCGGGACCTTCGCTGGCTGGGGCTCTTCGTCGTGGGCCCCGTGCTGCTGACCCTCGGACTGGCGATCACCGTCTTCTATACCGATGCCAGCGAGCTGCTGCCCTCGCTGCGGAGCGTCTGGTTGGTCATCCATGTCACGGTGGCCACATTCTCGGTGGCGCTGTTCACCATCGCTTTCAGCGTGACGATCCTGCACCTGGTCAAGACGTGGCTGGAGGGTCAGGACACTGCGGGCATGTCACGGGCCCGGACTGTCGTCAACACCGCGCTGCCGCCCGCGCGGTCACTGGACCGGACGGCATACGGGATCCACGCAGTGGCCTTCCCGCTCTGGACCTTCACGCTCATCGCGGGGGCAATCTGGGCCGAACAGGCCTGGGGCCACTACTGGAACTGGGATCCCAAGGAGGTGTGGACCTTCGTCATCTGGGTCATCTACGCGGCCTATCTGCACGCTCGGGCCACGACGGGGTGGTCTGCGCGATCAGCCAACTACCTGGCACTGCTCGGCTATGGTGCCATCTTGGTCAACTATGTGGTCGTCAACGTGTACTTCGTCGGCCAGCACTCCTACTCGGGGATGTGAGCATGGCGCGATACTCGGTGTTGCGACTGATGATGTTTTTCGGGTTCCTCTGTGCCCTATGGCTCCTGGGTCTGCGCGGCGCATGGCTGCTCGGCTTCTCGGCGCTGGGCTCGATGGTGGTGTCCTTCTTCGTCCTGCAGGGGCCGAGGGCTGTTTTCAGCGACAGCATCGCGCGGCGAATCGATGAACGCAGTGGACGGGCCGAGCTGGCTCGCGCTGACGAGATCGATGAGGACAGCGAGGCCGGTGGCGAGTCGTCGCGCGCCTGAGGTCGTTCAGCCCAGGTGGTGCGCAGCGCCCAACCCGACCGCAAGCAGTGCGGCATAGACCAGTTCGAACAGGCCCGTCCCCGAGAGCACGGGGACCAGGTCTCTGCCCACCGCGCCGCCCATGACCCTTCGAACCAACGGTAGAGCCAGGGCAACGGACAGCAGGGCGATAAGGGCGCTCAGATGGATAACACCGGCCACCAGCACGCAGAGGAGCGAGAGGGCCAGCAGCGCGGCATACAGATCTCGGGTGCGGCTCGCACCCAGACGTACGGCGAGCGTCCTCTTTCCGTTTGACGTGTCGCCAGGGATGTCGCGCAGGTTGTTGGCGACCAGGATGGCCGAGGCGATGGCGCCGACCCCCACCGCGCCCGCGATCGAGGCAATGCTGAGGGTGCCAGCCTGGGTGTAGGTCGTGCCCAACGTGGCCACCAGACCGAAGAAGACGAAGACGAAGAGCTCACCGAGTCCTGAGTAGCCGTAGGGTTTCTTGCCTCCCGTGTAGTACCAGGCGGCGGCGATCGAGGCGGCACCGACCAGGAGCATCACGAAGGCGCCGCTGAGGGCAACCAGGGCGAGTCCGAAAAGGGCCGCGCTGGCGAAGGAGAGCATGGCTGCGAGCTTGACGTTGTCGGGTCTGGCCAGCCCCTGACCAACCAGCCGGACGGGGCCAACCCGATCCTCGTCGGTGCCGCGGATGCCATCGGAGTAGTCGTTGGCATAGTTCACGCCGACCTGGAGCGCCAGTGACACCAGAAGGGCAAGGAGGGCAAGGCCGCTGTCGGCCCTGCCGAGAGCGTAGGCGGCGCCGGTTCCGACCAGAACGGGCGCGACAGCAGCAGGGAGGGTACGGGGGCGTGCGCCCTCGACCCACTGGGACAAAGTCGCCATTGGGTTACTTATCGCTCACTTCAGGTACTGGTAGGTGATCACAGACCGCGGAGGAACTCCGGATCATCGTCGGGGCCACGCGGGGCCGCCGGGTAGTTGGGTCCTCGCCGTGTGCCCAGTGCGCCGCGCTGCCTCCCGATGAAGTACCAGGCGATGGCCGCGGGGGGGCTGAACAGCAGGATCAGGACGATCCAGACGAGCTTGGGCAGGTGCTGAACGCGCGTGTCCTCAGTCTGGATGGCGTCGATCACCGCGTAGATCGTTATCCCGAGCGTGACGAGGAAGAGCAGTACCTTTGCCATCCCTACCTCCATGCCATGCTTGATCCGGCTTCTATGGATGATCTTGTCACGGGTCACAGATCTTGGTCGAAGCGCCTCCGGACCGCAGCCCGGTCGGGCTTGCCCGGCCCGAGCAGTGGGAGCTCGGTCAGGGTCGCGAGCCGCCTCGGCAGCGCGTGCTCCGGCAGTATGCCGCGCAGGCAGTCGCGGATCTCGTCCAGCGTCACGCGCAAACTGCCCTCGGTGACCACGATGGCGGCGCTGACGAGCTGGCCCCACTCAGGGTCGGGAGTCCCCACCACGACGGCCTCGGCCACGTTCTCGAGCTCGGTGAGTGCTTCTTCGACCTGCCGCGGAGCCACCTTGAGGCCGCCGGTGTTGATCAGGTCGTCGATGCGCCCGTCGACGACGAGAGCGCCACGGCCGTCGAGGTGGCCGACATCGTCGGTGCGGAACCACCTCCCACCGGCGTCATCGACCACGAACGCCTCTGCGCTCAGGGCTGGTTCGTCGAGATATCCGTGAGCCAGGGTAGAGCCGCCAAGACGGATCCGTCCGTCGTCCTCGAGCTGGACCCGGCTGACATCGAGGGCGCGACCGTCATAGACGCAGCCGCCCGCCGTCTCGCTCATCCCGTAGCTCGTGACCACCCGAATCCTGGCGTTCTTCGCCTCGGCGAGGGCGCCCGCAGGCGTGGCTGCGCCGCCGACCAGCACGGCGGCATACCGGGCGAGCGCCTCGCGTCCATCGTCGGAGGCGAGTAGTCGGACCAGCTGGGTTGGGACGAGGGCCGTGTAAGCCGTTGCGGCAGAAGCGAGCTCGGCGGTGGCTTGGGCGAATGCTGTCGGAGTGAAGCCGCTTCGGAGATCCATCGCCACGGGTGTCGTGCCCGCGACCAACGACCGGACCAGGACCTGGATGCCGGCGATGTGGTGGGCCGGCATCGCCAGCAGCCACGTGCCCTGGCCGCCCAGCCGCTCGTAGGTGGCGTCTGCGGAGGCGCGCAGGGCGTCTCCTGTCAGCATCGCCAGCTTGGGCGGTCCACTCGAGCCGGACGTGCCGATCGTCAGCGCGAGGCCCTGAGGGAGATGTGCCGCGTCGTGGGGGATCCGCTGAGGCGGACTGCCCAAGGCGTGAGGGGCCACCGCCGGGCCGGAGCCGTCCAGCGCACCCTGCAGGTCCGCGAGGATGCTCGGCGCAGCCGTCCCCCGTGGGACCGCCAAGGGGCGCAGACCTGGACTGCTCACCCACCGAGACTATGTGCCGGGGCGGGTGTGAATACTGGGCGGGTGACTGAGACGACGCGGCCCGCGGCCGAGAGGACACGGGATGTTGCCGAGACGGCGCGGCCTGTCGCCGTGGTGACCGGAGCGAGCAGCGGTATCGGGGCGGCGACCGCCAGAGCGTTGGCGGCGCAGGGTTTCGAGGTCGTCTGCGTGGCCCGTCGGGTCGACCGTATCGAAGCGCTCGCGGCCGAGATCGACGGACGCGCGGTCCGTGGTGACGTGACCTCCGCCGTGGACGTGGCCTCGCTGGCTGACCAGGTTGGTGGGCGCTGCGACCTGTTGGTGAACAACGCCGGAGGTGCGCTCGGAGCTGAGCAGGTGGCCGAGTCCGACCTCGACCAGTGGCGGATGATGTACGAGGTCAACGTTCTAGGCGTCGTGGCCGTGACCAAGGCACTCTTGCCCGCACTCGTCGCGTCGGAGGGCCAGATCGTGGTGATGGGGTCGACAGCCGGTCTGGTTGCCTATGAGGGCGGCGGAGGTTATGTTGCCGCCAAGTTCGCGGTCCACTCGGTCGTCGACACGTTGAGGCTCGAGCTCTGGGACCAACCGGTGCGGGTGTGCGAGATCGCCCCCGGCATGGTTCGCTCCGAGGGCTTTGCGCTGACCCGCTTCGGCGGTGACCGGGCCAAGGCGGACGCTGTGTATGCCGGTGTGGCCGAGCCCTTGACGGCAGCGGACATCGCCGACTGCGTGGTCTGGGTGGCGACCAGGCCCTCTCACGTCAACATCGACCGGATGGTGGTGCGCCCCCGCGCGCAAGCGGCCAACCACAAGGTCTTCCGGGTCTTCGACTGACCTCGGCCAAGGTCAGCCCCAGAAGATGCAGGTGGGATCTTCATCGATCTCGGCGAGCAACTCGGCTGCCGTCCCACTGACAAGATCGTCGTATGCGAACCACTTCTCGTTGCGATTCCGCCAGTGCAGCGTCCAGTCAGAGCACTCCGGCCGATAGCGCAGCTGCGCGACCTTGAGCCGAGTCCACGGGGCGTCACCGCCCTGCCATGGCGGCCGGGTCTCGATGATTGTTACCGAGCGGCCCCGTGTCTCGAACTCCACCCGAAGCTCCTTGAGCACTTGTGCGGGCACCCGGGTGGAGCAGTACTTCGCGATTCGCGCAAGATCAGTTTCGGGCAGCTTCACAGTGCTCACGGCAGCCTCCTGGTGCTCACAGGCAGCCATCCTCAGTAGTAGTAGGGGAAGGATCCCCCCATGAACGGCTGACGTTGATAATTAGCGAAATAAGGCTCTGACCTGCGGAAACATCGTTGAAGGCGGTTGGCAGCAGATAGCTGTTTCTGAACTTCTTGCGGACTTTCTGCGGACTGGCTGCGGACTCCGAAGGTGTCCTCGACGACCCAGCCCGTGCGTTTACGGATTGTCGGTCGCGTGAACCTCTGGGCCGGGTTCCCACCTGGCAAGGTCCGAGGACCACCGGCGCCCGGCCCCTGACCCATCAAGGGCGGGACCGAGAAACGTACCGACGAACTCCACCGCGGCTGGGAACGTCGTCAGGCCCTCGCACTTGCGGACGGTTCTGGCCAATGGTGGGTACAGCCGCCCCCAGTGCATTGGCGGGTTGAACAGGGGGTCACCTGTCAGGCCGTGGTGAGTCCACTCCGCGCGGATCGCTTTGATGAGTGCGTCACCGTCCACGTCTTGCGACCGCGCGAATACGACGAGGTCGACGAGGTCACGGACCCGGCTTGACGGCCGGTCTCCCGCCGCGCCGTAGGTGGACTGGGTCGCGCAGAGCTTGTCGGCTATGTGGTCGACCACTGGGTACAGGCGCAGAGTCGGTGGGATGAGGCCCCGCAGGTTCAGTGCCGGGACCGGGGTCTGCACGTCGGGGGCCGTGGTCATGAGCGACCCTGTCACGAGATCCACACCGAACGTGTGGCGCTTCACCGCTCCGCAGTACGCGTCCACGTGCACGCGGTACCCGTCCACGTGGGGTTGACCTGTACCAACGACGGTCCGCTCCTGGCCGGTGATGATGAACCGGAAGTGGTCACCGAGGTCGACCCCGGCCGCGGATCGCAGGCGCCCCAAGGCGACGTCGATGTTGTCGAGCTCGCCAAGGAGGTCCACGTCCTTGGTCGTACGGGCGTCGTTCACGCGCGCGAGGACGGCCGTACCACCCTTGAGGACCCACGGGGCGTCAGGGTCGTGGAACACGCGGGCGAGGAAGCGGTCGTTCACAAACTGCCGAAGGAGTGCACCACTGTTGGCACCTCTGGCTGCGGCTTCGGTTTTCGCCCTGTCGGTCGCGGCAGCCCAGAGCGCAACACCGTCGCGGTATCCGTCGGCGGTGCTGCTCATCGGTGAGTCCGGCTGTCCGGCGCCGGCTGTAGTGCTGCCGTGCTGCGTTGGAGCGCAAATGTCTCACTCAGACCCGCGTTCTTCCCGAAGTCGAGCTTGTCCGACCCGAACACCTGCGACACGTTGACCCGCGGGCTGATCGAGGCGACCATCTCGGCTATGGCACTGAGGCGACCTGCTGCCAGAAGTTCTTGGCCGGCGGGGCTCTGGGCGAGTTCCCTGGTCAGGGCTGCCTGGCTCAGGCCGACGATGTCCAGCAGGTACTCGCCCAGTCCGCTTCCGTCTGGTTGATGGTGGCGGCGGGCGAGCGGGTCGAGGTGGGCTGCGAGGACGGCGGGGTCTATGACACCTCGCCGCACGCCCTGTCCGAGGATCTGCGCCACGTGTTCGGGGTCATGTCCGGCGCGCAGGAGATCAGCGATCGTACGTTCCACTGTGGTCACCGGCAGACCCTCCACGATCGTGACGTCCTGCTCGAGGAGGTCGCCCCGGTGGATGTGGATGCCGCCGCGTGCGGTCTGCTTCCGTTGCGCGAGAGTGAACTCGTGCTGGTCATCGAGGAGGTCCCCGAGCTGGTGCAGGCCTGCAGCGGAAGCGTGGGATACCACCCCGGCGGCGATCGGGTTGACCAGTCGCCGCTCAGCTGTCTGTGTAGGGTCCAGCGCCAGCCACGCTGCCCGGAGGCCGACGTGTTCGTCAGCAGATGATGTCGTGGCGTAGACGCCGCGGCCGACACGCTGCAGCACGCCGGCGTCAGCGAGACGTGCCAGTTGGAGACGACTGATGCCCTCGTGGGCGGCTTGGGCGGTGGTCAGCAGACCCCATTGCCCAGCTGCAATGTGGGAAGCTCGCGCCACCACGTTCGTCATCATGCTCACATTGTATCATTCAGCAGGTACGAACGGAGTGATTCCATCAAACGAGTGAATAATGTTCATACTGATTTCGTATCCAATAAGCGATACAAAATCAGTATGACTTAGGATTGCGGCAGAGTCGATGCTCTTCATCACCACCCTCGCCTGTGCCCTCTGACCTCCGCGCACCTTCTCCGGGTTCTGGATGTCCGTACTCCTGTTCACTTTCGCTGCAATCCAGCAGGAGCCGTGCTCGTGATCTCGGACATCTGGCGCTGTGACGGCCGAGAGATCCTTCCCCTCCTGGCGATGTGCGGGCGCTTGCACTTCCGATGTTCCGGCGCCATAATGGCGCCATGCCGAGCATACAGATCAAGGACGTCCCGGAGGCGACCCACGCAGTGCTGCGCCAACGCGCTGCGGCCGCGCACCAGTCGTTGCAGGAGTACCTGCGCTCCCGACTGATCGCCGAGGCAAGCCAGCCGACCCTCGAGGAGGTCCTCGATAGGGCCGGAGGTCGCTCGGGCGGCTCGGCCCCGCTGGTCGACGCAGTCAAGACCCTGCAGGAGGACCGTGCTCGTCGTTGACGCAAGCGTCCTTGCCGTGGCGCTGGCCGATGACGGCCCAGATGGCGACGCCGCCCGGACCCGGCTGCGCAGCGAGACCCTGGCCGCCCCCGAGCTGGTGGACCTGGAGGTCACCTCGGTGCTGCGTCGCCAGAACCGTGCCGGTTTGCTCGACGCCCGCCGCGCGCAGCTGGCGATGGGTGATCTCGCGGCACTGCCGATGCGCCGCGCCCCTCACGTGCCGCTGCTTGCCCGCTGCTGGGAGTTGAGACACAACCTCACTGCCTACGACGGCGCATACGTCGCGCTGGCCGAGGCCCTGGATGCCACCTTGCTCACCGGCGACCGTCGACTCGCCCGCGCCGCCGGGCCCACCTGCAACATCGAGGTGCTGAGAGCGTCGCGGTGACCTCCAGTGGCGTTGCGCTCCTGGCGCGGTCAGGGCGTTGAAGGCGGTCGTACGGAGCATTGTTGGAAGTCTCTCGGCCACGAGACGACGCATACGGCCTACGCTGAACTGATGCTCGATCTAGGCAAGCTCGCCGTGGACGAGATTGCGATAGCGCTTTCGGATCAGACCGACTACGAACACCGATGGCTGATCGATCCCCGGACCGGAGAGATCGTGTTCTGGACATCTGACACCGGGATCGACGGGGAGAACCCGATCGATCTCGATGAACTGGATCTCATGCCGATCGACCCGCTCCCGTCTTGGGTTTGGTACGCGGACATGGCTGACTTCGCAGAGGGGGTCAGTGACGACGCCGCAGGGCAGCGGCTGGAGCGGGCCATCAGAGGCCGGGGAGCCTTTCGACGGTTCAAAGACGAACTGTTCGAGGGGCACCCAGACCTGGTTTCCGCGTGGCACGCCTTCCATGATGCTCGGGCCAATCGTCGAGCAGTCGAATGGCTACTCGACCAAGGACTTATCCGGGACGATGCCGCCTGCAAGTTCTTGGTCGACCACCCCGATCCTGATCTGCCTTGAAGACGCTGGGCCTTGCGTGTATGCGCGCACAGGGCGCGGATAGTGAGCTTTTGCTGCACCGAAGACGGATCGTCACCGGAGCCGTCGACTTACGGGGACGGGGTTGATGTGATCGGCGTCGGAGGCGAGGGAGTTGTCGGGGTCGAGGGGCCAGGCATCGAGGGTGGGCTCGTTCAGGAGCGCGTCGATGAGTGTGCGGGTTCCGGCGACCAGGGTCGAGTCGAAGTCGATCTCGGTGGCGACGCACCAGGTCCGATCGGCGGGCCAGAACAGGTTCGGTGACTGGGCTTGGAACCGTGTGGGGTCCGGCCACCAGCCGAGGCTGGTGGCTGCTGGTAAAGGCCCGGTGAGGAGCAGGTAGTCGCGCCCTGGGAGGCGCACCCGCGGTCCGTCGCGGTCGAGGTAGGGGTGCTTTGAGCCGGAGGTC